>JBKJTC010000172.1:0-7911 GCA_046590925.1 Lysobacteraceae bacterium | reverse complement strand
CCCGCGGCCTGATAAGTCGCCCCAGCGCCTGCTGTTCAAGCGCGTGCGCCAACCAGCCCGCCAGGCGTCCGGCCGCGAAAATCACCAACGCCGGAGTCGCAGGCAGCCCATTCACGTGGCAGATCGCGGCGAGCATGAAGTCGATGTTCGGGCGCTGTCCGCTGACTTCTTCGGTCGCCGAGACGATCGTTTCCAATGCCGCGAGTTCCGTCGAACCGGCGTGCAGCACGCGCACCCGCGCCAGCAGTTCCGCCGCGCGCGGGTCGCCGTGCGGGTAGAGCGCGTGACCGAAGCCCGGCAGGTCGTCGCCGCGCTGCCAGCGGGCGGCGATGACATCGTGCGGCGACGACGCCTCGCTTGCATCGGTGATCAACGCATACGCCCGCGCCGTCGCGCCGCCGTGGCGCGGGCCGGACAGCGCTGCCAGCCCGCTGCAGACGGTCGCGTGCAGGTGCGCGCCGGTGGAGGCGACCACGCGCGCGGCGAACGCCGAGACATTCAATTCGTGATCGGCGCACATCACCAGCGCGGCGCGGACCAGATCGGCGAATCCTTCGTCGCCCGGTTTCCAGACATCGGCCAGCAAGCGATGCACCGGCCCGGCGAACGGCGGCTGCGCGACCAGCAGGGCGGCGTTCTGGCGCAGCAGCGCGGCGGCGATCTCATGCCGCACCTGCGGCGCGGAGCTGAAGGAATGACGCACGTGCAGCGCCAGCAGCGGGATCGCGGCCATTGCGCGCTCCAGCGGCGGCAGTGCGGCGTTGGTGGCGATGCCGGCGACGTGCGCGGGCCAGACGTCGGCGGCGTTGATGGCGAACGGATCGTGGTCGCCGCAGTCCCACAGCAGCCGCGCGATGTCTTCCAGGTCGGCGCCGTCGCGCAGCGCGCCGATGGCGGAGCGCCCGCGGTAGTAGGGACCGTCCGGGCGGATCAGCGAGATCTGCGTTTCCAGCACCGGCAGGCCGCGGTCCAGGCTCTGCGCGGCGCCGCTGGCGGCGCCGCGGCCGGCGCGCTTGCGCTGCGCCAGCCGCTCCACGTCCTGACGCAGGTACAGGCGGCTGCGGTGATCCGTGCCGGGGCGCGACTCCAGCAGGCCGCGGCTCACGTAGGCGTAGAGCGTGGCCTGGCTGATGCCGAGCAGGCGGCAGGTGTCGCGGGCGGTCAGCAGATCGGTGGTCATGGCGATGTCGGCGGCGGGATGTCGGTAGATTGATCGACAGGATCAAGATTGATCAACCATCGCGATGGTGCCAGATTGAGCGCCCGACGGAGGCCGCCGCATGCGCCACCGTCGCCCGGCCCGACATCCCGTATCGGGCATGCCACAGATCGAGGAGTCGTCCGCAATGAGCAACCCATCCGCAGGGGCACCACGCTCTCCAGGAGCGATGTTCCGCGTCGCCCTGGCCCAAGAAACCCCGCTGCAGGTGATCGGCGCGATCAACGCCAATCACGCCCTGCTGGCCAAGCGCGCCGGCTATCGCGCCATCTACCTGTCGGGCGGGGGCGTCGCCGCCGGTTCGCTGGGGCTGCCGGACCTGGGCATCAACACGCTCGAAGACGTGCTGATCGACACCCGCCGCATCACCGACGTCTGCGACCTGCCGCTGCTGGTCGATATCGATACCGGCTTCGGCCCCAGCGCGTTCAACATCGAGCGCACCATCAAGTCGCTGATCAAGGCAGGCGCCGCGGCCTGCCATATCGAGGATCAGGTGGGCGCCAAGCGCTGCGGCCACCGCCCCGGCAAGGAAATCGTGTCGCAGGGTGAAATGGTCGACCGCGTGAAAGCGGCGGCCGACGCCAAGACCGATGCCGATTTCTTCCTGATCGCGCGCACCGACGCGATTCAGGTCGACGGCGTGGACGCCGCGATCGAGCGCGCCATCGCCTGCGTCGAAGCCGGCGCCGACGGCATCTTCGCCGAGGCCGCCTACGACCTCGGCACCTATCGTCGTTTCGTGGATGCGGTGAACGTGCCGGTGCTGGCCAACATCACCGAATTCGGCAAGACCCCGCTGTTCACCCGCGACGAACTCGCCTCGGCGGGCGTCGCGATCCAGTTGTTCCCGCTGTCCGCGTTCCGGGCCATGAACAAGGCCGCGGAGAGCGTCTACGAAAACATCCGCCGCGACGGGCACCAGAAGGCCGTGGTCGATATCATGCAGACCCGCGAGGAACTGTACGACCGCATCGGTTATCACGCATTCGAACAGAAGCTCGACGCGCTGTTCGCCGCGAAGAAATGACAAGGACCAGACCATGAGCGACAACACCAACCAATCCGTTCCCAAGCCGAAGAAATCCGTCGCGTTGAGCGGCACGCCTGCGGGCAACACTGCGTTGTGTACGGTCGGCCGCAGCGGCAACGATCTGCACTACCGCGGCAACGACATCCACGACCTTGCGAGCAAATCAACGTTCGAGGAAGTGGCGCATCTGCTGGTGCACGGCGCGCTGCCCACCGCATCGCAGCTCAAGGCCTACAAGACCAAACTCAAGCGCCTGCGCGGATTGCCGGCGATCGTGCAGGAAGCGCTGGAACTGGTGCCGGCCAACGCGCACCCGATGGACGTGATGCGCACGGGTTGTTCGGTGCTGGGCACGGTGCTGCCGGAGCGCGAAGGCCATCCGGCCAGCGAAGCGCGCGACATCGCCGATCGCCTGATCGCCAGCTTCGGTTCGATGCTGCTGTACTGGTGGCATTTCACCCGCAACGGCGACCGCATTGATACGCAGACCGACGACGATTCCGTGGCCGCGCACTTCCTGCATCTGCTGCATGGGCAGCCGCCCAGTGCGCTGCATGAAGACGCACTCGACAAATCGCTGATCCTCTACGCCGAGCACGAATTCAACGCGTCGACGTTCGCCGCGCGCGTCATCGCCGGCACCGGTTCGGATCTGCATTCCTGCATCACCGGCGCCATTGGTGCTTTGCGTGGGCCGAAGCACGGCGGCGCCAACGAAGTGGCGATGGACATCATCAGCCGCTACGACACCGCCGATGCGGCGGAAGCCGACATCCGCGCGCGCATGGAGCGCAAGGAAATCATCATCGGCTTCGGCCATCCGGTGTACACCATCGGCGATCCGCGTAACCCGATCATCAAGGAACTTTCGCGCACGCTCTGCGCCGACGGCGGCAATCAAACGCTGTTCGACGTGTCCGAGCGCATCGAGACGCTGATGATGGACACCAAGAAGATGTTCCCGAATCTCGACTGGTACAGTGCGTCGGCCTATCACATGATGGGCATCCCGACGCCGATGTTCACGCCGCTGTTCGTGATCGCGCGCACCACCGGCTGGAGCGCGCACGTCATCGAACAGCGCGAGGACGGCAAGATCATCCGCCCCAGCGCGAATTATGTGGGGCCGGAAGACCGCCATTACGTGGCGATCGAACGTCGTTGATGCGCGCGGACAGCTTGTGAGCAGCGACTGGCTGATTCCGGCGGAACAATGGGGCGAACACGTGCTGGTCGTGTTCGTCACCCTTGCGGTCACCGCGCTGGTGGTGGTGATCCACTACGAGGGACTGCACTGGCTCGCGCGACGCTACGCGGTGCGCGAGCCCAAGCGCGACCGTCGCGCGATGCTCGAGATCATCTTTGCGCTGCTGACGCTGCATATCGTCGAAATCTGGTGCTACGGCTTCGCGTATTGGGGTTTGCTGGCCGTGCCCGACGCGGGCGCAATTCACGGAGAGCAGGGATTCGACACGCTGTTCGATGCGATGTATCTGTCGGCCACCACCTACACCACGCTGGGGTTCGGCGATCTGGCCCCGGTGGGTGCGATCCGCTTCGTGTCGGGAATGGAATCGCTTACCGGATTGTTGCTGATCACTTGGTCGGCATCGTTCACGTATCTGGAAATGTCCAGGTTGTGGACGGTTACGCGCGATCGTTGAATGCGTCGTTCCGAACGAAAAAGCCGCGCAGTGCGCGGCTTTTTCGTATCGACGCCGGATCGCGTTACAGCGAGCGGCTGATGGTGAAGCTGCCGAACACCGGCGGTTCTTTCTGACCTTCGAATTCGCGACTGCGGTAATAGCGGGCCAGCGCGAACTTCCAGCGCCCCTTGGTCACTGCCAGACCCGCGCCGACTTCGCCCACGAACGGACGCTTGTCGACGCTGTGGCTGTCCTTGAAGGTGTTGCCGTCCAGGGTGATGTCGTGCAACACCCAGCGCCCATCGGTCGTCACGAACCCGTGGATGCCGAACGGCCCGCCCTTGCGCGGGCCGCGGGTGGGCGCGGTGTTCTCGCCGGCCGGACGCAGCGGCGTGCTGCCGAAATCGTCGGGCAGGTGGCGACCGAAGCGCAACTCGGCACCGGTGTTGGCGTAGGTGGCCAGATTGCCGACGCTGCCGCCGTAATGGACGATCGCATCCCAGCCCCAGATCCCATCTTCTTCGGCGGAAAACCGCCGCATGCGCTCGTGCACAAGACGGAACACCGGCTCGTCGCGCAACTGGTTGTCCCAGCCCTCGAACGGCGCGTCGCCGGTCGCGTTATGCACTGCGTTCTGCACCTCTTCGCCCCGCGCGGACGGACCGACGATGCCGAACCGCAGCTGCGTGGTGCGCAGCCGGTCGCCGTTGCGTGCGTTGTAGCCAAGTCCGATCAGCAGAAATGCGGCATAGGGTCGATCGTCTTCGATCACATCGGTGCGGGTGAAGTCTTCGGGCGTGTAGATCGACTGACTGAACGTGGTGACCATGTTCTGCTGCTCGAAACCATCGGGCGTGAGCGCGTCGAGCTTGCGGTTGGCCCAGCGCGCTATACGCGGCAGGCAGGGATCGTTCGTGTAATCGACCAGGTTCGGCGAAACCAGCGTCAGCTGCACGCCGTTGGTGTAGCCCTGATCCTGGTTGCCCAACAGGTCGTTGTCGACGCGGAGGTTTACCGTCGGCGGCAGGTCGGTACGTTTGTCGCAGATGGGTTTGGCCGCATGCGCGTCCAGCGCTGCGACGGACAGGCACAGCAGGCCAATGCACAGGGCCGATGCGCGGAAGGACGGGACGGAAGTGGATGGCGGGAACGGGTTGGGCACGCGATGTTTTCCATGAAGATCGCCGCGTGGGTGCGGCGTAGGGCTGGGAGAGGAGGCCGCTGCGCACTAGGCAGTACGCGCAGCGTTTCAAAACAGACTTGCGTCGAACAACGGCTGGAAATTCCATGCCCATGCGCATGGTTTGCGCGCGCAGTGTGCATGGCCTTGAGCCGTGATGCGCGAACGCCGTCGCTGGCGGTTGTCGTTGTGGGCTAGACACCTACCGGCATGGCGTTCTGCACGGTGCCGTGCAAAATGCCTGCCCACAATAGCTGTCCTCATCTGAAGTCTGCGGTCGATCGTCCTTCGATGCGATGCCGGTGTCGGCGTGCGCGCAACCCGACGTGATGTCCCCGCATGAAAAAGCCGCGCATCGCACGGCTTTTTCCTTGCCGATATCGCAAGGTTCTGCGTCAGCTCAGACCTTCATCCTTCAGCACTTTCTGTACTGCGGCATCCGCTTCGATACGCGCAGCGAATGCAGCGAGATTGTCCAGGCCGGAAACATCGACGCCGTTGTTGCGCGCCCAGCGCCAGGTCACGTACAGATACGGATCGGCGACCGAGCGGCTGCCTGCGAGCCATTCTTTATCTGTCAGATGCGCATCGGCGCGTTCGAACAGCGTGCGTACTTTCGCGCGCGCCGCATCCTTGGTCCTGTCGATCAGCGCAGCGTCCTCGAGATAGGCGGTGCTGCCGAAGAGCGGATGAAAGGCAGGATGCACGTCGGCGTTCGAGAACGCGATCCACTTGTTCACTTCAGCGCGGCTTTTCGCGGTGCCGTCGCCGCCCAGGCCGCTCTCCGGATGCAGGTCGGCGAGATAATTGAGGATCGCCGAATTCTGGGTCAACACCCAGCCGTCCTGTTCCAGCGCCGGCACCGCGCCCGCGGGGTTGATGGCGAGGAACTCGGGCTTCTTGCGATCGTCGCGGCTGACCTGCACAGCTTCGTACGGTTTGCCGATCCATTCCAGCACGATGTGGTCGGCGAGCGAGCAGGCGCCGGGGGAATAATAGAGTTTCATGCGCGGTTACCTTGGCGTGATGGGGGATGAAGCCGGATGATGGTGTCCCGGACCGTGCGGTTCAACCGAGGCATGTGGAATGCAGTGTCGTCGGCGTGCCGATGCGCGATCATTGCGACATGGCGGCAAATCAATCCGCGCAAAAAAGCGATGCGCAAAAAGCGATGCAAAAAAGTCGCCATCAAAAACTGGATGTGGAAAACGCGCAAAAAAAAGCCGCAGAAACTGCGGCCATCAATCCATCTTCGATCTTTCGATTCCGGTATCGAAACCGGCCGTGGTTTCATCCGCGGCCGGGTTTGTCTTTCTGCGATTTCAGCGACTGCACTTTCAGGAACGTGTGGTCGCCGATTTTCGCGACCTGATACGCATTGCGCCAGCTGGGCTGGGCGATGGACAGGGCCGCGAAATGGCTGGCGCCGGGAACGATCTCCTGACGCTCGCCTTCGGGCAGCGCCCAGTTGCGCTCGGCTTCGAGCGCTATGGTGACCGCCTGCGACCAGGCTTCGGCATTGCTGAGCTGCGTGCGCGGCGACACGATGGTCGGCGCGAACTGTTTGCGGGCGGTGACGACATCGCACATCGAGTCGCCCCACAGGCCGCTGTCCTCGCGACGCAGCGCGACTTCGGCGACCGCCTGCTGTCCGCGGACAGGCTGGTTGCGTGCTTCCAGGTACAGCGTGGTACTGAGACATAGCGAATCGGCGGCCTGCGGGGGCAACACCGATGCGATCCAAAGGATCCATGCGAGTTTCATTGGAACTCCTTGCTTCGTTGCTTCGGCCGAGCGGTGCACGGGTAAGGGCCCGGAACATCGATTCGGGTGCGACATGGCGATAGACAGTCCGGCATGACGCCGGGCGCTTGCGAGGATCGCAAGACAAGGGGCTGCGGGCTCTATGGCCGCTTGTAGCCCAAACGTGGATCGGAACGGGGGGCCCACCAAAGGGGTGGCGCCATCTCCCGACACGATCTCGCGCTGGTCCCGCATCCGGTTGGCGGGAAAGCGGGCGTAGGGTAGTCAGCGAAACATAACGTCGGCTGAATGGAAAATCGGAAATCTCTGATTCAATTGGAGTTTTTGTTCAGAAGGTGGCGTAAGCCACTGTCGGGGCAAGGACTGGGCCTGCCGTGGACTCATGCCAACGGTGTTGCACTGCGGGATGGCGGACTGCGACCGCGATCCCGGATTGCGCAGGTTTTATGCCCGAACCGCCTGCGGCGTCGGGCAGAATCCCCTACAACCCCGCCGCCACCCGGCTGCCCTGGGCGATCGCGCGCTTCGCGTCCAGTTCCGCGGCCACGTCGGCGCCGCCGATCAGATGTGCGGCGACACCGGCGGCCTGCAGGGCGTCGAACAGTTCGCGGCGCGGTTCCTGGCCGGCGCAGATCACCACGTGATCCACGGGCAGCGTCTGCTCCTTGCCATCGGTGTGGATGCGGAACCCCGTGTCGTCGATGCCCAGATACTCCACGCCGCCCAGCATCGCCACCTGTTTGGCCTTGAGCGCGGCGCGATGGATCCAGCCGGTGGTCTTGCCCAGCTTCGCGCCGGGTTTGCCCGGGCTGCGCTGCAGCAGCCAGACTTCGCGCGTCGGCGGCTCGGGCTCGGGTTTGCGCAGGCCGCCGGGGCCGGAAAAGGTCGGATCCACGCCCCACTCGGCCATCCAACGCTGCGGGTCCAGCGTAGACGAGCGATGTTGTGCCGCGGTGTGCGGCGGCCTCAGGTCGAACGCCGTCGCGTCGAGGATCGGCATGTGCACCAGATATTCGGCGACGTCGAAACCGATGCCGCCGGCGCCGATGATCGCCACCCGCGCGCCGGG
>JBKJTC010000111.1:0-36989 GCA_046590925.1 Lysobacteraceae bacterium | reverse complement strand
TTCTGGGGTGATATCGAAGAACAGGTGCGCCTGGCCGCCATCGCCAGCCACGACAACAGCGCCATCTACGACGACCGCATCGCGATCCGCATGCTCAACCAGCGCGCGCTGGAACTGGCCAACCGCTACCGCGACGCGCTCGAGAACGCGTTCGACCGCTGGCGCAACCCGCGCCCGCGCGCGGTCGACAACAAGAGCATGAGCCTGATGTCCGAGGCCCAGCTCGAAATCCATCTGTCCGGCCAGCAGATCGTGGAACTGCTGGAACACCAGCTGATGCACCCGCTGCAGTTGCTGCACGACCGTCTGGATGCGCTGGCCACCGCGCTGGGTCTGCCGCGGCAGGCGCCGGAAACCAATCCGCTGCGCCCGGACGTCCCGATCGACGCCTTCGTGAAGCTGTTCACCGGGGACGACCTCACCCCCGAGCTGCGCCGGCTGATCTTCCTGCAGTTGGAAAAGCGGCTGTCCAAGTCGCTCGACGATCTCTATACCAAGACCAATGTCGCGCTGGACCACGGCTTCCTGCCGCGCGAGGAACAGCCGCACCCGCAGGCACCGGGCATGCCCGCCGACTGGTCGCCCGACGGCGGACTGGTCGAGCCGCGCAACCCGCAGCCGCAGGGGCATGGTCCGCAGGGTCACGCCCCGCAAGGTCATGCATCACAGGGCGGCCAAGCGCCCAATACGCCGTGGGATTACAGCGGTGGCCAGTCCGCAGCCGGCGGACAGCCTGCGGCGGGCGGCATGCTGTCCGACGGAAATCGGCCGCTGCGCTACCGCGAAACCGTGCATCAGCAATTGCGCGCCTGGCGCCAGAGCGTGCTGCGCCGGGGCTCGGCTTCGGCTTCGTCCCCCGACGAATCGGGCGCCGCACCGCCGCCGACCTCGGGCTTGAACGGTGTCCGCGTGCTCGCGCCGCAGGAGCTGCTGGGCATCGCCACGATGCTGCAGGGCGACGACCCTGCGCCGTACGTTCGCGCCCTTGCCGGCGACGACAGTCGTCCGCTGTCGGCGGTGATCCGCGACCAGATCGTCAGCGGCTCGCGCCAGCTCGGCTACGACCCCACCCAGACCCGTTTCAATGAAATGGACGAGGATGCGATCGATCTGGTCGGCATCCTGCTGCAGACCCTGGCGAGCAGCCACGCCACGCTGGGCCGTTCGCGCGCGCTCTACGGTCGGCTGGTGCCGCCGTATCTCAAGCTGGCGTTGAGCGACGACAGCCTGTTCGATCAGCGCGGCCATCCCGGCCGCAAGCTGCTGGAAGCGCTGAGCGAAGCCTGCGAAGGCAATACCGGCGATTCCCCGCAGGACCAGCAGACCCTGACCCATGCCGAACTGGCGGTGGGCCGGGTGGTCGAGGAGTATCGCGACGACAAGGCGATCTTCGAGTTCGCCGCCAGCGAGCTGCGCGATCACCTCGATCAACAGAAGAAGATGCGCGATGTCGCCGAACAGCGCGCCGCCGATACCGTCAGCGGCCGCGAGCGGCTGCAGCACGCGCGCCGCGCGGTGGATGAACTGCTGGACGCGCGTCTCAGCCAGCGTCCGCTCACCGCTGGCATCGCCGAATTCCTGAGCGGCCACTGGCGCCATCACCTGGTCCAGACCTGGCTGCGCGAAGGACCGAGTTCCGCCCAGTACCTGTCGGCGCTGTCGATCGGCGAGGGCCTGATGCAGGCCGACGCCGACGCCGCCCGCGCCGAAGGCGGTCGGGTCGCCGACAAGATTCTCGAACTGCAGGCGCCGCTGGGTCGCTGCTACGTGAGCTGTGGGCTGGACGCGACCGCCGCGCGCGACTCGCTGGCGAAGATCGTCAGCGCGTTGGCGTTCCCCGATCAGCCTCGCGGGTTGCATACGGTGTCGGCGGAGGAAGCTCCGGCCGAGCCCAACGATGCCGCGAACTGGGGCGGTCTGCGGGTGGTCGGCGGGACCGAGAGCGTCGAACACGATCCGGCGATGGCCGCGCGCATGCGTCGCCTGCGTGTCGGGCAGAGTCTTCGCCTGATCGAAGAGGATGGCCGCGAGACGCCGTCGCGCATCGCCTGGGTCAGCCCGTTGACCTCGCGCTTCCTCATCGTGAATCGTCGCGGCCAGCGCAAGCTGGTGGTGACCCCGGAAGAACTCGCGGCGCTGGTCGCCAAGGGCCGGATCGCGCTGCGCTCCACCGAAGCGCCGTTCGACGAAGCCATGCGCGACATGTGGCAACAGCTCAGCCAGAGCCGCGCCGCCGCGACGTCCTGACGCCGCCCCGCTGTGTTTCCTTTCGGCCGGCACGGGATATCCGTGGCGGCCTTTCCGTTTCGAACTTTCCGCGCTGTCGTCGGCATGTCCTGATCACGATGCGGCATTGCCCTGCGCGCCCGGTAGCTCCACGACAACCTGCTAGGATGCCGGCAACCGAAGCGGATCGATGGAGACCGGCAAAGATGACGGAGACTGCGGCTGACACGTCTGGGCATGCGACAGCGAAAGTGATCATTGGTGCGGTGCGCGAAACCGCGCCGGGCGAGCGGCGCGTGGCGCTCACGCCGGAGACCTGCAAGAAACTCGCGGCGGCCGGCGCCGTGGTGCGCATCGAACGTGGGCTCGGCGATGGCGCGCATGCGCTGGACGCCGCCTATGCCGATGTCGGCGCCGAGATCGTCGACGGCGCCGACGCGGTGCTGGCGTCCGCCGATATCGTGGTCTGCGTGCAGCCGCCGTCGGCCCAGGCCATCGCCGGCATGAAACAGGGCGCGGTACTGGTCGGCATGCTGCAACCGCAGGGCGATGCTGCCCGCACCGAAGCGCTGCAGGCCCGCGGCATCATCGCGTTTCCGCTGGAGCGCCTGCCGCGCACCACCCGCGCGCAGGCCATGGACATCCTCAGCTCGCAGGCCGGCATGGCCGGCTACAAGGCGATGCTGATCGCGGCGCAGCTGGCGCCGCGCTTCTTCCCGATGCTCACCACTGCCGCCGGCACCATCCGGCCGTCGAAGGTGCTGGTGATCGGCGCCGGCGTCGCCGGCTTGCAGGCCATCGCTACGGCCAAGCGTCTCGGCGCGCAGGTCGAAGGCTTCGACGTGCGCCCGGAAACCCGCGAACAGATCGAATCGCTGGGCGGCAAGTTCCTCGACCTCGGCGTCAGCGCAGCGGGTGAGGGCGGTTACGCCCGCCAGCTCACCGACGAGGAGCGCGCCCTGCAACAGCAGCGGCTCGCCGATCATCTGAAGAACATCGACGTGATCGTCGCCACCGCCGCCGTACCGGGCCGTCCCGCGCCGAAGATCGTCAGCGCCGCGATGGTCGCCGGCATGAAGCCCGGCAGCGTCATCGTCGATCTGGCCGCCGAGACTGGCGGCAACTGCGAACTCACCCAGCCGGGCGACAACGTCGTCCACGGCGGTGTGACCGTGTCCGGCCCGTTGAACCTCGCCAGCAGCGGCGCGATGCACGCCAGCGACATGTTCGCGCGCAACGTCATCAACTTCGTGTCGCTGCTGCTGAACAAGGACGGCTCGCTGCAGTTCGATTGGAACGACGAACTGCTGGCGAAGACGGTCTGGCCGGAGCGTAGTTCGGCCTGACCTACTCTTGTTCCGCTCAAACCCCAATCATGAGCGCCACTATCGAAGGCGGATGTGATTTTCGACTGCTTTGAGTCTACAGTTGGCTATAAGTAGTCTTGAGTTTTTGAGTATGGCCGACAAAGAAAAAGCGAGTTACAGATCTGGCAAAACGGGGAAATTCGTTGCCGGGTTCGCCGTGGGCAAAAAAGATAAAGCTAAAGTGCAGGTCGTCGGTGGCCGGTATGTTGTAGGTGAGCCGGTAACGGAGCAGCCAGGGCGTATTTATTCAACAAATGCGACAGATCTGATTAGTCATTATCGGCATGATTTGCGTTCTGCAGATTTGCGTCGGCGCGTCCAAATCGAACGAGAAGGAGTGCCGTATGACGTGGTCAAGGAACTGATCGTAGAGTTGGGTACGTCAGCTGCCGAATTTCAGCAAATGGTAGGTATACCAAAAGCCACGTTCACGAAGAAGATCGCGCATAAAGAGCTCTTCTCGGGAGTGAGCGGTCAATCAGTTGTTGGCTTGATGGAGTTGATTAACCGAGTTGAGGACATGCTTGACCCTCAGAATCCCGAAGTCGACAACTTCGATGTCGAAGCTTGGGTCGGCCGTTGGATCCGCGTGCCGCAGCCTGCGCTGGGAGGCGAAACACCTGCCAATCTGATGGATACGCCATCAGGGCGCCAGTCGGTGATGCGCGTTCTTGGGGCGATCGAGAGCGGTGCTTATCTGTGAGACTTTGGAGAATATCCTCGGCAGGTAAATCTTATGCTCCGGATGACATGTCCGGAAAAGGCGCCGCAATGAACCCGGGCCGCTGGAATGATTCGGGGCAGGAAGTCGTCTACGCATCGCCAAACCTGGCGCTTGCGGTGCTGGAGACGGCCGCGCATATCGACGACAAGGGGCTGCCTTTGAATCGTTATCTCGTGCGGATCGAGATTCCGGCGGCCATCTGGAAAAAACGTATCCGGCTGGCGCCGGCGAAACTCTCGATGGGATGGGATTCGGTCCCGCATGGGTCCGTATCGATTCGTGCGGGTTCGGCGTGGTATGCCTCCGGGGCAACGGCACTGCTCGAAATTCCATCGGTAATCGTGCCAGAGCTGAGCAATATCCTGATCAATGCCAAGCACTCGGATTCAGTCTCCCTCATCGCCGAGGCAGTCAGGCGATTCGACTACAATGCCCTGTTCCGGCGATGAGCGATGAGCTACGCTCGGTGGGACGCACGTATCACTGAGCGCAGACAGCCGTGATTGCCCAACCGATCCAGACCTATCCTTTCCGCGCGTTGCCATGGCTGCGCCGCTCTGTGGCGGTCCTGGCGCTATGCATGGCTAGCGCCTGCGCGCAGTTTCCCGGGCCGGCGGCCGCCACGCCGTCGGGGGCTGCCGCGAAAGAAACAGCTGCGTTTTTCGGGCGCTGGGCCTACGCCCAATCCTGCGGCTGGCAGCATTCGGCGCATCTCGAATTAAAGACCACAGCCGACGGCATCCGCGGCACTTGGAGCGATGGCACCCGCGTTCGCGGCGAAGCTGGCGAAGTCTCCGGCGAGTATCGGGACGGCAAGATGTTTCTTCGTTTTTGCCGCGACGACATGGCGGAAAACGATCCGGAAGCCTGCCCTGATTTCCGTGCCGAAAATGCCTATGCAGTGCGCGAGGCCGGAAATTTGATCTGGTACCGAGCGTCTGGCGCGGATTCCTACAGGCGGTATCTCGAAATGCATCCGGTGATCGCCGGACAGGACATTCCGAAAGATGACCATTGTCCCGAAGAAGATTGACGAACAGGATCGACAAGGAGCCAGCGCCATGACCGAACCCTTCGATGCACCACAAACGAATGCACAACTGGCTGCGCAGACGCGCGTGGCCGCGGCGCAGGCGGTGCCTGTCGATCGCGCGCAGCCGGTGTTGGCGGGCGCCGAGCGCGCGCCGGCGCCGGACAACGGCAGCGGACCGATGCTGCAGACGCCGGTCAAACAGCAGAAAGACATGGACATGACCCCCGCCGAGCGCGATCTGTTCGCACGCGCGATGACGCTCGTCCAGAACAAGGCTGGCATGACCGAGGAGGACGCCAGAAAAGTGGCGACCGACGTGATCATCACCACCCGCACCACGCCGGGCCTGTCGGAGAAACCCGAATACATGGACGTCAAGAACGGCCATGTGATGATCGCCGAAAAAGTCGGCAAGGAACCGATCTTCAACGGCTACGTGAATGTCGAGCAGTCGCGCAACCAGACCCCGGATCAGCTGCAGGACAAGGTCGCGGTGCAGAACATGAACCAGGAGCGGCAGTTGCACGAACGCCAGGTCAGCGACGCCGGCAAGGAACCGAAACCGCTGTTGCAGGCCGCCGAAGACCGGCTGACCAACAGCATGACGTTCTCGCGCTCGGTCTGAGCGCCACGGCAGTCCAAACGACAACGGCGCCGGAAGGCGCCGTTGTCGTTTGCGGGACCGCAGTTCGCTCGAATTGCGGTTTACTTCGCCGGCGCGGGTGTCTTCTTCGCCGCCATCATCGCTTCGCGCGCGGCGCGGAACGGATTGCCGGCGTACCAGTTCGGCCAGGCGTCGCCGTTGGCGAGCGCGGCGCCGACGGCGTAGACGGCGGTCAGGTCTTCCATCGTGCCGTCGAATTTCCACGTGTTCGGGTCGTACTCGTCGCCGGGCTTGTGGTAGCGGTTTTCGTTGTAGTCCTTGCCCGCCGCGTCGCCCGCCGCGGTGCCGCCTTCGATCAGGTCGGTGCCGCCGTCGGTGTACAGCGCCGGCACGCCGGCCTTGGCGAAGTTGAAGTGATCGGAGCGGAAGTAATAACCGCCGGCCGGATTGGATTCTTCCACCAGCGTGCGGCCCTGTTTGTCGGCGATCGGCTTGAGCACATCCTCCAGCTCCGAATTGCCCATGCCCACGACGGTGAAGTCGCGGCTGCGGCCGACGACGCTCATCGCATCGAGGTTGATCACGCCGACGGTGCGGTCCAGCGGTACGGACGGATGCGCAACGTAGTATTTCGAACCCAGCAGGCCGGACTCTTCCAGCGTCACCGCGGCGAACAGCACCGAGCGCTTCGGCGGATTCTTCGCGAACTGTCCGGCGATTTCCAGGATGCCCGCGACGCCGGTCGCGTTGTCGACCGCGCCGTTGTAGATGTTGTCGCCGGCTTCGTCCGGATGCTTGCCCAGATGGTCCCAGTGCGCCATGTAGACGATGGTGTCGTCCGGCGCCGTGGTGCCCGGCAGCAGCGCCAGCACATTGCGCGATTCCTTCTCGGCGGTGGTGCTCTTCAGGGTGACGCTGGCTTTCGCGGGCAGCGGCACGGCCTTGAAGCCGCGTTTGTTGGCGGCCGTGCGCAGCGCGTCGAGATCCAGGCCGGCATCCGCGAACAGCGCCTTCGCCTGCTCGCCGGTGATCCAGCCCTGCAGCGGCACGCGCGGCGCCGGGTCGTCGGCGGCACGAAGGTCGTACTGCGCGCCCGACCACGAATTCTTGACCACGTCCCAGCCGTAGGACGCGCCTTCGGTGTCGTGGATGATCAGCGCCGCCGCCGCGCCCTTGCGCCCGGCTTCCTCGAACTTGTAGGTCCAGCGCCCGTAGTAGGTCATGCGCTTGCCGTTGAACAGGCTCTCGTCGTTGGCGTGGAAGCCCGGGTCGTTGACGAACATGACCACGGTCTTGCCCTTCACGTCGACGCCCGCGTAGTCGTTCCACTGCTGCTCCGGCGCATCCACGCCGTAGCCCACGAACACCAGATCGCTGGCATCGACCTTCACTTCCGGCTGGCCGGTACGCGTGCCGATCACCATGTCGGTGCCGAACTTCAGCGTGCGCGGCGTGCCCTTGACGTCGATGGTCATCGTCGTCGATTCGTCGGCGGTGGTTTCCATCATCGGCACGGTCTGGAAATAGCTGTCGCCGTTGCCGGGTTTCAGACCCATGCGCTCGAACTGGGCCTTGAGATATTCGACGGTTTTTTCTTCGCCGGGCGTGCCCGGTGCGCGGCCCTCGAATTCGTCGGACGCCAGCACGCGCACGTGCTCGGCGAAATCGGCCGGATCGATGGCGTCCTTGAACGCGAATGCGGCGGGTTTTGTGGGTTCCGCCGCGGCGGGCTGCGGGGCGGCGGGCGCTTCGGCCTCGCGCTGGCAGGCGGCGAGCGCGGCGGTGGCTGCGAGGGTCAGCAGCAGAACTTTCGGGGACAGGATTGGTGGAGAACAGCGCATCGGAGGCTTCCAGACAAAACGGAAGCCGCGAGTGTACGACGCCACCGGCTGACCGAGGCCTGCCGGAGGGTGGGCCTCGGCGCAATCTTTTCTCCTCCCCTTGCGCGTAGCGCAGGGGGAGGTTGGGAGGGGGTGCTTTCGCGAGGGGCTTGCACCTCATGCCGGGTGTCGGGCAACACTGCAGCGCGATGTCAGGGGGACATCGCAGATAGCAGGAGGCTGTCAGATGGCGGAGTTCGGTATCCATCCTTATCACCGGTCGGACGTAGCGGTCGCCGACTTGGTGCTTGTGCATGGGTTGATGGGCAATTCCCAAGACTCCTGGGCCGGCAAATACGACAAGGGGCAGCGCACGTACTGGCCCGATTGCATCAACGTACTTTTTATTTTCCAGCCATTAACCTATTGAAAAAAAGAAATTTTGAACTGTCGGCTGTATTGGCGTCCTCCTTGCCCCACCACACTATGGACGATAGGATCGGATCAACGCCTTCGATCAGAGGCCAAGGTACTGCCCCGCTTTTCTTCGCGTTCGGGTCGTCCGAACGTCTGTGAAGCGAAGCACGCAATTCAAGGACACGAGAACCAACATGAACGGAACACGGAAAAGCACAACACTCACGACTGCTCATGCGGCGTGCATGGCTCTGCTGATGTGTTTCATGCTGGCGGGCTGTCAGACGGTCAAGTCGCGAGGCGGCATGCTGGACCGTCTTCAGGAGTGGGCTGCGCCTGCGCCACCTCACCGCTTTTCGCCAGAGAGTGAGCAACAACCCGCGAAGTTGGCCATGACCGAGTGGCTGGAGAAGTATCTGAATAACGAGTACCACGTGATTTATGGGGAATTCGTTTGGGCCGAACCCGGGTTCACCAATGGGGCAGCAATGGGCGCCAAAGCCGGTGAATACGTCGAACAAACCTTGGGTGGTGTACCGCAGCCGGGCACATGGTCTGAAGGCAAATATCAACTCCTGCTATGGAAGCAGGAGAGAGGTGCGAATGGCTCGCCGACCTATATTGCCTTTGTGATAGCCCGCGACGCCCTGCCCGAGATGGATGGACGCCGTTTGGTGGGGTTTCTTGAGCTGATACCCAGTGACCAGCTACCGCCGGTCATCGTGTGCTGTCAATGACGCAAAGGTTGACTCTGGTGCTCCAATCTGCTGCGCCAGTTTTCTTTCGCGCGGGCAGCGCACCGATGTGGCGCAAGCCGTCGAGCGTCCGGTCGAGCAGGCGCTGCAGAAGGTTGATGCGTTGACACAGCAGCAGATGCAGCTACTGGCTCAGCAACAGAATCAACCCACGCAGGAAGAATCGGTTCGAGCGCAGCCGATAGATTGATTGCTGATGCCAAATCTCCTCATGCCGAAAGCCAACGTGGCGGCCCAGCTTCGGGCTGGTCGAGTCGGTCTTGCTTTCTGCCGCTTCTGCATCGGATTGGTATGATCGTTGTCGGCCAAGGGTTACATTCGCAAGCTGCCCAATGCATGCTTTGCGTAAAGCATTATCTATATGATCCTGGGCTTAGGGCAACGCTGAACAAGCCATCGACATCTGCTTCGCTTGCCGATATTGATCGCCACATCGGCTTCAAGGTAAAAAAATCGCGAAATTTCGACCTATTGATGCCGATTTCCGCCCGCTTTGCATCCGGAACCCGGGATTTCCCGGATTCCGGGCGCAATCACCCCGCGTACCGTGGCCGCGTCAAATACAGATTCGCCAGCGCAAGCGCCACGAACGCGCGCGTCGTGTTCTTCTCCAAACCTCGGTAGCGCACCTTCGTGAAGCCCCAAAGCCGTTTCACCACCGCGAACACATGTTCCACCTTCGCGCGCACCTTCGACTTCGTTTTGTTCTTGCGCTTGGCCTCTTCATCCACCCAGCCCTTCCAGCGCGTCCGCTCATTGGTGAAGTCCTGCGCGTGCGGCGCCTTGCTCGCGATCAATTCCTTCTGGCTGTGATACGCCGAGTCGCCATACACACGCCGCTCTTCGCCGTGCAGTAGATCCGGAATCGAATGCTTGTCGTGTTCGTTCGCTGCCGTCGTTCGCGCGCTGTGCACCAGTCCCGTCTTGCTATCCACGCCGATGTGAAGCTTCATCCCGAAGTACCATTGCTGACCCTTCCGGGTCTGGTGCATCTCCGGGTCGCGCGCCTTCTGCTTGTTCTTCGTCGAACTTGGCGCACCGATGATCGTCGCATCCATGATTGTTCCGGTCTGTACCTTGTAGCCGCGCTCCTTCAGCTCCTCGTTCACCCGGACGAACAACACCTCGCCCAGCTTGTTGGACTCCAGCAACCGGCGAAACCGCAGCAGCGTCGTCGCATCCGGCACCGGCTCGCGGCCCAGGTCGATGCCCACGAACCGGCGCAGGTTCGCACTGTCGTACAGCGCCTCCTCGCACGCCTGATCGGCCAGATTGAACCAGTGCTGGACGAAGTACATCCGCAGCATCCGCTCCAAACCCACCGGCGGACGACCTTTGCCGGCCTTCGGGTAGTGCGGCGCGATCTCCTCACACAGCGCCGACCACGGCACCAGCACGTCCATCGCCTTCAGAAATTCGTCCCGACGCGTCGGCTTCGCGTAGCGCGCGAAGCCCGAACCTTGATCTTCTGCCATCGCAAGCGTCCGCTGGTTGCTCATGCGTCAATTTTGCCGTAGAAATCAGGCGGACGGGGGCTTTTGCAGCGTTGCCTTAGGAACAGTGTCAGGAAATTGGCAATGCTCGCGAATTTCATCGGCTTGTATACGTCGCTATAAAGTAATTTCGGAATCCGAGTCCTGACAGTGGAGGTCGTCACTGTGCAATAGATGCGCAATCAAAGCAGGCACGTTCTGCGTCAACCGAATCTCGCTAGGGGGCAATGCATGAGTATCGCTGCTAGAAGATCTCACCGTGGAGATGAGTATCAACTCGCAGTCGCCGTGCACTGGCTGATTCGGCTCCTTTCCGATCCGGACATCATATCCGTTCAGGTAGATGCGATCTCGCTCCCCGGATCGACGGATACCGTTGACGTGGACGATATTGTCGTCACCTACAACGATGGCAAAACCCGACATATACAAGCCAAGAAGAACCAGCCCAGTCACGGTAGTTGGCAGATATCGGATCGAGATCTGAAAGAGGAATTGGTCAAGGCGCATCGGCAGTTGGAGAAGACACCAAGCGCAATCATCGAATTCTGTTCGCAAAGTCCATTCGGCGACTTGGCAGCACTGGTCGAGAGCACCCGCGACTACGGGACGCTCGATGTGTTCGAGGCGCAGGCCAGCGCGACACTTAAATTGCCACTCGCCAAACTGCAACGAGTTCTAGAGCGCCCCGGCGAAATCGCTTTCAATCTGATCAAGCATATCGTGATCGGCAGCTTGCATAATTTCGACGGGTGGGCAGCCGTCAATCTCTTGTTGCTACGGTCAGAGGTCGATGATCCCGAAACCGCCGTCGATCTGCTCACCAACATGGCGCGGAGGAGCCAAAGCGGACTGGGACTGCCCCCTGGTCCTGTAACTCGCGACCAGATCGTAGAAGTGCTGAGCGCACGTGGTGTAGGTCTCATTCGAAACGCGATTGCACTGGATTTGGCCCAAGTTGCCGGCAGCTTTGCCGGGGCGTCGGCTGACCTCGTCAACTGGAGGACGACGCTGCCCAATGACGATTGGCTGGAGCGCCCAGAATTACAGTTACTTTGTGAGCGAATTGCCAACCAGTCCGCCTCACTGACGCTTTTACTCGGCGAGCCAGGCTGTGGAAAATCCGCACTTCTGGCCAGATTGGCCCAGGAGCATGCGGCGCTCGGCATCCCCATTCTCGCGATCAAGGCGGACTATCTGTCCGAGAACGTCGTCGACACGCCATCGTTAGGTGAGCATCTGCACCTGCCCGCCGACCCGATCGAATGCGTAGTCCTGCTTGCCAAGACCACGAAGGTGCTCGTTCTCGTCGACCAACTGGATTCCCTCGCGGACCTGGTCGTCCAACATTCCACGCGATTGCGTGCGCCGATGGATCTGATACGCGGGCTTTCGGGTGTGCAGAATGTCCACATCGTGGCCTCATGTCGGGTGTTCGAACACAGGCACGACACGCGGTTGCGGAATCTTGATGCCGAAACGATGGTTCTCGGTCTGCCATCGTGGGACAACGTCAAGGAAACTCTCAAGAAGTACAACATCCATGCTGCGGGATGGAATGCATCAATCCGCGAAGACCTACGATCCCCACAGACCCTGAACTTGTTCCTACAGCTCATCAATACCACCGACGAGGCGGATCTATTGTTGGGGTACCAACACATGCTCGGTGAGCTGTGGAAACAGGAGGTTCTGTCGGATGTGAGCGGACGCTCGCGAACGGCGCTGTATGAAATCACAGCGCGCATGGCAGAGCGCGAAGTACTCTGGCTGCCAGAAGCACTGTTCGATGCCTTCCATCTTGAGCTGCAAAGACTCTCGCGGTCCGGCATCCTACTCTGCGAAGCGGGTCGCGTTGGCTTCCGACACCAGACTTTCTACGAATACATTCGCGCGCGGAGCTTCCTCGAAACACCCGGCCGGCTGACCGATACTGTGTTGGCGCGCCAGCACAGCCTGCGGGTCAGACCGTTGCTTTGGCACTCGCTCGCGTATATGCGCGCTGTTGACCCTCCGACCTACGCCCAGGAGATAGAACGGCTTTGGCATGCCGATCTTCGCCCGCACCTGAAAATGTTGCTCATCGAGTTCCTCGGGCAATTGTCCGATCCTGGTATTGGCGAAACGACCTTGGTCGCGGAGAAATGGGGTGATACTTGGTACCGGAGCCGCATTCTCGCCACTGTCCCCGGAAGCCCGGGTTGGTTCGACTGGCTGGCGGATGATCACTTGGTCGAGATCATGCGATTGCCGATGGAAGAGGCTCGGGCTGCCTTGCCGGTGCTCCGGCGCGCGCTTCCGGCGCGTCAGTCCCGCGTCTTGGAACTGATCTGGAGTCACTGGCAATCCATCGTGGAGAAAGACCCGTTGACTTGGGCCGTGCTTGAACAATTGCCGGCGTGGGATACAAACGCCGTCGCCTTGTGCCAGCAGATCCTGGCTAGGACAAAGGTTTCGGGTTGGCAGGCTTACCACATGATCGGCATCGTGAGCGAGGCGGATCCGGACCAAGCGCCATTGTTGCTCGACGCCTGGTTGCGGCAGGAGACTGCAGACGCGCAGAATCCTGAGGAAGAGGCGGAGCGCATAACCGCACTACTAAATGACCAGGAGTTTCACGATCTCCGGTCGATTGCCGAAGCCGCGCCGGGCAGGTTTATCTCAATGGTCTGGCCCTGGATTCTGAAAGCGATCCAGCACTATGCACAGGATGCGCATGATTTCGTCATCGGTTATCGCAGTGTCGACTCGCGCTTTCCAGAACTCGACGATGAAGACGAGCGTCGCGAGATACCTTTCATCTCCGCCATCATCGCCGCAGTCAAGTCTCTGGCAGCCCACCATCCAGAGGACTTCCGAGCGTTCCTTCAGGCCAATCGACAACTCGACTTGATGCCCGTCCAGCGGTTACTTGCGTGGGGTCTGCAGCAACTCGCTCCCCAGTCTCCTGCTGAGGCACTCGAATTCCTGATTGAAGATCCCAGGCGCCTAGTCATCGGCACGCATCGCGATGCTCACGCTAACTCCAATCGTCTCATCCGTGTCGTCTCGCGGCATTTGAACCAGGAACAGATCCAGCAACTTGAGCGAGCCATCCTCAACTGGAACAGGTATGCATACTTCCCGGACAGCGATGCAAAAACGCGCCTTCATCGAATCCAGTGGACGCGCGAGCATCGTCTGCGCCTACTACGTGCCATCCCTGTAGAACAGATGAGCGCGTCCTGCCGCCGCCGTGTCGCCGAGGAGGAACGCGCATTTCCTGGCCTAAAAGATGCGGATGTCCGTATCTCCATGTTGATGCGGATCGGCAGCCCCATGAGCGCCGCTGCCATGCAAGAAGCATCAGAGGAAAATATCCTCAATCTGTTCACCGAACTCACTGATCAGACGCAATGGGATCACCCCAGGCACCCTATGCGTGGTGGAGTAATCCAAGCAAGCCGCGAACTGTCCGAGCTCGCAAAGGTGCTGCCAGACAAGGCCATCCGCCTGATCCGTCAGATGAAACCTGACAGCAACGAAGTCGCAGTAGGCGCCGTGCTGCGTGGGCTTGGCGAGAGCAAATACAATGCCTCCGCGCTTTACTCGCTGGTGTTAGAACTGAACCTGATGGGTTTCGACGGCCAAGACTTCCGCGAGAGTGCGGCAAATGCCATCGGCTCGATTGTGAATTCTGAGTCGCCATTGCCGCAGAATCTTTTCGAGCGGCTGGTTTCATGGCTGCAAGACGATCCTGACACTGAAATCTTGGGCGAAGACAAAGACGCCTCCCGCAGCATCCTGTGGGGCTATGGCGGCGGTTTCATCTTGCCCAACGGCAACTACCCAGTCCTTTCGACCCTGACTCGTGCCTGCCTGTCTCTCGAGCCACCGCGAACGGGGCAATGGCTCTCTGTACTTGAGGCACATCTTGGTCGCAAGGAGCAGCTTAAGGTCTGGGGAGCCTTGGCTTACGAGCTGAGATGGTTGAAGTGCGCCGATCATGATCAAGCCCAACGATTTCTACTGGATTTGTTCAGTGCCTATCCTGGTCTGTGCAACTTCAAAACCGGTGTCGTGCTGATCGCACACAGCCAGCATTGGGTATCGGCGGAAACGGCCAATGCGCTGCAAGGCATACTGTTCGCCACGCAAACCCTTTTTTCAGCCCAGGCCGCGGGCGAAATACTCATGCTACGGTTTGCGTTGAAAGGCAAGGAGGAGCGTGGCTTGCTGGAGGGATTGGAGCGGCACCTGGCAGACATTCAAGATGATCCATTCTCGATTCGATGCCGCGCTGGGGTCGCTTACGCCGCTGCCGAACTGTGGCCCGAGGCAGATTTCCGCACCGAAATTCACACTTATCTGCTGCGGCTTCTAGATTCCGGCGACGAAAAAGTTGTGGCTGCTGCTGCTCAGGTCTTCCACCGGCGGCAGCTGAAAGCCGATGAAGCCAGCTGCGATCTGCTCGAATACATAGAGGCGCGACCCAAGCTGCTCAGACAGATTGCCAATAACGATCTTGGCGAGTGCCTGATTTCGATGCTGGAAGCGGCACCTCTACTGGTCGCCAACGTCGCACGGTCTGTTCTGGGCGCAGTCGGAGACGATTTCTTCAACCATAAATCATCGCGTTACTTCTTGGCGGAACATCTTCTTACCGTCTCTCTGCGTCTGCAGGAGATGGGTGCCTCGCATCAAGAGATTGGCGCACACATTTTCGAACGCCTGCTTGAGCTAAATACTCCCGAGACTCGCAGCGTTATAGTCGACCTCGATAAAAGAACAACAAATACGCCTGGTACAGCCCCACCCAGAAGGCGAGCAAGGCGTAAGCAGTGACGTAGCCCGGCTCTCGCGGCCAGCGAGAGCCGGGGCTTTCGGTGAGACAAACGCCACTTTGCCCCGGGTATCCACTTCGTGGATACCCGGGCTACTTGTCTGCATGGATATGCGCACAAGATGAATTGAATCAATGCCTTGTGCGGAACGATGTTTCATTCGCGATTGTTTCAGTGGCGCATGCGGCCATGCACCGCAGAGGCGTGGTCGATGGCTCGAAAGATGCGGGTGTTTGGTGCGGCGATGGTGCGTGCGAGACGTGGCGTCGCTCATGGCGGGCCAGGGCCCGCCCTATTTGCTCTGGCATGGGTGTACCCGGGCCTCGGCGTTGAGGCTCTCAACACCGGCGTCGAGGCTTTGGGCTCCGGCGATGAAGCGTTGAGCTTGGGCGTTGGGGCTCTGAGCTCCACCGTCGAAAGCTTTGCACTCGGGCCTTGGTGCTTTGATCCCCGACGTTGGAGCTTTGAGCTCCGAACGTCAGGCGCTTTGTGCTCCGGCGTCGAGGCTTTGAGCTCCGGCGCTGAAGTATTGAGCTCGGGCCTTGAGGCTCTGATCCCGGGCGTTGAAGCCGCGAGCTCCGGCGTCGGGGCTTTGTGCTTGGAGGTTGAAGTCTTCAGCTCCGGCGTTGGCGCGATCCGCGCGGGCGTCGGGTGCGGCGATGGTGCGTGCGGGGCGTGGCTTCGTTCATGGCGGGCCAGGGCCCGCCCTACGCGCTGCGCTCGGGCCTTGAGGCTCTGATCCCGGGCGTTGAAGTCTTGAGCGTCGGCGTCCGGGCTTTGCGCTCGGAGGTTCAAGTCTTCAGCTCCGGCGTTGGAGCGATACACGCGGGCGTCGGGTGCGGCGATGGTGCGTGCGGGGCGTGGCCTCGTCGTGGCGGGCCAGGGCCCGCCCTACGCGTTGCCGACCATGAGCCGCGTCTACGCGGCAATCACCCTCAGTCCTGCGGCGGGCGCGCGTCGTCGTAGCTGACCGCGGTGGCGCCGGTGACCTTGCCGATGCGTGCGGTCTTGTGCACGTACAGGGTGACGTCGCGCTTGAAGACCAGCGGGCCTTCGACCACCGCGTCCGGGCCGATCACGATGCGCAGCTTGCGCTGCTTCATGCTGACCGGCATCCAGCCGCTGTTGGGCTTCTCGACGGTGATGCCGCCGCGGACGTGCGAGCCGACGCCGACGGTGATGTCGCCGTTGACGGTGGCGATGCCGCCGTTGACGTCGGTATCGACCAGACCGATCGAGCCGTTGACGGTTTCGACGTTGCGGGCGACCTGGCTGCCGCGGCCGGTGAACACGCTGCCGTTGACGGTTTCGATCGCGCCGACGCTGCTCTGATCGCCGAGGCGGATGCTGCCGTTCACCGTTTCCAGCGCGTCGGCCTTGAGCTTGCCGTCGGCCTTGATGCTGCCGTTGACGGTTTCGGCATCGCCGATGGTGGCGCCGCTTTCCAGATGCACGCTGCCGTTGACGGTGGCGACGTTGCCGGCTTTGGCGCCGGATTCGACGCGGATGCTGCCGTTGACGGTTTCCAGCGAGCCGTAGTCTTCGCCGGCGTGGGCGGTGATGCTGCCCATGACCTTGTCGATGCTTTTGCCGGCGAAGGCCGCGGGCGAGAACAGGGCGAGTGCGATGGCGGCGGCGAGGAAGAGTCGGGGCTGGCGCATTGAGATGGACCTCTGTGAGCGTGGGCTTGTGGGCCCGGGTTCGGAAGCGGGGATTCGCGAACGTGTGAATGGATAGGGCATCGGCGCCCCTGTGACGGGCATCATGGAGGCGCTTCGCTACAATCGCATCTGTCCTAAGTCACTGCCCCGAAGGTCACATGCCCGCTGCCGCCCACCGTCCCAAGCCCGTCGTCCTGCTGATCCTGGACGGTTGGGGGTATCGCGAAGATCCGGCCGACAACGCGCTGGCCCTGGCCGATCTGCCGAACTGGAACCGGCTGTGGGCGCAGCAGCCGCACACGCTGATCCACACCGAGGGCCGCCACGTCGGCCTGCCGGACGGGCAGATGGGCAATTCCGAAGTCGGCCATATGAATCTCGGCGCCGGCCGCATCGTCTATCAGGATCTCACCCGCGTCGACGCGGCGATCGAGGACGGCAGTTTCTTCGCCAGCGCCGAACTGCGCGCCGCCTGCGATGCCGCGAAGGCTTCGGGCGGAACGCTCCACGTCATGGGCCTGCTGTCGCCCGGCGGCGTGCACAGCCACGAACAGCACATTTTCGCGATGCTGGAACTCGCCGCGCGCGAAGGCGTGCCGCGCGTCGCGGTGCACGCCTTCCTCGACGGCCGCGACATGCCGCCGCGTTCGGCCGAACCCAGCCTGCGCGCGCTGCAGGCGACGTGCGATGCGCTGGGCAACGCGCGCATCGCCAGCGTCGGGGGCCGCTATTTCGCGATGGATCGCGACAAGCGCTGGGACCGCCTGCGTCGCGGCTGGGACGTCATCGTCGAAGCGCAGGCCGAGCAGCGCGCGCCGGATGCGCTGAGCGCGCTGGCCACAGCGTATGCGCGCGGCGAGAACGACGAATTCGTTGCGCCCACCGTTTTGAATGGCGCGCAGCCGATGCGCGACGGCGACGCCATCGTGTTCATGAATTTCCGCGCCGATCGCGCGCGCCAGCTCACCGCCGCGTTCGTCGATCCCGCTTTCGAAGGTTTCGATGCCAGCGTCCGCCGTCCGGCGCTGTCGCGCTTCGTCTGCCTCACCGAATACGACGCCCGCTTGCCGGCGCCGTCCGCGTTCGCGCCGGACGATCTGCGCAACACGCTCGGCGAAGTGCTGGCCGCGCATGGCCTGACCCAACTGCGCATCGCCGAGACCGAGAAATACGCGCACGTCACTTTCTTCTACAGCGGCGGCCGCGAAGATCTGTACGCTGGCGAAGAACGCATCCTCGTACCGAGCCCGAAAGTCGCGACCTACGATCTGCAGCCGGAGATGAGCTGCCCGGAACTCACCGCGAAGCTGGTCGACGCCATTGGTTCCGGGCGTTTCGACGTGGTGGTCTGCAATATCGCGAACCCGGACATGGTCGGCCACACCGGCGATCTGCAGGCCGCGATCCTGGCGGCGCAGGCGGTGGATGTCGCCATCGGCGCGGTCGAAGCCGCGGTGCGCGCGGCCGACGGCGCGCTGCTGGTCACCGCCGACCACGGCAATCTGGAAATGATGCGCGACCCCGACACCGGGCAGCCGCACACCGCGCATACCGTCGGGCCGGTGCCGTTCGTCTACGTGGGGGCGCGGCAGGACGCGCGCCTGCGCAGCGGGGGCGCGCTGCGCGACGTGGCGCCGACGATGTTGGATCTGCTGGGCCTGCCGCAGCCGGCGGAGATGAGCGGTCATTCTTTGTTTGATGCCGCGTTGTTGGACGCTGGATGATGAAAGTCCTGCGCCTGCGCCTGCTCCTCGCTGTCGCGCTGCTGTGGTCGCTGGCGTGCCCGGTGCCCGCGCAGCAGACGACGGGGCGCGAGGCGCAGCGTCGGCTGGAGACGGTCCAGCGCGAACTGAAGGACGTGGCGGCCGAACGCCGCCGGCTGGAAGGCCAGCGCGGCGCCGCCAGCCGCGAACTGCGCGCGGTGGACGAGCGCGTCGCCGATTCCAGCCGCGCGCTGCACACGGCCGAAACCGAACTCGCGCGCGAGCAGGCCGCGCTGGCGCAGCTCAATGCGCGTCGCGACGCCCTGCGCGTGCAGGAGGCCGCGACGCGACGCGAACTCGCCGCGCTGCTGCGCGCCGCGCATGCGCAGGGCGACCATGCGCCGCTGAAGGTGATGCTGGCGCAGGATCGCATCGCCGACACCCAGCGCCAACTGGTCTATTACCGCTATCTGCAGCGCCAACGGCTGCAGCGCACGGCCGCGCTGAGCGCCGAACTGGCCGAACTGACGCAGATGGAAACCCGGATCGCCGAGAAACGCGCGGCGCTGGACGCTGCGCGCGAACGCCAGCGCACCCAGCTTGCGTCGCTGGCCCGCGATCGCCGCGCGCGCACCGCGACCCTCGGCGAGCTGGAGCAGCGTTATCGCGACCGCAGCGAACGCGAACGGGCGCTGGGCAGCGACGCCAAGGCCCTGCAGGATGTGATCGGCCGGCTGCGCGCCGCCGCCGCCAAAGCCGCCGCCGAACGCGCCGCGGCCGAGCGCGCCGCAGCGCGGGCCGCGGCGGCCAGGCAAGCCGCGAAACCTGCCGCGAAGCCCGGCACCCGAGCGCAGACCCGGGCACAGGCCAAGCCGCCTCGCCAGATCGCCAGCGCCGCGCCGGTGCGGGTGGGCGGCGCCGGTTGGCCGCTGTCGGGCCATCTCGTTTCCGGCTACGGCGGACGCATGCCCGACGGGCGCGCCAGCAGCGGCCTGCTGATTGCCGCCGGCCTCGGCACGCCGGTGCGCGCAGTCGCCGACGGCACCGTGGTCTTCGCCGAATGGATGACCGGCTACGGCCTGATCCTGATCGTCGACCACGGCAACGGCTATCTGAGCCTCTACGGCCACAACGAATCGCTGCTCAAGGATGCTGGCGATCCGGTCAAGCGCGGCGACACCGTGGCCCGCGTCGGCAACTCCGGCGGCCTGGCGCAGCCGGCGCTGTATTTCGAGCTGCGCCGCAACGGCCAGCCGGTCAATCCCGACAGCTGGCTCAGGCGACAGTAAACGGCTAGGGTGGGGCCGTTCATGTTCGGTGAACCCCGCGTGGTACTGATGGTCTCACTGATCGGTTTTTACTCTGGAGTTGCCCATGTCGTTCCGCCTGCGCTTTTCGCGTCTGCGCTCCTCGTCTCTCCCGCGCATCGGGCCATTGCCGGCGCTGCTGGCCATCGCGCTGTGCGCGCAGCCGGCATTGGCGCAGGAATCGAAGCCCGTCGACGGTGATGCGGTCAAAAGCGCGAAAACCGCCGAGGCCGAGACCAGCAAGGTGCCGCTGGAAGAAATCCGCCGCTATGTCAGCGTCTTCAACGTGGTCAAACAGGCCTACGTCGAGCCGGTGGAAGACCGCAAGCTGATGCAGTCGTCGATCCGCGGCCTGCTGCTGGATCTCGATCCGCACAGCACCTATCTGGTCCGCAGCGATGCCGAGGCCTTCGATGCCGATACCAACGGCGCCTACGACGGCATCGGCGTGGAAGTGCAGCCGATGCCCGACGGCACCATCCTGGTGATCGCGCCGATCGACGATACGCCCGCGGCGCGTGCGGGCGTGAAGCCCGGCGACATCATCATCGCGGTCGACGGCAAACCGCTCACGCCGGAACTGGCCGAAGGCAATCCTCTGCGCGGCGCGCCCGGCAGCAAGACCGTGCTGACCGTGCAGCGCGAAGGCGCGGCCAAGCCGCTGGAACTCACCGTGCAGCGCGAAACCATCCGCATCGGCAGCGTGCGCGGGAAAATGCTGGAACCCGGCTACGGCTATCTGCGCATCAGCGCGTTCCAGGCCGACACTGCCAACGATTTCGAACAGCAGCTCGACAAACTGCAGACGCAGGCCGGCGGCAGCGCCGCGGGCGGCAAAGGCCTGCAGGGTCTGGTGCTGGACCTGCGCAGCAACCCGGGCGGGCTGCTGACCTCGGCGGTGCAGATCGCCGACGATCTGCTGGAGAAGGGCGGCATCGTCAGCACCCGCGGCCGCAACCCGGTGGCGGACACCTCGTTCAATGCGACCCCCGGCGACCGCATGCGCGGCGCGCCGGTGGTGGTGCTGGTGGATGCCGGCTCCGCCAGCGCTTCTGAAGTGCTGGCCGCCGCGCTGCGCGACAACCAGCGCGCGCAGGTCGTGGGCAGCCGCACCTTCGGCAAGGGATCCGTGCAGACGTTGCTGCCGTTGGACAACGGCGACGCGGTGAAACTCACCACCGCGCGCTACTACACGCCCAGCGGCAAATCGATCCAGGCCCGCGGCATCGAGCCCGATGTGGTGCTCAGGCCGGAAGGCGCGACCAAAGCCAAGCCGGGCTTCATTTCCGAAGCCGTGCTGCCGGGGCATCTGCGCGGCGATCAGGAAACGGCAGGCGCCGGTGCCGGCGATGTCCTCGAAGGCGAAGCGCCGATCGCCGCGGCGCTGGCGTTGCTGAAAAAGCAGGCCGCTGCCGCGACAGCGAAGCCTGCGGTCGCCGAACGGCGCTGAGATCCGCTGGCCAGAAGTCGACGAGCCAGAAGTCGACGAGCCAGAACTCATCAAGCCAGAACTCATCAAGCCAGAAGTCATGAGTGACCATCGGCCGGTTCGCATCGTCGGCCTTGTCCGTAGGATGCGCTGTCGGCCCGCCATCGCGGGCCTCGCATCCAAGGACGACGCCACATGCTTGCCATCCGCGACCTGAGCAAAACCTACGCCAACGGCGTGCGCGCGCTCGACCACGTCACGCTCGACATTCCGCGCGGCATGTTCCGCCTGCTCGGCCCGAATGGCGCCGGCAAATCCTCGCTGATGCGCACGCTGGCCACGCTGCAGGAAGCCGACAGCGGCACCGCCACGCTCGACGACGGCAAGGGCGGCAGTATCGACATCCTGCGCGACAAGGACGCGGTGCGTCGCCAGCTCGGCTATCTGCCGCAGGATTTCGGCGTCTATCCGAAAGTCAGCGCGCTGGATCTGCTCGAACATTTCGCGGTGCTCAAGGGCCTGACCGACCGCAAGCAGCGGCGCGAAGTGGTCGACGGCCTGCTGCAGCAGGTGAATCTGTGGGATGTGCGCAAGCGCAAGCTCGGCGGCTTTTCCGGCGGCATGCGCCAGCGGTTCGGCATCGCCCAGGCGTTGCTCGGCGACCCGCGGCTGGTGATCGTCGACGAACCCACCGCCGGCCTCGATCCCGAGGAGCGCAATCGTTTCCTCAACCTGCTGGCCGAGATCGGCGAAAATGTGGCTGTGATCCTGTCCACGCATATCGTCGAGGACGTGACCGATCTGTGCCCGACCATGGCGATCATGAACAAGGGCAAGGTGCTGCTGACCGGCCGCCCGATGGATGCCATCGGCGCGCTCGAGAACCAGGTCTGGCGCAAGCAGGTCGAGAAGGCGGACCTCAAACGCTACGAGGAGAACTTCGCGCTGCTGTCGACGCGCCTGGTCGGCGGCCTGCCGGTGATCCATCTCTTCAGCGTCGACCGGCCCGAAGAGGGTTTCGAACAAGTCGCCCCGGATCTCGAAGACGTGTATTTCCAGCGCCTGCGCCAGCACGCCAAAGCCGCCTGAGGATCACGCCATGTTCGAGCTCCTCCGCTTCGAGCTGCGTCAGCAGCTTCGCTCGCCGTTGCTGTGGCTGATGGCGCTGTTGTTCGCGCTGATGGGGTTCGCCGCGGTGGCGAGCGATGTCGTGCAGATCGGCGGCGGCATCGGCAACGTCCATCGCAATGCGCCGGTGGTCATCGTCCAGTTCATGAGCGTGTTCACGCTGCTGGGCATGCTGTTCGTGGCGATGTCGATCAACGGCGCGCTGCTGCGCGATTTCGAACAGGGCACCGCCGAACTGATCTTCGCCAGTCCGATCAAACGTCGCGATTACGTCGCCGGCCGGATCGGTGCGGCGGTGATCTGCTGTCTGGTGGTGTATGCGGTGATCGCCTTGGGCCTGTTCGTCGCGCAGTTCATGCCGTGGATCGAACCCGAGCGGTTGGGGCCGGTCACGCCCGTGCCTTATCTGTGGGCGCTGGGCGTGATCGTGCTGCCCAATCTGCTGTTCATGGCCGCATTGCTGTCGCTGTTGGCCATCGTCACCCGCAGCGTGCTGTGGGTGTATGTCGGCGTGCTCGGCTTCATCGTGCTCTACGTCGTGAGCGACGTGCTGCTGAGCGATCTCGACAATGTGTGGGTCGCCACGTTGAGCGAACCTCTGGGCATCCGCGCATTCGAACGCACGATCCGCTACTGGGCCGCGGAGCAGCGCAATACCCAGGTGCCGGCGATCAGCGGTTACATCCTCGGCAACCGGGCGCTGTGGGTCGGCATCGGACTGGCGCTTTTCGCCGCCTGTTTCGCGCTGTTCAAGCCGCAGCGCAGCGGCACCGGCCGCGGTTTGCGCAAGGCGAAAGCCGCGGTCGATACGTCCGTGGATGCGCGCGCCGCAGCGCCTTTGCGGTTGCCGCGGATCGCGGTGGCGCACGGCCCGGCGACGGGCATCGCGCAGTTCATGCAGCAGTTGCGCTTCGATACCTCGGGCGTGCTCCGCGGCATTCCCTTCATCGTGATGCTGTTGTTCGCGATGGCGAATTTCATTCCCAGGGCGATCCTGGCCCAGACCTTCTACGAAACGCCGATCCACCCGGTGACGTCGCAGATGCTGCAGGCGTTGCAGGGCTCGTACAGTTTCGTGTTGATCATCATCGTGCTGTTCTATGCCGGCGAGCTGGTCGGCAAGGAGCGCGGAGTCAAGATCCACGAAGTCACCGACGCCATGCCCGTGCCGAACTGGGTGCCGTTGGCGGCCAAGTTCGGCGCGCTGATCGCGGTGATTGCCTGCTTCCAGTTGCTGGGCGGCATCACCGCGATCCTGATCCAGCTCGCCAAGGGGCATACCCAGATCGAGTTGGCGGTCTATGCCAAAACCCTTGCGCTGAACAGTATCGGGTTCGTGCTGATGGGTGGCATGGCGCTGTGTCTGCAGGTGTTCACCAACAACAAGTACCTGGGCTATGCGCTGCTGATCCTGGTGCTGATCGGGCGGATGGTGCTCGGCACCCTGGATTTCACCCAGAATCTCTACAGCTACGCCAGAGCGTCGGGCGCACCGTATTCCGACATGAACGGCTACGGCCACTTCCTCACGGGGCACCTGTGGTTCCGGGCGTACTGGGGCTTGTTCCTGTTGCTGCTGTTGCTGTTGTCGGCAGCGCTGTGGGTGCGTGGCGTCGTCGGCGGCGCGCGCGAGCGCCTGGGCCTCGCACGCGCCCGGATGCGCGGGCCGCTGGGCATGGCGACGTTGTTCGCGGCGCTGGCGTTCGCCGGCACGGGCGCCTACCTGTTCTGGAATACCAATGTCCGCAATCAGTTCCTGTCGCCGGACGACATCCTGGACCTGCAGGCGCGGTACGAACGCGAATACAAGCAATACAAGCGTCTGCCGCAGCCGAAGATCGTCGCGACACAGATCGACGTCGATCTGCGTCCAGAGAGCCAGACCATGCGTGCCAGCGGCGTCTATCGGGTGCGCAATCCGCACGCGACACCGATCGCGGAGATTCATGTCGGCATGACCGACGACAAAGCCTTGCAGAGCATCGACATGGGCGGCGCCGAGTTGATCAAGCGCGATGAGGATCTGGGTTATCGCATCTATCGGTTGAAAGCGCCGATGCAGCCCGGCGAAGAGCGCGACATCGCGTTCAAGGTCGAGTCGGCGCCGAACGGCATCACCAACGACACTGCGCAGACCCGCATCGTCGAGAACGGTTCGTTTTTCGACAGCAATGCTTTCCCCTCGTTCGGTTACAACGAAGGCTACGAAATCGTCGACCGCAACGAGCGCCGCAAACGCGATCTCGGCGAGCCCAGGCGCATGCCGAAGCTGGAGGATCAGGCGGCGCGCGCCGCCAACTACGTCACCGACGATGCCGACTGGATCGATTTCAAGACCACGATCTGCACCGCCCCGGACCAGATCGCGCTGTCGCCCGGGTATCTGCAGAAGGAATTCGTCCGCGACGGCCGCCGCTGCTTCAGCTATGCGATGGATCGGCCGATGCTGAACTTCTACGCCTACCTGTCGGCGCGCTGGCAGGTGAAGAAGGGTATGTACAAGGACATCCCGATCGAGGTCTATTACGACGCCAAGCATCCGTACAACGTCGACCGGATGATCGAAGCGGTGCAGAAGTCGCTGGCGTACTACGAGAGCAATTTCACGCCGTACCAGCACCGCCAAGTGCGGATCATCGAATTCCCGGGCTACGAGACGTTCGCACAGGCGTTCGCCAACACCATTCCGTATTCCGAATCCATCGGTTTCATCGCCGATCTGCGCGACAAGGACGCGATCGACTACGTGTTCTACGTCACCGCGCACGAGATCGCGCACCAGTGGTGGGCGCATCAGGTGATCGGCGCCAACATGCAGGGCGCGACGGTGCTGTCGGAGTCGCTGGCGGAGTATTCGGCGCTGATGGTCATGGAAAAGGAATACGGCCGGGCCAAGATGCGGCGCTTCCTGAAAACCGGGTTGGACGGCTATCTCTCCGGCCGCGGCGGCGAGGCGGTCGAGGAGCTGCCGCTGTACCGCGTGGAGAACCAGCAGTACATCCATTACCAAAAGGGTTCGCTGGTGTTCTATCGCCTGCGCGAAGAGATCGGCGAGGCGGTGCTGAATCGCGCGCTGAAGAAATTCCTTGAGGACAAGGGCTATCAGCAGCCGCCTTACACCACCTCGGTCGAACTGTTGGACTACATCCGCGCCGAGGCCGGCCCGCAGCACGAACGCCTGATCGTGGATCTGTTCGAGAAGATCGCCTTCTACGACAACCGCGTGGTCGAGGCCAAGGCGAAGAAGCGCGCCGACGGCAAATATGAGGTGGTGCTCGATCTGCATGCGGCCAAGCTGTACGTCGACGGCAAGGGCAAGGAAACGTCGGCGAAGATCGACGACTGGGTGGAAGTGGGCGTATTCGCGCGCGGCCCGTCGGGCGAGGAAGACGACGAAAAAGTGCTGTATCTCAAGCGTCACCGCATCGCCGGCGGCCAGCCGAAAATCACGGTCGTGGTCGATGCGGCGCCGTACGAAGCGGGTTTCGACCCCTACAACAAATTGATCGACCGGGTGTCGTCGGATAACCGCAAGCGCGTGAGTCTGTAGGCCCGAGACGGCTGCGACGGCGCGCGGGATGCGCGTGGTCGCAGCCGATTTTCATGCTGGGCTTGATCGATCGAGCCGCGCCTGATCGCCGCTTCAGCGCGGCTTGGTCGGCATCGGGAACGGCGTGACCACCTTCTCGCCGCTGGCGGCGTCGTGGATGGTCGATGGGCCTTTCTTCTCGACTTCCTCGATGCGCACGATGCTCTGCATCGGCAGGTGCAGCACGCGGGTGTCGCCGAACTCGTCGCGCAGCCGTTCTTCGGTGGGATCCACCACCAGGCCTTCGTGGACGTCGAAGACCAGATCGGCGACTTCGGTGAAACCCCACAGGCTGCCGCTGTTCACGCGCCGCGCGTACAGCGCGTAGAGCTTGCCGTGGTTGTGGAAGGTGACTTTGTAGAGGGTCTTGGCCATGGGTGGAGTATAGAAGCAGTACGGAACCGCGACTCAATAGCCGCGGCTGTGGCGCAGCCGGCGCGCGATGCCCGCGCGCGCGGCCAGCGCGAACGCCACGCCGAACAGGAAGCCGGCGATGTGCGCGCTCCAGGCGACCGCGCCGAAGGCCGGGCCGATGTACGCGAACACCACCTGCAGCACTGCCCAGATCCCGATCAGCAGCGAGGCCGGCGCGCGGATGAATTCCAGGAACAGCCCCAGCGGCACCACCACGCCGAGCTTGGCGCGCGGGAACAGCGCGAGATAGGCGCCGATCACCGCCGAGACCGCGCCGCTGGCCCCGATCACCAGCCGTTCGGGCGAGCCGATCATGAACACCGCGGCCAGGTTGGCGATGGTGCCGCCCAGCAGGAACAGCACCAGGAACCGCCAGGGGCCCATCGCGCGTTCGGCGGGCAGGCCGAAGATCAGCAGGAACACCAGGTTGCCGAGCAGGTGCGCCCAGTCGGCATGCAGAAACATGGCCGTGAACAGCCGCAGCCAGCGCTCGTTCGCCCACAGCGACCACCAGGTATCGGCCAGCGCCGGGCCGCCGGTCAGCGCGCCCCATTCCTGCAGCAGCGCCCGCTGGGTGGCTTCAGGACGTGTGCTCGCCCACAGATAGGCCAGCCACAGCGCGGCGAACACCAATGGCGTCGCCCAGCGCAGGCCGGATTTGTGGCGGGTCGGAAGCTGAACGAACATGTCAGATCAATGCCGGAACTGCATGAAAGCATGGGAGATATCAGGATAGCGCTTGTTAGCTTTCAGTTAACGGCCGGGTTATAGTACATACGGCGTCGTACGTCGGGAGGGGGCTTCCGGCAGGAGCGGAACTGGCAAGGGGAATTGCTCGGCCGCACGGCGCAGCCAAATTCCTGTCTACGGAGACGCAACAACAATGCACACCCACAATCGTTTCACCCAGATGTCCGCGCTCGCGCTCGGCATCGCCGGCGCGCTGGCCTTCGGCCAGGCCCAGGCCTCGGGCTTCCAGCTCAAGGAAAACAGCGTCAAGGCCATGGGGCGCGCGTTCGCCGGTTCCGGCGTCGCCACGGGCGACGCATCGGTCGTCGTGAACAATCCGGCCACCATGACTTCGTTCGAAGGCACCACGATCCAGTCCGACGTGACCGTGGTCGACCTCAACGCCACCTTCAACGGCGGCGGTTATGCCGCCAACGGCACCCCGCTGATCCGTCCGCTCACCGGCAGCGACGGCGGCAATGCCGGCGGCGCGACCCCGATCCCGGCCATGTCCATCATCCACAAGTTCGAAAACGGCCTCACGGTCGGCGCGATGGTCAGTGCGCCGTTCGGTCTGAAGACCGAATACGACCGCGGCTGGGTCGGTCGCTATCACGCGCTCACCTCGGATCTGAAGACCGTCGATCTCACCCTCTCCGCCGCTTACGAAATCGTGCCGGACCGCTTCTCGGTCGGCGCCGGTCTCATCTACGAGCGTGCGGAAGCGGAACTGTCGAAGGCCGTCGATTTCGGCTCGGCGCTGGCGTTCGGCGGCGTTCCCGGCTTCGCGCCGCAGTCGGCCGACGGCGAAGCGGTCATCACCGGCGACGACACCGGCATCGGCTACATCTTCGGTCTGAACTTCCGTCCGACCGACAAGCTGGCCATCGGCCTGTCGCACCGTTCCGAGATCGATCACGATCTGCAGGGCAAAGCCGACTGGACCGTGCCGGGCAGCGCCCGCACCGTCTTCAATGCGATCGGCCGCAGCGCGCAGTTCAACGACGGCAAAGCCAGCGCCAAGCTGACCACGCCGAGCGTCACCAGCTTCAGCGTTTCCTATCAGGTCAACGACAACCTGGCGCTGATGGGCGATTTCGCCAAGACCGACTGGCATTCGCTGGAAGAAATCCGCATCGACTTCGTCAATCCGGATCCGGATTCGGTCGAGGACTTCAGCTGGGACGACACCCGCTTCTGGTCGATCGGCGCCGAGTACAAGCTGTCCGAGGCGTCCACGATCCGCGGCGGTTACGCCTACGACGAAACCCCGACCACGTTCGCCACGCGCACCCCGCGCCTGCCCGACGAAGACCGTCGCTGGTATTCGTTCGGCCTGACCTGGAACATGAGCGAGCACGTCGAGATCAACGCGTCGTACACGCGCATCGAACCGGATTCGCCGAAGGTCGGCATCATCGATGCCGCCAACCGCCACACGCTGTTCGGCGAATACAGCAGCGACGTGAACCTGTTCGGCATTTCGGGCCGTTACAGCTTCTGATCGCGGTTTCGCGCGTCACGCAGAAAACCCCGCTCCGGCGGGGTTTTTTGTTGGCTGGCTTTTCGATGTCTGCGAAAAACGCTGCGTCAATTGCAGTGTTGCTGTTCGCACGGAACCCCGTCGCCTTCGCCGTCCATCTTCGTATTCGGGCAATTCCTGATGAACCATGTCGCCTCCTCGCAGGAACGCATTTGCGAGCAGTGCTGGCGACCGTCGCAGACATAGTTGTTCGCGGCGACCGGCGCGGCCGTGGTTTGCGCGTTTTGTATCTGCGGCATGTCGACGGGAGGCGTCTGCAGCGACGCGAACTTCTGGTAAGCGAACACAGCGCCGCCGAGCAGCAGCGTGCCGACGACGACTTTGGATCCCAGTCCCGACGATTCGCGTCGCGGCTTTTCGCGGCGCGGTCGCTGGGCGTGCGCGTCTCGTCGCGGATCTTGCCTGTGTCCGTGTGGATCGCTCGCTGCCGACATCCGTGCCGCCGGCGTGCGTTCGATCCCCGCGAGCGTGAGCTCCGGGCTGCTGGCCGGCGTATCGAAAGCGACGGCCTTGGCCCGCTTGCGGCCCTCGGGGTCGGTCGTGATCTCGAAGTGCAGGATGTCGCCGATCTGCGGCGTACGGCCGCTGCGCGGAAACTCCGAGACGTGGACGAAGACTTCGATGCCGCTGTCGCGCGTCCTGATGAAGCCGAAGCCGCGGTCGGCGTTCCATTTGATCAACGATCCCTGCGTGCGCATCCGTGCATCTCCTCTTTCCTGTCCCAGAGCCTGTTCGAAATCTGCCGATCATGTTCGTAGAGCGGCCTTCAGGCCGGCCCAGACAGAACCCAACCGGCGACGATACCAGGGCCGTGCCCACGGCTGGCGAAAACGAAACGGTTAGGTACCGGAAGCAGCGGCCTTAAGGCCGCTCTACAAGGGGCTGATGCGCGGATGTTCGGGATGATTCCGATGGATTTCAGTCGTGATCGGACAGAGTTTGAACCGTCTCTCAGTCGTTCGCCAGTTCGCGCAGATAGAACGTGTTGCAGCCGCCGTGGCCGGTGGCGCCCATCGCGGCGTCGATGCGGCGGAAGCCGCTGCGTTCGTAGAGGCGCATCGCCGCATCCATGCCGGTGAGGGTTTCCAGATAGCAACGCGCGAAGCCGAAGCCGCGCGCGGCGTCGAGACAGCGCGCCATCAGCGCAGTGCCCGCGCCCATGCCGCGCAGGCCCGGCAGGAAATACATCTTGCGCAGTTCGCAGGCGCCGGCGTCGCCGCCGGTCAGCGGCGCGATGCCGGCGCCGCCTTCCACCGTGCCGTGGCCGTCCGCATCGATGCGCTCGATCACGAAATACGCGCAGCGAGGTTCGGAGTACGCGCGCTGCATCCAGTCGACTTCGGGGTCGCCGATCGCGAATCCGCTGCCGCAGGCGCCGAATTCGGGCATCACGCTGCGGATGATCGCGGCGACGACGGCATCATCGCGGGCTTCGATGGGGCGGATGCGGAAGGAGATGTTGGCGACCATTGCGTCAGGAGGCATGGGGGTGCGTCGATTGTACGGTCGCGCCATCCGCAAGTGGGGCTGGCAAGAGACGTATCGTTTTCGCGGCTTCGAGCGTGAGTGCGTACAGCAGCCAGAGATGCAGCGGCATGATGAGCCACGGCGAATCCTGTATCGGTTGGCCGGTTGTTTCTAGCCACCATGGCGTGGCCATATTGACGGCTAAGATCAGCCCCAAGGCGATCAGGACATTGCGTGGTTTTCCAGTGGATGCGGCTCGCGGGCGGGGAAACAGCAGGATTGCGGCCAGCATGCAAATCACCGAAGGAACGTACGGCAGTTCGAACAGCCGCAATTGCGATGCCGCCGAGATGCCCAGGAGCAGGCTGGCGACGCAGACGCGCAACTGATGTACGGATTCGCGCATCATGGTCGGCTCAATGCGGATTGGAAGGATGCAGGCCGCCCTGTTCGAGCCGCCTTGCGAATTCGTCGGGTTTCAGCCCCGGGGCGAACAGGAAGCCCTGGGCGATGGGCACGCCCAGGCGCAGCAGGAACTGGCGCTGCGCTTCCGACTCCACGCCTTCGGCCACCAGTCCCAGGCCGAGGCTGCGCGCGATGCCGACCACCGCCTGGCACACGGCCACGTCGGAGTTGTTGTTGGGCACGCCTTCGACGAACAACTGGCTGAGTTTCAGGCCGTGGATCGGCAGCCGGCGCAGATAGTTCAGCGCGCTGTAGCCTTCGCCGAAATCGTCGATGGTCAATATGATGCCCATCTCGCGCAGGTCGGCGAAGGTGCGCAGGGTGTCGGGCGCGTCCTCGATCAGCACGCGTTCGGTGAATTCGAGTTCCAGCGCCGCCCCGGGCAGATCGAATTCGGCGAGGATGCGTTGCACGGTTTCGGCGAGATCTTCGCCAACGAACTGGCGGTACGACACATTGACCGCGACGCGGACGATGCCCAGCCCGGCCTCGCGCCAGGCCGCGACCTGGCGGCAGGCTTCGCGCAGCACCCAACTGCCGATGCGCACGATGTCGCCGGTGGTTTCGGCATGGCTGATGAAGCGGTCCGGGCGCAGCTCGCCCAGCAGGTGGTTCTGCCAGCGGATCAGCGCCTCGGCGGCGACGATGCGGCCGCTCAGCAGATCGACCTGTGGTTGGTAGACCAGATGGAATTCGCCGTTGTCGGCGGCGCGGCGCAGATGCGTTTCCATCCACAGCCGGTCGGCCTGGGTCTGCGCCAGCGCGGGCGTGAACGCCTGCCACGCGTTGCGCGAACGGCGCTTGCTGTCGTACATCGCGGCATCGGCGTTCTGGATCAGCGCCTGCGGGCGTTCGCCGTCGGTCGGCGAGCGGGCGATGCCGATGCTCGCGGTGATCGTGAATTCCTCGTTGTCGAAGCGGAAGCTGTCCGCGAGCGCCTGCAGCACCGCGGCGGCGATGCGCTCGGGGCGTTGTTCGTCGTCGGCGAGGTTGCACACCACCAGGAATTCGTCGCCGCCGAAACGCGCGACCAGACCTTCGGTGCCGACCGCATTGGCGATCCGCTGTGCGGCCGAGGCCAGCAGTTCGTCCCCGGCGGCGTGGCCCAGCACGTCGTTGATCACCTTGAAGCGGTCGAGGTCGATATACAGCACCGAAACCGCGCCGTGCATCGGATCCTGCATGCGGTTGTCGATCTCGACCAGGATCGCGTCGCGGTTGAGCAGGCCGGTCAGCGGGTCGGTGCGCGCCTGCACGCGCAGGGTTTCCTCCGCGTGCTTGCGCTCGGTGATGTCCTGCAGCGTGCCGACGATGCGCGACGTGCCCGGGTCGCCGGTATCGGCTTCTCCGATCATGCGCACCCAGCACGGATGATGGTCGCTGCGCTGGTACTGCATTTCCAGATCGAAGCTGCCGCCGGTTTCGATCAGGCGGTCGATTGCGGCCCGCATCCGCGACCGTTCGGGCATGCGCACGCCGGCGATCATGTCGTCGATGCTTTCTGGCGCGGGCGTGCGGCCGAGTATGCGCTGCGCTTCGCGGGTGAGATACAGCCGCTGGCGGCCGCGATCCCATTCCCAGCCGCCGATGCGGGCCAGGCCCTGGGCGCGATCGAACAGCACGTTGTCGCGCTTGAGCGTGGTGACGTCGCTGAACATCGCGAAGACGTACTGCGGGATTGTGGCGTCGGCTTCGAACACCGGCACGCTGGTGACCGAGATCCACGACATGCGCTGGCTGGGGATGTAGTACAGACCGATGACGGTATTGCTGATCACCTGGGCTTGGTCCAGCGCCTGGGTGGTCGGCCACTCGCGGAAGCTCAGCGCCCGTCCGCGGGCGTCGACGATCTTCCAGTTGGCGGGTTGCAGCAGGGTGTGCACGCTCTGGCCGGGTTCGGCGCCGATCGCGCGGTGCGCGGCGGGGTTGGCCGAAATCACCTGCATATCGCGGTCGAACAGGATCACGCCGACGTCGATCGATTCCAGCAGCAGCCGGTACCGCGTTTCCGCCTGCCAGCGGTTGCTGAGGTCGCGCGCCACCGCGACGATGCATTTCCTGCCCTTGTAGTCGAATCCGGCGGAATGCACTTCGACCGGGAAGCGGCTGCCGTCGCCGCGCATGTTGGCGACTTCCACGGCGTAGGTTTCGCCGCGGCCCAGGGCATCCCAGACCGGCACCATGTGGTCCGGCGGAAGATCGGGATTCAACACTTCGATGGGCTGGCCGACGATCTGGTCCCTCGGCCGCTGGTAGGCGGCCATGCCAGCCTTGTTGAGGTCGAGCACGGTGCCGTCCCAGGCGAGGATGCTGACCGGGTCGGGCACCGCGTCGAACAGCGCGGTGTAACGCAGGCGTTCGGATTCGGTGTCGTCGATGGCGGCGCTCAATGCGGCATGCGCGCGGCCGAGCAGGGCGCGGGTCGCGGCGTCGAGTGCGGTGTCCTGGCGCGCCTGGTCCAATGCGGCCAGCGTCTGCGTCATCTCGACCGAAGCCGGCAGCGCGGGATCCGGCCAGGCGTCCGTCATCCGGCGTCGCCCGCTGTCGGACCGGAGCGTTCCTCGCCAAATCGTGCGCGGGTGAACTTGCTGCCGGTCTCGCTGCCCAGACAGTGCGCCAGCCAGCGCCCGGTGGCGCTGAGTGCGTCGAGGTCGATGCCGGTGTCGATGCCCATGCCGTGCAGCATATACACCACATCCTCGCTCGCGACATTGCCGCTGGCGCCTTTCGCGTACGGGCAGCCGCCGGTGCCGGAGACGGCGGCATCGACCACGCGCACGCCTGCGTCGAGGCAGCCGAGGATATTGGCCAACGCCTGACCATAGGTATCGTGGAAATGCACGGCCAGCGCGGCCACCGGCACTTCGCTGGCGACCGCGCGCAGCATCGCCGCGGCTTTCGACGGCGTACCGATGCCGATGGTGTCGCCCAGCGAGACTTCGTAGCAGCCCATCGCGTGCAGGGCCTTGGCCACGCGCACCACGTCGGCCACAGGCACATCGCCCTGATAGGGGCAGCCGAGCACGGTCGAAACGTAACCGCGCACGGCGACGCCGTCGGCTTTCGCGCGTGCCATCACCGGCTCGAAGCGTTGCAGCGATTCCTCGATGCCGGCGTTGATGTTCTTGCGGTTGAAGGCTTCGGACGCCGCGGTGAACACCGCGATCTCGTCCACGCCCACGGCGCGGGCGCGTTCGTAGCCCTGTTCGTTCGGCACCAGCACCGGATAGCGCACGCCCGGGCGCTTGGCGATGCCGACGTACACCTCGGCGGCGTCGGCCAGCTGCGGCACCCACTTCGGGCTGACGAAGCTGGTGGCTTCGATGCTGCGCAGGCCGGTGGCGGAGAGGCGGTCGATCAGTTCGATCTTCGCCGCGGCCGGAATCAGCGTCTTTTCATTCTGCAGGCCATCGCGGGGGCCGACTTCGACGATACGCACGGTGGAGGTCGTCGCGGCCGTCATCGCGGCCGCTCCGCGTCGTTGTCCGTCTGCTGCGCCTCGTCGCGAGGCGGTGGTGTGCCCCGATAGCGGTGCAGGATGCCCATGGCGCCGGACAGGAACAGGTCAGGCCGCGCGCGCAGCAGCGCGGCGATCTCCTTGTCCGATCCGGAGACGACATTGACGAGTTGTGGTTCGTCGTCGCCGGAAACGTCGTCCCCATCCCCATCATCGAGGATCCGGGTCCGGCCGGAGATCTGCTTGCGCGCGATCAGCCGCGCCACGCGACGGCTGTCGATCTGGTGGACCGCGATGCGGTCGCCGCTGACGACGTAGCGGAACAGCAGGAATCCCGCGTCCTCCGGCCGGCCGGCATCCTTGTCATCGTCGACGCCGATGCCGCCGCCTTTGTCTTCGTCGTCCTGCCGGTAGCGCACGGCCGCGTAGTGGCGGCCCGCTGCGGCGATGAAGGTGGGCCTGTCGTACCCGGCCAGATCGCTCGGCACCTTGCGCGAGTACCAGTCCAGGACTTCGCAGCCGGGAGTGACGACCAGATAAGTCGCGTCCTCTTCGTCGACCCGGTCCTCCGCTTCGTCCAAGGTCCATTCCCCGGTGCGCCAAGTGCCGACCAGGCGCGGATCGCAGGCGCTGGCCGTGCCCGCCGGCACGGATTCGAACAGGGTGGGGCTGCAGCCGGCGAGCGCGGCGGCGAGCGCTGCGAGCAGCAACGCCCGCCATGCACGGCGCGACAGGTGCGTGATGTCGCGGAAGAGGTTGGATGACATGTTCACTCGTCCTTTTCGAGCAGGACCAGCGCCGCGTCGGCCTCGACGAAATCGCCCGCGGCGACGCGGACTTCGGCGACGGTGCCGGCGCAGGGCGCCTTCAGCGTCAGCTCCATTTTCATCGCTTCCATCACCAGCAACTCCTGACCCTGTTCGACATGGTCCCCCACCTGCGTCTTGATCAGCACGATCCGTCCGGGCATCGGCGCCAGCGCGCGATCGCCGACGCTGCCGGTCTGCTCGCTCGCCGGCTGGTAGGCCGGCACCCGCACGAAGCGCCAACGGCGCTCGCCGTCGTGCAGGTCCACGCGCGAGGATGCGCCGGAACTATCATCCGCGTCCAGACGCAGGCGCCGGCCTTCGCCGTCGAAGCGCGCGAACAGCGTGCCGGCCTGCAGTCGCGCGCCCTGCACGACGACGCTGCCCGCGTCGTCCTGCAGCCGGTAATCGCCGCCGTAGCCATGCGCGGTGAGCACGTGGCAGTCGTTGCCGTCGTCCAGCGCCAGGCGTCGCTGGCCGCCGTGACCCAGGCGCCAGCCGTCGGCCACGGCCCACGGCGACGTGGGATCGGCGCTGGCGGTGGCGGCGGTGCGGGTCTGCGCTTCTTCCAGCAGCAGCGTCGCCACCGCCGCCGCCATGCGCGCGTCGCGCACGCGGGCCGCGTCGGCGGGTCTGGGCATGAAGCCGTCGAGATCGCGGTCCAGCGTGCCGGTGTCGATGGTCGCGCCGACCACGGTGGGCTGGCGGATCAGGCGTTCGAGGAACGCGATATTCGATTTCGGGCCATCGATCACGCACTGCGCCAGCGCGTCGCGCAGGCGGGCGAGGGCGCGCGGGCGGTCTTCGTCCCAGACGATGAGTTTGGCGATCATCGGGTCGTAGAAAATGGTGACGGTATCGCCTTCGACCACGCCTGCATCGATGCGCGTGTGCGCGTCGGCCGCGGGCAGGCGCAGCCGCGTGAGCTTGCCGGAGCCCGGCAGGAAGCCGGCTTCCGGGTCTTCCGCATACAAGCGGACTTCGATGGCGTGGCCGCGCTGCGCGATCTCGTGCTGCGCTTTCGGCAAACGCTCGCCGGCGGCGACGCGCAGCTGCCATTCGACCAGATCGAGGCCGGTGACATATTCGGTGACCGGATGTTCCACCTGCAGGCGGGTGTTGATCTCCATGAAGTAGAACTTCCCGTCCTGTCCGACGATGAACTCCACGGTGCCGGCGTTCTGGTAGTCGATCGCATGCCCGGCCTGCACCGCCGCCGCGCCCATCGCTGCGCGCAGTTCGGGGGTGAGGAAGGTCGAAGGCGATTCCTCCAGCACTTTCTGATAGCGGCGCTGCGCCGAGCATTCGCGTTCGTTGAGATGGATCACGTCGCCGTGCGCATCGCCGAAGATCTGGATCTCGATATGCCGCGGCTTCTCGACGTAGCGTTCCAGCAGCACGCGGTCGCGGCCGAAGGCGTTGCGCGCCTCGCGCTGACAGCTTTCCAGATTCGCCAGGAACTCGTCGGTGTCGCGCACGATGCGCATGCCCTTGCCGCCGCCGCCGTGCGCGGCCTTGATCATCAGCGGATAACCGATCACATCGGCTTCGCGATGCAGCACATCCGGCGACTGATCCTCGCCGGTGTAGCCCGGCACCACCGGCACGCCGGCGGCCTGCATCAGTTCCTTGGCGCCGGCCTTGCTGCCCATCTTGCGCATCGACGCCGCTTTCGGGCCGATGAAGACGATGCCGGCCGCTTCCACAGCGTCGGCGAAGTCGGCGTTCTCGCTGAGGAACCCGTAACCCGGATGGATCGCCTGTGCACCGGCGTTCCTGGCCACCTCGATGATGGCGTCGCCACGCAGGTACGACTCCTGCGGGCGCTGCCCGCCAATGCAGTAGGCCTCGTCGGCCTGGCGGACGTGCTGCGCGTCGGCATCGGCCTCGGAGTACACCGCGACGGTGCGGATGCCGAGGGTGCGTGCGGTGCGGATGACCCGACAGGCGATCTCGCCGCGGTTGGCAATCAGGATCTTTTCAAACATGGCGTTTCCGGGTTGCACTGCGTGGGCCGCGATACCGCCAT
>JBKJTC010000279.1:0-9771 GCA_046590925.1 Lysobacteraceae bacterium | reverse complement strand
CCCGGCTTGTCGTTCGATCCCGCGCGCCGTGAAGTCGAAAAGGCGCTGGTGCAGCAGCATTTCGGCCGGGACATCAGCAACACGATCGAGTGGAACACGCGCCGGTTCGGGGATTGGGAAGCCTCGTATCGCACGGCCGCGGAGTCGTTGCCGGCGCTGGCGTCCGATTGATCCGCCCCCTTTCTCTACCGCAGCCAACGCGGAACCCCTGCCGCGCAGGCCAGCACGCTTGCGCGCCTCCGCGACGATGCCGGGCCCGCCCCTTCGTCTAGGCCGGCACCAGCGTCGATGACAGGTGCTCGACGTAGGCCTCGAATTCTTCCTGCGGCATGCGCGCCTGGTGCAACTGCAGGTTGAGCTGCAGGAAGCCGACATAGGCGGCATAGGTGAGGCGGGCGCGATGCTGCGCCTCGGTCCGGCTGAGCCCGGTCTGCCGGAACGACGCGGTCAGGTATTCGAGGCGGCGTTGCGACACGCGGCCGATCACCGGTTGCACCGCGGGATGGTCGAGTGCCTTCAGCAGTTCGCTGTAGATGACGTGCGACTTCACTTCATGCGCCACCAGCTGGAACAACGCGCGCAAGCGCTGGCGCGGATCGGGAACGGCCTCGAGCTGGCCGAACACGGTTTCCTGTTCCACCACCTCCCAGCGCTCGAGCGCTGCCAGCAGCAGCGCGTCGCGCGACGGGAAGTGCCAATAGAAGCTGCCCTTGGTCACGCCCAGCCGCCGTGCCAGCGGCTCGACCGCCACCGCGGCCACACCCTGCTCGGCAATCATGTCGAGGGCGGCCTGCGCCCAGTCTTCCGCGCTGAGGCGGCCGTTGCGTTCGGTTTTGATGGCGATGTCATTCATGCCAGTAGTGTAACCATACGGAACGGCTTGGAAAAGTATCGTGTGACTACGATTGCAATCCCACGATCAAGAAGCGTCCCGAATCGCTGAGGCACATTGACAACGGCGAAGAGGCAAACCCATACTGCTGCGTATGGAACGGCCTGCGGGCCACACCTGTCAGCACGCCCTGGTCAACACGACCTGGTCAACAAAGCTCTAGTCAGCACGCACTGTCAGTCCCGCCTTCCCAATACAGTTCATACGCCGAGCACAGGCTCGCCGGAGCGCCTCATGAGCATCGCCATCCAATACCTCGCTCCTTTTCTCGTCCTTTTGATCGCCACCGGGTTCTGCGCCTACCACCGCCTGCGACTGGCGATCTGGGCCGCGATCACCGCCACCCTGCTGGTCGGCTGTTGGCTGCTGGGGGCGCATCAGACCGCCACCGTGGTCGCCGCCGGCCTGATGCTGCTGGTCGCCGTGCCGATGCTGATCGCGCCGCTGCGCAAGGCGCTGATCACCTCCACCCTGCTGAAGTTCTACACCAAGCTGCTGCCGCCGCTGTCCGACACCGAGCGCACCGCGCTGGAGTCCGGCACGGTGGGCTTCGAGGGCGAACTGTTCTCGGGCAAGCCGGACTGGGACAAGCTGCTGTCGCTGCCCCGGCCGATGCTCAGCGCCGAGGAGCAGGCCTTCCTCGACGGCCCGGTCGAAGACCTGTGCCGGATCACCAACGACTGGGAAATCACCCACGTCCGCGCCGATCTGCCGCCGCAGATCTGGGACTACGTGAAACAGCACAAATTCTTCGGCCTGAACATTCCGAAGGAATACGGCGGCCTCGGTTTCTCGGCGCTGATGAACCACAAGGTCATCCAGAAGCTGGCGCCGATCTCGTCCGTGCTCAGCTCCACCGTTGGCGTGCCCAATTCGCTGGGGCCGGCCGAACTGCTGATGCATTACGGCACCGAAGAACAGAAGCGCCATTACCTGCCGCGCCTCGCCGATGGCCGCGAAATCCCGTGCTTCGCGCTGACCGGCCCGTTCGCCGGCTCCGACGCCACCTCCATCCCCGATTACGGCATCGTCGGCATGGGCGAATGGAACGGCGCCAGCGTGCTGGGCATCCCCCTCACGCTGGACAAGCGCTACATCACCCTGGCGCCGGTCGCCACGCTCATCGGCGTCGCGTTCCGCATGTACGACCCGGACGGCCTGCTGGGCGACAAGAAGGACATCGGCATTTCGCTGGCGCTGGTGCCGCGCGACACCGCCGGGCTTGAGATCGGTCGCCGTCATTTCCCGCTGAACACGCCGTTCCAGAACGGCCCGATCATCGGCAAGGACGTGTTCGTGCCGTTGAGCCAGCTGATCGGCGGCGAAGACTACGCCGGCCAAGGCTGGCGCATGCTGATGGAATGCCTGTCGATCGGCCGTTCCATCACCCTGCCCTCCACCGCCAGCGGCGGTTCGAAGATGGGTGCGATCGTCACCGGCGCCTACGCACGCATCCGCAAGCAGTTCGGTCTGTCGATCGGTCGCTTCGAAGGCGTGGAAGAAGCGCTGGCCCGCATCGCCGGCCGCGCCTACGCCTGCAGCGCGCTGGCCGAAGCCACCGCGGCCGCGGTCGCACGCGGCGAACATCCTGCGGTGCCGTCCACCATCGCCAAATATCACTGCACCGAGATGGGCCGCGAAGTCTCGCGCGACGTGATGGACATCCACGGTGGCAAGGGCATCATCCTCGGCCCGCGCAACTACGCCGGTCGCGCCTGGCAGGCGTCGCCGATCGCGATCACGGTCGAGGGCGCGAACATCATGACCCGCAGCCTGATGATCTTCGGCCAGGGCGCGATCCTCTGTCACCCGTGGGTGATGAAGGAAATGAAATCGGCGCAGCTGGAAGATCCCAAGCAGCGCATCGACCAGTTCGACAGCGCGCTGTTCGGCCACATCAGCTATGCGATCTCCAATGCGGTGCGTGCGTGGTGGTTCGGTTTGACCGGCTCGCGCATCGGCACCACGCCGGGCGGCGAATACACCCGCCGCTGCTATCGCAAGCTCAACCGCTACTCGGCGGCGCTGGCGGTGATGGCCGACACCTCGATGCTGCTGCTCGGCGGCAAGCTGAAGTTCAAGGAATCGCTGTCCGGCCGCCTCGGCGACGTGCTCAGCCACCTGTACATCGCCAGCGCGATGCTGAAGCGTTACGAAGACCAGGGCCGTCCGGTCGGCGATCACCCGCTGCTGGCATGGGCCTTCCACGATGCGATCCACCGCATCGAGCTGGCGTTGTCCGGCGCGCTGCGCAACTTCCCGATCCGTCCGGTCGGCTGGCTGCTGTGGCTGGTGATCTTCCCGTGGGGCCGTCGCGCGGAAGCGCCGAGCGACCGCTTGGGCCACCGCGCCGCCAGCCTGCTGATGACGCCGTGCGAAGCCCGCGACCGCCTTGCCAGCGACATGTTCCTGGAGCCCTGCGAGAACAACCCGGCCGGCCGCGTGAACAGCTATCTGCCGAAGATGATCCTGGCCGAGCCGGTGGAGCGGAAGTTCCTCAAGGCGCTCAAGAACAGCGACATCGAAGCGCTGGACTTCAAGACCCAGCTCGACGAGGGCGTGCGCGAAGGCTGGATCACCGCGGAAGAGCGCAAGCAGTTGGATGAGCTGCGCGAGATGACGCTGGATACGATCATGGTCGACGACTTCGAGTCGTGGGAACTGCGTTCGGCCGGCTACATCGACAATGCCAAGCCGAGCGCGCATCGCGAAGCGGCATAAGGCGGGCCACACAAGCCGTACCGCATCGACCACACGAACGCCGGGCCACCCCCGGCGTTCTTTTTTTTTCGAGTTCATCGGACATCCAAGGGACCGCACGATGGCCAACAAGACCCTCGCCCTCTACGAACGCATGCGCCGCTGGCCCGCCGGACAATGGCTGTTCACCCGCACCATCTGCTTCAAGGCGCCCTACTTCGGCAGCATCTCGCCGCTGATCGAAGTGCTGGAACCCGGCCGCTGCGTCGCACGCCTGCGCCGCCATCGCGCCATCACCAACCACATCGGCAGCGTGCACGCGATCGCGATGTGCAACCTCGCGGAACTGGTCGGCGGGATGATGACCGAGGTCAGCCTGCCCGATTCGATGCGTTGGATTCCCAAGGGCATGACCGTCGAATACGTGAAGAAAGGGATGGGCACAATCCGCGGCGTGGCCACACCGGCGATCCCGATCGTCGCGGCCGACATCGGCTATCCGCTGCCGGTGGACGTGGTGTTGACCGACGACGCCGGCGACGTGGTGTTCCGGGCGACGATCTCGATGTGGATGTCGCCGCGCCCCGCGCGGTGAATCGAACGCAAGATCGATCGTAGGCTGGGCTGAACCCAGCGAAGCCCAGCCCAGCCTATGGCGAAGCATGCGGCTGGCTCGGTGCGATGCTGGGCTTCGCTGCGCTCAGCCCAGCCTACGAACAACCGACGACCTGACCGTTCCAAATTACGATTTCGATCTGGATGGGGCTGATTGGCTAGCTTCATCTTCTTGGATTGAAATATGCCGACAGGGGTGATCAGCCCAGCAGCACCGCCACGATCGCCGCAATCGCCGGCACGCCCTGCACGTAGAAGATGCGCTTGCTGACGCTGTAGGCGCCGTACAGCGCCGCGACGACGACGCAACCCAGGAAGAACAGCGCGACATCGACCTTGCCGGCGAACGCGGCCCACAGCAGGCCGGCAGCGAGGAACCCGTTGTACAACCCCTGATTCGCGGCGAGCACCTTCGTGGTATCGGCTTTCTCCGGCGTATTGCGGAACACCTTCATGCCCAGCGGCTTCGTCCACAGGAACATTTCGAGGACGAGAAAATAGACATGCAGCAGCGCGACCAGCACGATCAGTGCAACGGCGATCGACGACATCGGCAAGACTCCTGTCAGTAAACGAAGAAGCACTGTGCAGCGGACGCGTCGACCGCAGGCATCACTGCGGCAGTTTGCGCTGCGCGCGGATCACCTGCCACGCGCTGAAGCTCATGGCGATGGCGATGCCGATACCCGCGGCGAACACGACACGACTGCCGAACGTCGCCAGCCATTTGTGCAGCCAAACATAGGTCAGGTCGCCGCCGCGGTATACCGCGGTATCGATGAAGGCCTTGGCCTTGTAGCGCGCCTCGCGATCGACCCGGGTGTACAAGGTCTCGCGGCCGGGCTTGCCCAGCGAGAATTCACCCGAACGCGTGGCGATCTGCACCGCCGCCACCAGCAGCGGCAGCGGCGACATCGCCAGCAGGCAGTAGCCGAACGTGATGGCGAAAGCCGGAATCAACAGCACCGGCCCGACGCCATAGCGCCGCAGCAGCCAGCGCGTGAGGAACACCTGGATCAGGATCGTGGACAAGTTGATCAGGAAATCGATCCGCGCGTAATACCTGGTTGCCGCCTCCGACGTGGGATAGAACTGCTTCACGATCGCGGCCTGCTCGTTGTAGAGCAGCGTGCCGACGCCCACGCCGAAGAACATCAGCAGCGCGAGACCGCGCAGTAGAGGATCGTTCGCCACCAGCTTGAACCCGGCCCACATCGATCCGCCCATCGCGCCATCGACCACCTGACCGCTGCGCTGTTCGCGCTGCCGCGCCCATGGCCGCAGGCGCACGATGCACAGCAGGCACACCATCAGGAATCCGGCCGACACCAGCAGCAGCGAGCCCACGCCGATGCGGTTCACCAGCAGGCTGGTGATCGACGGCCCCAGCAGCGCGCCGAGGGTGCCGCCGGCGCCGATGTAGCCGTAGACGCGCTTGGCGTGTTCGTTGTCGAACACGTCGGCCATGAAGCTCCAGAACACCGAGACCGCGAACAGGTTGAAGACCGCCGTCCACACGAAGAACAGAGCGCCGCGGCCGGAGACGTTCCGATCGAAGATCCACCAGAAGCCGATCAGACAGACGATGAAGATCAGATACAGCGCCGGCAGGAAGACCCGGCGCGGGTAGCGCGATACGAGCGCGCCGTACAGCGGCTGCAGCAACAGCATCGACACGAAGGTGCCGGTGAACAGTACCTGCAGGACGAAGTCCTTGAGCGCGAAGCCATGGCTGAGCGCCCAGGCGGTCCAGGCGTCGGGGAAGACGGCCGCGATATCGCCGGACGCGGCCATCGCATCGCGCACCGGGCGCAGCACGTAGTAGCCGCACAACAGGCTGAAGAAATACAGCAGCGCCCACCACAGCGGCGGCGATTCGGCCAGTTCCTGTCGGAGCCCCCGCAGCACGCTGGCCGGCTGTGCGGAGTCTTTCGCGGAGTCCATTTCGGGCTGCGGCGGCATCCGCCATCCACCTGTGCAATGCGGAGGCGCCACTCTAGCAGGCCGACGGTGCCAGCCAATGCGGCGGGCGATCCCTGGATTTGCCGCCCCGCGAACGCCCGATCCGCCCACAGAGCAATTGCTCTAGGCTGCGGGCATAGTGTCGCCTGCACACGATTTCATAAGGTCTACGCGTGTTCGACTACATCATCATCGGCGCCGGTTCGGCGGGCTGCGTGCTCGCCAACCGCCTGAGCGAGGACTCCACGGTCAAAGTGCTGCTGCTGGAAGCGGGTCCGCGCGATTGGCATCCCTTCATCCACATGCCCGCCGGCGTGGCCAAACTGGGCAACCAGAAAGGCGTGAACTGGGATTACAACACCGCCGCCGAACCCCATCTCCACCAGCGCGCGCTGTGGTGGCCGCGCGGCAAGGTGCTGGGCGGGTCCAGTTCGATCAATGCGATGTGCTACATCCGCGGCGTCTCCGGCGATTACGAAGACTGGGCCGCGCTGGGCGCGACCGGCTGGCACTGGGACAACGTCCTGCCTTATTTCAGAAAGTCCGAAGGCAACGTCCGCGGCGCCGACACCTTCCACGGCGGCGACGGTCCGCTCAGCGTGTCCGACCTGCGCTACACCAACCCGCTGTCGCAGGTATTCATCGATGCCAGCCGGCAGATCGGCCTCGCCCACAACCCCGACTTCAACGGCGCGGAGCAGGACGGGGTCGGTTTCTACCAAGTGACACAGCGCGAAGGCGCGCGCTGCTCGGCGGCGCTGGCTTACCTGAATCCGGTCCGCCAGCGGCCGAACCTCACCGTGCACACCGGCGCCGTCGTCAACCGCATCACCTTCGACGGCCAGCGCGCGAGCGGCGTCACCTACGCCATGCGCGGTCAGGCCTTCCACCAGCCGGCGGCGCGCGAAGTCATTATCAGCGGCGGCGCGATCAATTCGCCGCAGTTGCTGATGCTGTCGGGCATCGGCCCGGCCGACGAGTTGCGCCGGCACGGGATCGCGGTCGTCGCCGACCGCGCCGGCGTCGGCGGCAATCTGCAGGACCACCTCGACATCTGCACCCTGTTCCATTCGACCGAACGGGTGACCTACGACCGCATCAGCGACATCAAAACCGCTTTCGACTATTACCTGCGCGGCCGCCGAGGCCCGGGCACCAGCAATGTCGCCGAAGCCGGCGGTTTCGCGCGTTCGGCGCTGGCGCCGGACGATCGCGCCGACATCCAGTTCCATTTCGTGCCGGCGATGCTGGACAACCACGGCCGCAACCGCCTGCCGGGCGACGGCTACACCCTGCACGCCTGTTTCCTGCGCCCACGCAGCCGCGGCCGGTTGTCGCTGGTCAGCAACCGCGCCGGCGACAAGCCGCGGATCGAAGCCAACTATCTCGGCGACGCGGAAGGCTTCGACCTGAAGATGATGGTCGAGTGCGCGAAGCTGTCGCGCGAGATCCTGGCGCAGAAGGCGTTCGACCGGTATCGCGGCACCCCGATCTTCCCGGCGCGCGCCGATCTGGACGATGCCGGACTGGCCGAATTCGTCCGCGCCAAGGCCGAAAGCGTCTATCACCCGGTCGGCACCTGCCGGATGGGCAGCGACGCCGACGCCGTGGTCGACCCGCAGCTCCGCGTCAATGGCGTCGAAGGCCTGCGCGTGATCGATGCCTCGGTCATGCCCTGCCTGATCGGCGGCAACACCAACGCGCCGACGATCATGATCGCGGAGCGCGCGGCCGATCTCATCAAAGCGGCCTGAAAGCGGACTGATCGAGGCCGCCGGAGGCTCGCCGCCCGCGTCGGGTCGCAGCAACCCCGCCGAACCGCTAAAATTCACGTCTTGGCCGGACGCCGAACATCGTCCGGTCCCTCTTCCGCTCCCAGGACACTCCGAACGATGAAGATTCTCGTCGGCTACAAGCGCGTGGTGGACTACAACGTCCGCATCCAGGTCAAGCCGGACGGATCCGGCGTCATCACCGACGGCGTCAAGCTGTCGCCCAATCCCTTCGACGAGATCGCGCTGGAAGAAGCCCTGCGCCTGCGCGACAAGGGCATCGCCACCGAAGTGGTGGTGGTCACCATCGCCCCGGCCGACGCCCAGCCGCATCTGCGCAACGGTCTGGCGATGGGCGCGAACCGCGCCGTCCACATCGTCAGCGATGCCGGCATGCAGCCGCTCACGGCCGCCCGCGCCCTGCTCAAGCTGATCGAACGCGAACAGCCCGATCTGGTGATCCTGGGCAAGCAGGCGATCGACGACGACGCCAACCAGACCGGCCAGATGCTGGCCACGCTCTGGGGCCGCCCGCAGGCGACCTTCGCCGGCAAGCTGGACATTGCCGACGGCAAGGCCACGGTGGTGCGCGAAGTCGACGCCGGCCTGGAAACGCTGGAAGTCGATCTGCCGGCGGTGATCACCACCGACCTGCGCCTGAACGAGCCGCGCTTCATCAAGCTGCCGGACATCATGAAAGCCAAGAGCAAGCCGCTGGAGACGATCCAGTTCGCCGATCTGGGCGTGGAATCCGGCGACACCCTGAAAACCACCCACTACGCGCCGCCGGCCAAACGCAGCAAGGGTGTGATGGTGAAGGACGCGGCCGAACTGGTCGCCGCACTCAAAGCGAAGGGGTTGCTGTAGGGCGGGTCTCGTACCCGCCATCGCAACCAATCCGATGAAGGGTTGCGATGACCGAGGCCGCTTCGATCCGCATCCATCGCAATCCGAAATTCCACAATGGCGGGTGCAAGACCCGCCCTACGAGGAAACCGAAATGCCCAAAGTCCTCATCGTTGCCGAACATCTCGACGGCAAACTCAATGCGTCCACCGCGAAATGCGTGTCGGCCGCGAAAGCTCTGAATCCGGACGCCATCGACATCGTGGTCCTGGCCGCGGACCCGGCCGGCGTCGCCGCCGAAGCCGCGAAGATCGCTGGCGTCGCCAAAGTGCTGACCGTGACCAACGCCGCCAACGCCAACGCCATCGCCCAGATGCTGGCGCCGCAGATCGCGCAGGTCGCCGCCGGCTACAGCCACGTGTTCGGCCCCAGCACCACCTTCGGCAAGGATCTGATGCCCTGCGTCGCCGCTCTGCTGGGCGTATCGCAGGTGTCCGACATCATGGCCGTCGTCGGCAGCCACACCTTCAAGCGCCCGATCTACGCCGGCAACGCCATCATCACCGTCGAAGCCGCCGCCGATCAGGTCGTGGTCGCCACCGTGCGCACCGCGTCCTGGCCCGAAGCCGCCCGCGACGGCGCCGCCCCCGTCGAAGCGCTGTCTGCCGATGCCACCCTGCCCGCCCACACCCGTTACATCGGCCTGGCCGCCGGCAAATCCGACCGCCCGGACCTGCAAAGCGCCAGCCGCGTGGTCTCCGGCGGCCGCGGCGTGGGTTCCGCCGAGAACTTCAAGATCATCTACGACCTCGCCGACAAACTCGGCGCCGGCGTCGGGGCTTCGCGCGCCGCGGTGGATGCGGGTTACGTGCCGAACGAAATGCAGGTCGGCCAGACCGGCAAGATCATCGCCCCCGAGCTGTACATCGCGATCGGCATCAGCGGCGCGATCCAGCACCTCACCGGCATCAAGGACGCCGGCAC
>JBKJTC010000168.1:0-4461 GCA_046590925.1 Lysobacteraceae bacterium | reverse complement strand
GCTGGGCGAACTGAAGCTCAAGAAGGGCGATCGCGTCGCGATCATGATGCCGAACTGCCTGCAGTACCCGATCGCCACGTTCGGCATCATGATCGCGACGCGATCGCCCTTCTTGAGCTTCAGTTCGCCCAGCAGATAGGCGGCGAACTGCTTGCTGTACTCGTCGACCTCCGCATAGGTGATCGTGCGTCCCATGTTGGAGAACGCAGGGCGGTCGCGATATTTTTCGAGCGACGATTGCAGCACCGCCACGATCGAGGAGAACTCGTCCGGGTCGATCTGTTGAGGTACACCTGCGGGATAGCTCGCAAGCCACGGACGATCGAGATTCATTAGGCCCCTCCACCTGTTAGGCCGCTGGATTGCGGCTCTGTGTTGTCTTCCTTGATTGGAGCATAGGCTCTATGGGGCCGCAAGACGCCACCGTATGCAACGGGCAGGAAGTTTCCCGTCGCCTGGACCATCAACATGCGGTCAACCGGCTTTCTTCGAGGCCAATTGCCGCAGGACGTAGTGAAGGATGCCGCCGTGCCTGAAATATTCGACCTCTTTGGGCGTGAGCAGCAGGATCCGCGCGCGGAATAGGCGCTCGTGGCCGTCCGCGCGGCGGGCGACGACGGTCGCGATTTTGCCCGCGCCATCCTCCAGGCCGGCGATATCGATGATTTCGGAACCGTCGAAGCCGAGCGTCCGCGCGTTCTGGCCGTCCTCGAACTGCAACGGCAGCACGCCCATGCCCACCAGATTGGAGCGATGGATGCGCTCGAAACTTTCGGCGATCACCGCCTTCACACCGAGTAGATTGGTGCCTTTGGCGGCCCAGTCGCGACTGGAGCCGGTGCCGTATTCCTTGCCGGCCATCACCACCAGCGGCACGCCATCGGCCTTGTAGCGCATCGCGGCGTCGTAGATCGACAGTTTTTCGGGGGCGCCGCTGCCGTCGAATGGGTAGTGCAGGGTGTTGCCGCCTTCCTCGCCGCCCAGCATCAGGTTCTTGATCCGGATGTTAGCGAAAGTGCCTCGCACCATGACGTCGTCGTTACCGCGGCGCGAGCCGTAGCTGTTGAAATCCGCGGGCGCCACGCCGCGCGACTGCAGGAATGCGCCGGCCGGCGAGTCGGCTTTGATGTTGCCGGCGGGGGAGATGTGGTCGGTGGTGATCGAATCGCCGAACAGGCCCAGGATACGCGCGCCGTGGACGTCGTCGATGGCGCCGACATGCATCGTCATGCCTTCGAAGTAGGGCGGGTGCTTGATGTAGGTGGAGGTTTCGTCCCAGCGGTACGACTCTCCATCGGGCGATTCGATCTGGTTCCAGCGGCTGTCGCCCTTGAACACCTCGGCGTAGTTCTTCGCGAACATCTCCGGGCCGACGGTGGCGGCGATCGTGTCGCCGATTTCCTTGTTGCTGGGCCAGATATCGCGCAGGAACACCGGCTGGCCATCTGTGCCGAAACCCAGCGGTTCTTTGGTCATGTCGATGTCGACCGTGCCCGCCAGCGCGTAAGCCACCACCAGCGGCGGCGAGGCCAGATAGTTCATCTTCACTTCGGAATGGATGCGGCCCTCGAAGTTGCGGTTGCCCGACAACACCGAGGCGACGGCCAGGTCGCCCTCGGCGATGGCCTTCGATACTTCATCCGGCAGCGGGCCGGAATTGCCGATGCAGGTGGTGCAGCCATAACCGACCACGAAGAAACCCAGCGCCTCCAGGTCCGCGAGCACGCCGGCTTTCTCCAGATAATCGGTGACCACCAGCGAGCCCGGGCCGAGCGAGGTTTTCACCCAGGGCATGGATTTCAGGCCTTTCGCGACCGCATTGCGCGCGAGCAGGCCGGCGCCCAGCATCACCGCCGGGTTGGAGGTATTGGTGCAGGAGGTGATCGCGGCGATCACCACCGAACCGTCGGTGAGCTCGCAATCGGTGTCGCGGATGCGGATCTTGGCCCTCGGCTTGGCCGCAAGGTGTTCGGCCTGCGGCTGTGCGGCGCCCTCGGCGTCCATGCGCGTGGTTTCCTCGCGCGGCGGTTTGCGCGAGGCGATCAGGCCGACCAGGTTCGCGTGGAAATCCGCCTGCACGGCCTCCAGCAGCACACGGTCCTGCGGCCGCTTCGGCCCGGCCAACGAAGGCTTGACCGTGGCGAGGTCCAGTTCGAGCGTGGCCGAGTAGCTCGCGTCCGGCGTGTCGGCGTCGTGCCACATGCTTTGCGCCTTGGCATAGGCCTCGACGAGCGCGATCTGGGCTTCGCTGCGGCCGGACAGGCGCAGATAGGTCAGCGATTCGGCGTCGATCGGGAAAATCCCGCAGGTCGCGCCGTATTCGGGCGCCATGTTGGCGATGGTGGCGCGGTCGGCCAGCGGCAGGTGCTGCAGGCCGTCGCCGAAGAATTCCACGAACTTGCCCACCACCCCGAGCTTGCGCAGCATCTGGGTGACGGTCAGCACCAGGTCGGTGGCGGTGGCGCCTTCCGGCATTTTGCCGGTAAGCCTGAAGCCCACCACCTGCGGAATCAGCATCGACGACGGCTGTCCCAGCATCGCCGCCTCGGCCTCGATGCCGCCCACGCCCCAGCCGAGCACGCCGATGCCGTTGATCATCGTGGTGTGACTGTCGGTACCGAAGACGGTATCGGGGAATGCGAACGTTTCGCCATCGACCTCCCGTTCCATGACCACGCGTGCGAGGTGTTCCAGATTCACCTGGTGGACGATGCCGGTATTCGGCGGCACCACATCGAAGTTGGCGAAGGCTTTCTGGCCCCAGCGCAGGAAGCTGTAGCGTTCCCTGTTGCGCGAAAACTCGATCTGGCCGTTGAGATCCAGCGCTTCGCGCTTGCCGAACACGTCGACCTGCACCGAATGATCGATGACCAGTTCCGACGGAATCAGCGGATTGATCTGGCCCGGATCGCCGCCCAGCGCTTCGACTGCGTCGCGCATCGCTGCCAGGTCGACCACGCAGGGCACGCCGGTGAAGTCCTGCAGCACCACCCGCGCCGGCATGAACGCGATTTCGGTGTCGGGATCCTCCTCGGCGTCCCCGCGGGCGACCGCTTCGATATGCGCGGGCAGTACGCTGACGCCGTCCTCATGCCGCAGCAGATTCTCCAGCAGCACCTTCATGGCATAGGGCAGCTTCGCCAGATCCAGCGTGGTGCCGGAGTCGGCGTCGGACGCGAAGCGTTCGGCGAGTTTCGGAAGGCTGTAATAAAAGAAGGAACGCCCGTCGACGTCGAGGCGGCTGCGGGTGGCGAAGGAATCGTGCATGGCGGTGCTCCTGGGGGAGGGGGCTGGCTGCATGTTGAAAAATGCACATCCTGTACGTTTTTCAAGTCGCCGGTCCGGTACATGTCCGGACTGGCTCACAGCGAATCAATCGCTTACGCGCTTGCTCCGCTGTCGCAACCATCCTTGGCTGCGCTGACAGGCTGTCTTCAACAGCCTGTTTGTCGCGATTATCCACCGACCGACGCTGTTGGCGTCTCCGACCGGACCCCCGCATCATGGAGGCGAATCGCATCGACGGTAGAGTATGCGCGGATAAGTATGTATCATTTCCGCATACCGCAAGAGGATCGCCCGATGGAAGCAACAGTCGCCGAGCGTGGCCAGATCACCCTGCCCAAAGCCGTCCGCGATGCGCTGGGGCTGACCAAGGGCAGCGTACTGAAGGTCGAGCTGGAAGGCAGCCGGATCGTGCTGCGCAAAAGCGTCGACGACGCCATCTCCCGCGCCCGCGGCCGGTTCAAGCTCGACGGTTTCGATTCCACCGATGCGGCGATACAGGCGGTGCGTGGGCAGGCCGGTCGTGGGTCCGCTGCCGACAACGACGGTTCCGCATCCTCGACATGATCGCGATCGATTCCCCCGTCCTGATCGATCTGCTGGCCGACGGCCCGCACGCCGATGCCGCCGAAGCCTGTCTGCGCCAATGCCTGAGCGCCGGCCCGGTGGTGGTCTGCGATGTGGCGCTGGCCGAGATCTGCGGCGCGCTGCGCGACGGCGCCGAGGCACTGGCGGTGCTGGAAGACATGAGCATCCGTTTCAGCCCGCTGGAAGCCAAGTCGGCGCTGCGCGCGGGCGAGATGCAGCGCCGCTATCGGCAACGCAACGACGGCCAGCCGCAAGACAGCACGCGCCGCGCCGCGCCGGATTTCCTGATCGGCGCCCATGCCATGCTGCAGTGCAATGGCCTGATCACCCGCGACGACCGTTTCTTCCGCGACTATTTCAAAGGCCTCAAGCTGATCGTTCCGACAGTCTGAAGCCGCTGCGATACCTTCTAAGCTATTCCACATTTCCAAGTACGACCGACACCAGGAGTCATCAGATGCTCGCAGCCTATCGCCACCATGTCGCCGAACGCGCTGCGCTCGGCATCCCGCCGCTGCCGCTCACCGCGCAGCAGCCCGCCGAGGTCATCGAGCTGTTGAAAGCGCCGCCGGCCGGCGAGGAAGCCAC
>JBKJTC010000078.1:0-21044 GCA_046590925.1 Lysobacteraceae bacterium | reverse complement strand
TCCGTTGGGGGTTTGGTCCAGATCGATCAGTGCGTTGTAAAGTTCCAGCGGTGTGCGCCAGCCGTGTCGCTTACGTGGACGGGTGTTGAGGCTCAGGGCAATGGCGTTGAGTTGATCTTGGCTGTAGTCGGCCAGATTCGTCCCCTTGGGGAGGTACTGCCGCAGCAGTCCATTGGTGTTCTCATTGCTGCCCCGTTGCCACGGGCTATGCGGATCGGCAAAGAACACTTCCACGCCCGTGCGCAAGGTTAGCGGGTTGTGCAACATCTTTTCTGTAAAATCCGTCATCCGTGCGGAACCGCCTTGCAGGGTTTTACAGAAAAGATGTTGCACTAACTGGCAGAGGGGTAGTGGACTGGAGGCTGGGAGCAACAAACCGTTGCTTCAGAAGGGCCTATCGTCTTTCTCGAGAGACCTTGCTGACGTGGATATTGGAGCAACCAGGCCCGGACCGACCTGCAGCACCTGAGTTCAGCGCATAAAAAAACTCCCTCCCCGCCTGGGCTCGCGGACAAGGAGTTTCGGGTACCGCTGATCAGGGCGTTGCTTACATCATCGGTGCGGGTGCTGCCGGCACAGCGGCCGGCGCAGCCTTCTTCGTGCGCTTTACGACTTTCTTAGCCTTTTTTTTTGCGACCTTTTTAGCCGGTTTCTTGGAGGCTTTCTTAGCAGATTTCTTGGCCGTCTTTTTCGCTACTTTTTTCACGGTCTTCTTGCCAGCGACTTTCTTGGCGGGCTTCTTCGCAGTCTTCTTGGCAGTCTTCTTGGCAGTCTTTTTCGCTGCCTTTTTAATGACCTTCTTAGCAGCGGCTTTCTTGACGACCTTCTTGGCGGCTTTCTTCGCGGTCTTGCGGACGGCCTTCTTGGCGGCCTTCTTCACGGTTTTCTTGGTCGCCTTTTTGGCGGTTTTCTTCGCAGCTTTTTTAACAGCCATGGGATGGCTCTCCTCGTCAGTGGACTAACTATTGGTGTTACGGCCCATACGGCAACAGGATCGCGGAAGTCGGACCCGCCACCCACCGCCGTCGCACTAGGCAAGCCGGTACGGATTTGTGCCGGAATCGCATCTGCGATGCCCGGATATGGAAACGTCCGCGAGCGCCATCGCCCGATCCGCTGCCTTGGCGCTCCTGCGCCGGGCAATAGAAAACCCGGGACCGGCACGGCCGCAGGTTGAACGATGCGAGCCTGCCGGCTCGATGACGACTCGATTTTCAGCAGCGGAGAGGAAGCCTGGTTCCACCGGAACGCGAGTCCGGGTGGAAGATCGGTTTGTGCTTCGCTTTTTCGTCTTGGACGGACTCACTCGCTTCTGCTATGACGACACTTGGAGCGAAACCTAATCACGCTTTTTTCAACTGTCAACACCCCTCGCGAAAAAAAGCGAGCGCCGTCCCTCGAATGCGCTCTGTAGCGGAAGAGAAATGCACCGCACTCGTTTGCGTCGTGGGCGCGCACGATCGCGGCCCACATGTGCATGCCAGAAAAGAAACATCGTTTTTTAAAGTGGTTTTATCTGCGAGCCATTGTGCGAGAAAGGGTTGAGGTCCACCGCGAGCGGCGCTTGAAGCCACGCGGCGGCGGCGGCGACCGAAGGATAAACGGATCGCTTCGGAGATTTTCCGGGCAACCTTTTTTTCGCGCTGCACAAGCCGGATTGCGCGGATTTGCGCGAACTCGAAAAGGCGATAAGCGCCATCCGCGACGCATCGCGCGCGCGCCGAAACAGTGTCGATGACATCCGCGCGGACGCATTCCGACGCATCGAAACAGGCGGCGATCCGCTTGCGTCGCTCGCTCGGCGATGCGTCGAACCGCGAATCCGAACGGCTAAGTACGACGACGTCTGCTCCGCGCCGACAAAGAAAAAGCCGTCCATGTTCCCGTGGACGGCTTCGGCGGTCGCGGATCGCGTGCCCCGATGACGCGGGCACGGCGGATGCAGCGACAGGAATCAGTGGTCGTCGTCTTCCAGCAGCTCGGCGTAATCGTCCGGGGCGAGCAGATCGTTGAGCTGGTCGGCATCGTCGACCTCGACCACGAACAGCCAACCTTCGCCGTAGGCATCCTCGTTGATGGTCTCCGGCTTGTCGGCCAACGCGGTGTTGACCGCGACGATGGCGCCGCTGATGGGCGCGTACACGTCGGAAGCGGCTTTCACCGACTCGACGACAGCGCAGGCATTGCCGGCTTCGACGCGGTCGCCGACTTCGGGCAGGTCGACGTAGACGAGATCGCCGAGCAGGCCCTGGGCGTGATCGGAGATCCCCACGGTGACCTTGCCGTCGCCTTCGACGCGGGCCCACTCGTGGGACTTCATGAATTTCAGGTCGCCGGGAATCTCGCTCATCTTGGGCTCCGCAGGGGTGTGGTGGCGGTGGAATGGGGGAATGTAGGGCTAGTGTAGAAGCGGGACGGCGCGGATCAAATACCCGCCCGCGACAAATCTCGATTTGAAACCGTCGTCAAGGCCGCGCGCGCGGCTGACGCTGCCCGGCAGCCGACGGGTTTCTGCATTCAAGCCGACATTTCTGGCAGCAGGCTCGCACCATCGCGCACGAACGGGAACCTGACGACGCGCACGGACAGAAGCTTGCCGCGGATATCGACGCGCACTTCCCCAAGCTCGCCGGCCGGCACGCGCGCGAAGGCGATCGCTTTGCCCAGCGTCGGCGAGAACGTGCCGGACAGGATCTCGCCGCCGCCTGCGGCGGTCAGCACGGTCTGGCCGTGACGCACCACGCCTTTCTCGTCCATCACCAGTCCGACCATCTGTCGCGGCGCACCGGCGGCCTTCTGCGCCTCCAGTGCGGCGCGGCCGATGAAGTCGCGCGGCTGGCCATCGGCATCGGCGTCCAGCGCGACGGTCCACGCCAGCGCCGCTTCGTACGGACTGACGGAGTCGTCCATGTCCTGGCCGTAGAGATTCATGCCCGCTTCCAGGCGCAGCGTGTCGCGCGCGCCCAGCCCGGCCGGCTTCACGCCGGCGGCGAGCAGCGCCTCCCACAGCGCGACCGCGCGATCCTGCGGCACGACGATCTCGAACCCGTCTTCGCCGGTGTAGCCGGTGCGGGCGACGAACAGCGGCGTGCCGTCCTTCGTCACGGCTTCGGTGGCGACGAACTTGCCGATCTTTCCAGCGGCGGGTGCAGTGTCGGCGGAAAGCAGGCCGATGACGCGCTCACGGGCGTTCGGGCCCTGCACTGCGATCATCGCCAGCTCCGGGCGCTCGGCGACGCTGACGTCGAATGCGGCGGCCTGTTGGCCGATCCACGCGAGATCCTTCTCCCGGGTGGCGGCGTTGACCACAAGGCGGAAGAAATCCTCGGCGAGGAAATAAACGATCAGATCGTCGATCACGCCGCCCTGCGGGTTGAGCATGCAGGTGTAGAGCGCCTTGCCGGACTTCTGCAGCTTGTCGACCGAGTTGGCGACGAGATGGCGCAGGAACGGACGGGCGTTGGCGCCGCGCAGGTCGACCACGGTCATGTGCGAGACGTCGAACATGCCGGCGTCGCGACGCACCTGATGGTGTTCGTCGAGCTGCGAACCGTAGCTGATCGGCATGTCCCAGCCGCCGAAATCGACCATCTTGGCGCCGAGCGCGCGGTGGGCGTCGTTGAGGATGGTTTTCTGCGTCATGTGCCGAGCCGGTTCGGAAAGGCCGGCATTATCCCAGAGCGCGGCAGCGTGTGCGCGGACGCGCTCATGACGTTTTTTCACCGCACGCCGGCGCATGGTGCGCCGGTGATGCTAGACGCCGAGCCCCTCATTGAGACAGTCGACCCGTTTGATCGCGACCGGCTGCAATTTGCCGCTGGCGATATCCATCTGTCGCGCCCAGAGCACATCGCGCGAATACTCGCGGTGGCCGTGCCGGACGAAGGCGACGATGGGCGCACCATCGATACGATCAAACCTGCAACGTCCGAGTTGTAGCTCGTAACCTTTTCGCGGCTTGGGCACTGCAACCGCATCGGTCACCCGCCACCGCGCTTGCGAGGCCTCGGGTTCGACGTTGCGCGACGCCAGCAGTTGGATCGGCGCGCGGCACGGTCCGGATCAGCAGATGGTCTGCCGATCACCTGCAGCCCGTAGTCGCAGATGCGATCCAGCGACGGGCCTCCGGCGATGCAGATGCCCTGCAGTTCATCGAGCCCAGCGGGATAAGGCGGGATCGTTTCGCCGACCAAATTGCCTTCGGCCGCGGTTGCGCCGAAAGCCAATGCGAATGCGGCAACCGCGATGACGCTGCCAAGTCCGCGCCTGGATGTATGCGACGGCATCTGCATGCTCCTGATCTGCATGCTCCTGATCTGCATGCTCCTGATCGGCATGCTCCTGGCGGATTCCCGCAAAGCGATCAAGCCACCGCCTCCACTTTCAGCACCATACCGTCGGCGCCGACGATGCGCACGCTGGTGCCGGCAGGCAGATCGTCACCGCTCACGGTCCAGTAGGCGTCGGCGATCTGCACCCGGCCGCTGCCGCGTTCGATCGCCGATTGCAGCACCACCACCCGTCCCAGCAACTGATCGGTGCGCCGGTTCAGCGTCGGCTGGTCGGTGGGCGCGTCGTCGTTGCCCCGGAACCATTTGCGGTAGATCAGGATCGACACGACGCCCAGCACCACGAACAGCACCGCCTGCAACAGGAACGACAGCCCGGGCACCGCCCACACGACCACCAAGACCGCGCTGGCGGCGAACGCCAGCCACAGCATGAACGCGCCCGGCGCCATCACTTCCAGCGCGAACAGCACCAGCGCGAACACCGCCCAGGCGAACACATCCCAGCGCATCTCGAACGGCATGGGTCAGCCTCCGCTGCGAGTGATCGCCGGCGGCTTGCCGGCCTGCTGGTGGCTCAGCGCTTCCTTGGCCAGCTCGGTGATGCCGGCGAGCGAACCGAGGATGCCCGCGGACTCCATCGGCAGCATGATGAACTTCTGGTTCGGCGCCTCGGCCAATGCCTTGAACGCTTCGATGTACTTCTGCGCGATGAAGTAGTTGATGGCGTTGACGTTGCCGGCGGCGATGGCGTCGGACACCATCTGCGTCGCCTTGGCTTCGGCTTCCGCCAGACGCTCGCGGGCTTCGGCTTCGCGGAACGAGGCTTCGCGCTTGCCTTCGGCTTCCAGCACCGCGGCCTGCTTTTCGCCTTCGGCGCGCAGGATCGCGGATTGGCGCACGCCCTCGGCTTCCAGCACCGCGGCGCGCTTGTTCTGCTCGGCCATCTTCTGCTGCTGCATCGATGCGATGAGGTCGCGCGGCGGCTGGATGTCCTTCAGTTCGATGCGGTTGACCTTCAGCCCCCACGGATGGGTGGCGTGATCCACCGCGGTCAGCACCTTGGCGTTGATCTCGTCGCGCTTGGACAGCGATTCGTCGAGATCCATCGAACCGATCGCGGTGCGGATGTTGGTCATCACCAGATTGAGGATCGCCAGCTCGAGCTGGGCGACCTCATAGGCGGCCTTGGCGGCATCCAGCACCTGGAAATAGACCACGCCGTCCACTTTGACCACGGCGTTGTCCTTGGTGATCACGTCCTGACTGGGCACGTCCATCACCTGCTCCATCATGTTGATCTTGCGGCCCACGCCGTAAAAGATCGGCACCAGGAAATGCAGGCCCGGCGAGAGGGTACGAACGTATTTCCCGAAGCGCTCGACCGTCCATTCGTAGCCCTGCGGCACCATCCGCACGGCCTTGAAGAAGACGATGACGCCAACGACGACGAGCACGAAACCGATGAACGGACCCATCTGCAACCCTCCCCTGCTGGAATGGGATCAGTATAGGCCCGGCCGCCGGCTCCAGGCGTACCTCAGGATAGCGATGCACTGCCGGAAGGCGGCCGGCTGCGACGGTTTCGCCCGCCCGCGCATCCAGACGATGAGATGACCTGCCGACCTTCCAGTTTCGCCATCGATGTCCCGGACGCGCTGCTCGCACGCATGCGCCAGGGCGAACCCGCGGCGTTCGAGCAGGTCTACCGCTGGTTCGAGCGCCCGGTGTTCACGCTGGCGCTGCGGATCTGCGGGGAGCGCGAGCAGGCGGCGGACGTGCTGCAGGACACCATGCTCAAGGTCATCGACCGGATCGGCGAGTTTCGCGGCCGCGGCACTGCGGAAGGCGCACACAGTCCGTTCTGGGGATGGCTGCGTCAGATCGCGGTGAACGAGGCGCTGATGACGCTGCGCCGGCGGCGGCGTCCCGGCGAGGATGGCGATCACCTCGACGACGTCGACGCGATCGACGAACACACCCCGCCGCCGCCCGCCGCCGCCGATGCCGCGCGACTGCAGCGCGCGCTGGAGGCGCTGCCTGCCAACACCCGCACCGTGCTGTGGCTGTATCACGCCGAAGGCTATACCCACGACGAGATCGCCGCGCTGATGCAGCGCACCGCGAGTTTCTCCAAGTCCCAACTCGCGCGCGGCGGTCGCAGGCTGCGCGAACTGCTCGAACCCACGGCCGCTGTTCCCTCTCTTCCTTCTTTGCGCGAGGCCGCCCATGGCTGACGCATTCCGCAACCCGACGCCATCCGGCTGGAGCGATGCATTCGCCGCGCTGCCGCTGGAATCTCCATCCGCACCGCGATGGCCGCAGATCGCCGCTCGACTCGATGCCCCTGGGCATCCCGAACGCAGGCATCGTCACTGGCTGGCGCTGGCCGCCGGCTTGTGCGCGCTGGCCGCGCTGCCTCTGGCCTGGACGCTGCGCGATGCCGGCAGCGACAACGCCACGACGATCGCTGCCGTCGCCCCGCGCATGGATCCGTCGAACGCCGCTCATGTCCGCTCCGTCGTCGAAACGCCTGCCGCGACACCCGCAGCGCTTTCCCCGACTACGACCGCGCAGGCGCCAACGTCATCGGCAGCGGAGACGAAGCGCAGCGGCCGGCACGATGCTCGCCGCGAGCGCAGGCTCGCCACGACCACGACCGGCGCCGAAGCGTTGAGCGCGACATCCCCGGCGGAATCCGCTGCGGTCGCTTCGGAAGACGCATCCGGCCCCACGCTCGAATGGCTGTATGCCGCGTCCATGCAGTTGGAAACCCTGCTGGCGTTGACCCGCGACACCCGCGTGGAAAGCGGGCCCGCCGCTGCGCTGGCCGGTGCGCTGGATGCGGAGCTGGCGACGATCGATGCCCAGCTGGCGCAGCCGGGCCTGGAAGCGCTGCAGCAGCGGGCGCTATGGCAGGCGCGCGTCGACACTTTGCGCCACGCCACCGATTTCGAAACCCAGCAGCGCGTGCTGTCGGCGCAGGGCCGCCGCTACGAAGGCGCGCTGGTCCGCGTCGACTGATCCGTTTACTTCTTTCCGCCCACTGCATCCTTCATGAGGCACGCCATGCGCCCGTCCGTACCAACCGCACCCGATCTTCCCGCCCGCGCCGCGCTGTTCCTGGCGCTGGCCGTGACCTGCGCCCATGCGGGCGCGAGCGACCCGATCAACGATCGCGGCCAACAATCGGTGAGCGATCAGATGGGGGCGATCCAGCGCGAACAGCGCCCGGTCGATCCGAAACACCTGCCGGGCTGGCAGCGCTTCTGCGCCGACAATCCGGAGAGAGGCGGATGCGAAGTGATCCTGCAGCGCATCGGCCGCAAACCGGTGGTCGGCGTGCTGTTCGCGCCCGATCCCGCCGACGGCGTGCGCATCGCCGGGGTCACGCCCGACGGCGCGGCGGCAGGCGCCGGCATCAGGAGCGGCGACCGCCTGCTGCGCATCGCCGGTAAACCCATCGCCGGCGACACGCCGGAGGCGCGTGTCGACAACGCGCGCCTGCAGTTGCAGGGACTCGATGAAAAGACCGCAGTGAAACTCACCTACGCCCGCGACGGCCGCGAAAGCACGGTCAGCCTCACCCCGAAGCTGGACGAGCGGATCGTGGTGTTCGTCGACGAGCGCACGATGATGCGTCCAGGCGGCGACGTCATCGTGCGCCGGATCGACGGCCGCACCGAAATACGGGCCGACAGCGTCGATGTCGAAAGGCTGGTCGATGGGCAACAGCTTGCGATGGGCACCGCGCCGCAGATCCATGTCTTCCGCAGCGACGACGCCAGCCAGCGGCCCGGCGAGCGGCGGGTGATCCGGATCGAGTGCAAGGACGGCGATGCGGAATGTCGCAAGCGGGCGGAAGCGCGGATCGGACGTCCGCTGCCGGCCTTCGACGACGTGGACGCGATCCGCAGCGCGAGCGTGTTCCGCTTCGACTGCAAGCCCGGCGAGAAATGCGAGATGGGCCAGGACCGTCTGGCCGAAGCCTTCCGCTGGAACGGATTGAATCTGGCGTCGGTCGACGCGCAGTTGGGCCGCTATTTCGGCACGGATACGGGCGTGCTGGTGCTCAGCACCGGCCCGGCGCTGGGGCAGTTGCAGGCCGGCGACGTGATCCGACGCGTCGACGGCAAGGCGGTGGACACGCCGCGCGCGGTGATGGACGCACTGCGCGACAAGCCGGCGGACAGCACGGTCGCGGTGGAATATCTGCGCGACCGGGTCTCCGCCAGTATCCAGCTCAAGGTGCCGAAAGCGATGTCGTTCCCGCCGATGCCGCCCATGCCGCCCATGCCGCCGACACCGCCTGCGCCGCCGCCGCCCAAGGCAGCCGCCGGCCCGCATGCGCCCGGCGTCGCCGAGCTGACGCATCGCAGGATCGTGATGGTCGACAAGGACGGGCAGGTGCAGACCTGGGAGGACGACGGCAACGGCGCGGTGCGGATGCCGCCGGCACCGCCCGCTCCACCGGTTCCGCCGCCTGCGCCACGCGTGGATTGAGGTCTGCCGACAGGTCGGTGTGAAAGATCAACAGCAAGAGCAAATCCCCCCTGCCCCCCTTTTTCAAAGGGGGGATCGCAGTTGCTGTTTTGAGACGATCGCAAACAGTCCATTGCGCACTTCGCCACTCGTACCTCGCTGCTCTCCAGGCACTGATTGCTCCCCACGCGCTGCGCTCACCATGACTCTCCGCAGCGACCACTTCACCCGATCGCGTGACGCAGTCATTGCTTTGCCCCCTTTGGAAAAGGGGGCTACGGGGGATTTGCTTTTCGCTTGCGGGAATTCGTCTACCTTGCGGACGCATCGGCGACGGCCGCCAACACCCGCCGAATCGCATAGGCTTCGGACGGACAGCCTGCTCAACGTCCCGCAGTCGCGTCCTCGGCCTTCGCCGGTGCGGCAGGCGCCGTCCATTCGACGAACACCCTGTCGATCTCGGCGTCGGCGACGGTCTTGCCGGCTTCGATCTCGCCGGCCTGGGTGAACAGCGGAATGATCATCGCCATGCCGTCGATCTCCGTCTTCAGATGCAGACCCGGCGGACGGCCGAGATAGCCGTCCCAGCGCGCCCGCACCCTGGCCCAATAACCGGCGGTCGCCTTCCAGTAGCGATATGCGGGGCCGAAATCGGTGCCGATGGTTTTGCGGTAGTCGTTGAAGCCGAACTCGCGCGCGAGTTCTATCCGCGCGCCGCCAGGCCCACGCCGCACCTTGGTGTTGAACTGCTCGTGCGTCCAGCCGGCAGGCGTGATGGTGTGACGGTTGATGGCATCGACCGCGTTGTAATCGCTGCGTTTGGTGTACTCGCGGCGCGGCAGCGGGCGCCAGCTGTCGCCGCTGGTCCACGTGGCGATGCCGCCGGCGTAGGTCCAGCGCCCGGTGCCGCAGTAACGCGGCGCGTCGCTGACTTCGTACACGCACTGCGTCCACGCGCCGCGGGTGTCGTCGGCCGGGATCGCGCGCACCGTCCAGGTCTGGTCGGCGCTGAATTCGAAGCGCTGCGCAGCTTCGTACACCCAGTCCTGGCGCCAGTGTTTGGTGACATGTCCGTTTTTGGCGTCCACCAGAATGTGCTGCAGCACCACGCGCGTCGGCGTGTCCTCGACCACGATCACCACTTCGTCCGCGCCGCTGCGCTGCGCCGACGCGCGCTGGTAGTCCGGCTGCAGCAGCACGGTTTCGTCGAAAGCGAAATCGACGGCGTATTCGCCCTGCATCGCCAGGATCGAAGCGCGGTCGCGCGCGACGTCCGGGGTGCTTTCTGGCGCTACCGCTTGTGCGAACACGATGCCGGGCAGCCATGCGAGCAGCAGACCTGACCGACGCTGCGTGGTCCTGGGGTTCATTCGGAAGTCCTCATATGGAAACGGATCAGTGGAAATGCGGCGTCGTGGTGCGTGCCGCCCGAGTGCATGGTGTTGATGGCTTCGTGGCGCATCGCGTCGTCGCCGCGTGCGACCTGCGGCGGTGCGATCACCGCGAACTGGCGGCAGCCGTCGTCGAGCGGCCCGCCGCTGTCGATACCTTCGATCCTGGCGATGCGGCGCACCACATCGGCGCCGAACACCGACACCGGCGCCAGACTCGCGGCGAGGACCGGCATCGATGCCGGCAGCGACGGTTGCGGCATCGTGTGCAGCCTCAGCACGCTGGCCAGCCAACGCTCCCCGCCGACCCGCGACGCCATCCGCCGCCACAGGCGCGTGGCGATGCCGTCGCCCGGCGACGGCTGCGCTTCGGCGCGCGGCAGCCGCGCGCTCAATTGTTCCCACGCGAAGAAATCGCTGTCCGGCAGCAGATACAGCCGCCAGCAGCACTGGCTGCCGCGATCGCGGAACTGCAGGCATTCGTGCCAGCCGTCGCTGTCGATCCCGCACCACGACTCGGCGCTGACCGCCTGCGCCCAGCCGGCGAGTTCGCCGCCGTAGCGACTGCGGTAGACGCACAGCACCGTGCCCAGCGAGGCCAGTTCGGCGGCGGACGGCAACGCCGCCCGATCGCGCCGGTTGGTTTTCATTCTGCCGTTTTCCGCGATGGGCCGGTCCAGCGCCATGACTCACCAGTCGACGGAAACGCTGGCCGCGAACGACCGGCCCGCACGGGTGTAACGGTCCAGCGTCCGGCTGGACGACGACACGCCCGGCACGTCCGCCCAATCGGTGTATGTCTTGTCGGCGAGATTGAACATGCCCACGTTCAGGCGCACGTCGGTGTCGGGGAAACGCCAGTGCGCGAGCAGATCGAACACTGCATAGCCCTCGGGCCGGTACAGCGCGCTGCTCGAAACCCGGTCCTTGCGATCAGCGAAAGTACCGGCCAGTTCCGCGCCCCAATGCTCGCGGTCGTAGGCCAGTCCCAGGCTGCCGCGCAGCGGATCGACGGAATCCAGCGGGGTATCGTCGCCACGATCCTCGCCGCGCGCGTAGGCCGCCGCGCCGCGCAGCGTCCAGCCCGCCAGCGCATCACTGAAGCTGCCGAAGTCCACGCCGCTCTTCAGTTCGGCGCCGCGGATGCGCGCGTCGGACACATTGCGAGACTGGAACACCTGCAAACCTTGATTGTCGATGCCGACGAAGCTCAACGATTCGATGAAGTCGCGGTACCGGTTGTCGTACACCGACAGACCGAACCAGAACGCTTCGCCGCCGTAGCGCACGCCGGCCTCGAAACCGTCGCTGGTTTCCGGTTCGAGATCCGGATTGGCGATCGCGGTGTAGCCGAACGCCAGATTGGTGAAACCGATGTTCACGTCGGCGTACGGCGGCGCGCGGAAGCCGCGGGCGTAACCGGCGAACAACGACCAGTCCGGCGCGAACTTCCACACCGCGCCCAGCTTCGGCGCGATGCTGGTTTCGTCCAGATCCACCGCGGCCACGCCGGGATTGTCCGCGGCGAAAATGCTGTCGATGGTCGGGCGCAGTGCGTAGTGATCGACGCGCAGCGCCGGCACCAGCCGGAACGTTCCTTCGCCCCCCACGCTGTCGGCGAAACTGATTTCGTCCTGCACGAACAGCGCAGAGGTGGTGCTGCGGCTGTTCGGGAAATCGCGCACCGGGAAGCTGTCCGGCGAGATCAGCGGCGTGCCGACGCCGGTCATCAGGTTGGTGGCCAGGCCATCGCGCTTCTGGCGGGTCTCGGTGCGGGCGAACTCGGCGCCATACGTGAAGACGTGCGCGACGGATCCGAACTGCAGTTGCTTGCTCAACACCGCTTCCACGCCCATGAGCCGCTGCTCGAAATTGAACTCGCGCTGGCGGCGCTGGCGCGCGCCGCTGGCGAGGGCGCGGAATTCGTCGGTGCGCTGCGTGGTTTCGCTGTCCTGTCGATAGATGTTCCAGTGCAGGCTGTCGGCAAAACCGGCATTCAGCGCGTCCATCTCGTGCGCCAGCGCAACACGCGCACGCGTCTGGTGGTCGTTGCCGTACTGCGCGCTGACGGTGGCGTTGGTCAGTGCGGAAAACCCCAGGCTGCTGCGCACATCGGTCCGGCTGGCGTCCTCGTTGCCCTCTACTGTGAGACGCCAGCGCCGGGTGTCGCTGGGCGCGAACACCAGCTTCGCCAGCAGGCTGCGGCCGTCGCGCTCCTGCGGATTGGGCGCGGTGCGCAGACTGCCGTCCACGGCACGATCGCCCCGGTTATTCCGCTTGTTGTCCTGTTCGACGCCTTGACGGTGACCGACCGCCACCATGCCCGACCAGCGCTCGCCGCCGGCCGCGACGTTGGCACCGCCGAACAGGCCGTTCCAGTCGGATTCGTAGCCGAACTTGATGCCGACGTGGCTGCGCTTGCCACCGCCAAGGTAATCCTCGGGATCCTTGGTCTGGAACGAGACCACGCCGCCGAGGGCATCGGAGCCGTACAGCGAGCTGCCCGGCCCGCGCAGCACCTCGACCTGCTTGAGGGTGTCGAGGTCGACGAAGTTGCGGTTGGCGTTGGAGAAGCTGCCGATCGAGAACGCGTCCGATACCGGTATGCCGTCGGTCTGGATCAGCACGCGATTGCCGCCGAGCCCGCGGATGCGAATATCGCCGATGCCGAAACGTCCGAAGCTCGACGGCACCGAGATGCCCGGCTCGTAGCGGAACAGATCCTTGAGGTCGCGCACAAGACGTTCGTCCATCGTCTTGCGGTCGATCACATCGACGGTGTTCGGCACATCGGCCAGCGCGCGCGCCGCGCGCGTGGCGACGACGACTTCGCGGTCGAGTTCATGGACGATGTCGCCGCCAGTATCGGTGGGCGTGGCGCCGTCGGGCGCGACGGGTTCCGCAACAGGTTCCGCAGCGGATGTCTGCGCGAACGACGCGGCGGCGGGCAGGACAAGGCAAAGCGCGAGGGACAGGGACAACGCATTCGGACGCATGGCGGGCTCGTGTCGTAGAACACAAGGCGGCTGGCGTCCGGCGGACCGGATGGCTTGCGTGCCTGGGAGGAAGAAAGAGGCGTCGCGGTACGGCGAAGAGGCCGTGGGCGCGATCCGCGGACAGGATTTATTTGGTCAGGATCAATTTGTCGTTGCGGGTGTGGCGCAGCCGGTAACACTCGCTGCCGTGGCGGATCATGATTTCGCGCCCGCCCTGCAGCAGGCCGACGCTGTCGAACACGGGCATCGCGGAGTCGCCGGGCAGCGGCTCCGGCATCGACTGCGGCGCAGACGGATGGATCTGTCGCTCAAGCCGCGGTGTGGTCAGTGACGTGGCCATCGAAGGACATCCCACAAGGAAGACGATCAAATGATAACGATTATCATTCGCGCGTCAAGCCCGCACCACCTCAGGCGGTCAGGGCTTCCAGGCGGGCCCAGATCGCGTCCTCGACGGTCTCCGCGAGCGCCAGTGCTTCGAGGTTCTGCAGCAGCTGCTCGACCCGGCTGGCGCCCAGGATCACCGTCGACACGTGCGGGTTGCGCAGGCACCAGGCGATGGCCAGCGGCGCCGGCGCTAGGCCCAGTTCGGCCGCCATCGCGGTGAACTTGCGCGCGCGCTCCAGGCGGCGGTTCTGGCTGTCGCCCAGCACCATGCCCTGCAGCCAAGCCTGGCCTTCCTGGCCCAGGCGGGTGTCGTCGGCCACACCGGCGTTGTATTTGCCGGTCAGCAGGCCGGACGACAGCGGCGACCAGATCGTGGTGCCCAGGCCCAGTTCGGCGTAGAGCGGCGCGTATTCCAGTTCAACACGCTGCCGGTGCAGCAGGTTGTACTGCGGCTGCTCCATCGACGGCCCCTGCAGGCCGTGATGTTTCGCGATCTTCGCGGCTTCGCGGATCTGCGCGGCCGACCATTCCGACGTGCCCCAGTACAGCACCTTGCCCTGACGGATCAGGCCGTCCATCGCCCACACAGTTTCCTCGATCGGCGTGTCCGGGTCGGGGCGATGGCAGAAGTACAGATCTAGGTAATCCACGCGCAGCCGCTTGAGCGCGGCATCGCAGGCGTCGCGCACGTGCTTGCGCGAGAGTCCTTTCTGCATCGGCAGCGGATCCTTCGCCGAACCGAACATGACCTTGCTCGATACCGCGAAACCGTCGCGCGGCAGGCGCAGGTCGGCGATCACGTCGCCCATCACCCGCTCGGCCTCGCCGTTGGCGTAGCCCTCGGCGTTGTCGAAGAAGTTGATGCCGTGGTCCCACGCGGCCGCGACCAGGTCGCGCGCCGCGCCGCGGCCGATCTGCTGGCCGAAGGTGAGCCAGGCGCCGAACGACAGCGCGGACAACTGCAGGCCAGTGGCGCCCAGACGACGATAGTGCATGGCGGATCCGATGATATGGCGGGAGAAATCAGTGTACCCGGGCGCCTGGTCCTCCGAACGCATACAATGGCCGCCCCTTCCTCCGGGGAGTAGCCCGCCGCACGGCCCACGGCCGCAGCGGTATCTGCGTCAACACACTTGGCTCGCAGGCCATGGCGCAGGGGATGACGACAGCCGCGACACAGCGACTGTATCGGCATCGGGCAAGACCGAAGGCGGAGATCGCGTGCCATGCCGGGCAGCGCGATTTCTGTCTTCGTGTCCATCGCAACGCCCGGCCCCCGGAGTTCCCATGGATCTTTCCTCGCTTCCGCCACCCGACGCGCTTTCGACGCTGGGCGTCTCCACGCTGGTGGTCGCCATCGCCGAGATCGGCGACAAGACCCAGTTGCTCGCCCTGCTGCTGGCCGCGCGCTTCCGCCGGCCGTGGCCGATCATCGCCGGCATCTTCGTCGCCACCGTGCTCAACCACGCGCTGGCCGGCTGGCTTGGCGCGCTGGTGGCCAGCCATCTCACCCCGGATGTGCTGCGCTGGATCGTGGTGGCCAGTTTCGCCGTCATCGGCATGTGGACGCTGAAGCCCGACAAGCTGGATGAAGACGAACGCCTGCCCGCGCGCGGCGCATTCATCGCCACCACCATCGCGTTCTTCATCGCCGAGATCGGCGACAAGACCCAGATCGCGACCGTGGTGCTGGCGGCGAAGTCGTCGCTGTTGTGGCCGGTGGTCCTGGGCACCACCATCGGCATGCTGCTGGCGAACGTGCCCGTCGTGCTGCTGGGCAGCCGGTTCGCGGCGAAACTGCCGCTGAAGGCCGCGCGGATGGCGGCGGCGGCCTTGTTCCTGGCGCTGGCGGCGTGGGTCGCGGTGCGCGGGGTGTCCACCGATGCAGCATGTAACGATGGCGCCGACAGCATGCTCTGCGCCGATCGCACGCAGAGCGCGTCGCCCATGTAGGCGGACGGGCTTGCGGGAATCGGCGCCCCGCCCGCAACCGCAGCCCGCAACGCTATCCTGTCCGCGGATCGGCAACGGGTTTCGGAACGGCATGAGCATCACCAGCGACTGGAAGCGGGACCTGTTGCGCACCCTGTTCGCGCGGCCGGACGAGGTCATGCTCGATCTCGGCGCCGGCGGCGAACTGCTGGTCGCCCGCGTCCGCGCGCTGCTGTCGGCGCTGACACTGCTGCTGCCGCCGCTGGCGCTGATCGGCAAACTCGATGCAGGCAATACGACCGAACTGATGATCGGGTTGGGCGCTTCGATCTTCATCAATGTCTTCGCGCAGATCTGGCTGGCGCTGGCCGGGCAGCGCCGCCGCCACAACTGGCTGCCCTACGCCACCACGACCTACGACGTCACCACCACCACGCTGGTGCTGGCGCTGCTGCATCTCAGCGACCCGGTGGCGCCGTTCAACAGTATGGTGGTCTGGTGTTTCTATCTGTTCTCCATCGGCATGACCGCGCTGCGCAACGACGGCCGGCTGACGCTGTATTCCGGCGGTATGGCGATCGCGCAGTACAGCCTGATGATTGTCATTCTGTACATGCGGGCGGAATCGCCGGATCAACTGGTCTCGATCGACTACGGCACGGTATCGATCGGCGGCCAGGTGGAGCGGCTGGTGCTGATCCTGCTGATGACCCTGCTCACCGCCACCATGGTCTACCGCATGCAGCGGTTGATCGAATCCTCCGGCAGCGACGGCCTGACCGGATTGCCGAACCGCGCGTGGCTGGTGCAGCGGATGCCGATGATCCTCGAGAACATCCGCGACGAGGGCGAATCGCTGACCCTGGCGCTGCTGGACCTGGACGATTTCAAGCGCATCAATGTCGATTACGGCCATCTGGCCGGCGATCGCGCCATCCGCCACATCGCCGGCTCGATGCGCGAGATCCTGCATCCGAAGGAGCGGCTGGTGCGGATCGGCGGCCAGGAATTCGTGCTGCTGCTGCGCTGCCCGATCGGCAACGCCTGGGAGCGGCTGGACCGGCTGCGCCACCTGATGGCCGAGCGCCCGTTCCTGGCCGAGCGCGGCAGCAACCCGCTGCACATCACCTTCAGCGGCGGACTGGCCGCCTATCCCAGCGACGGCAACGACGTGTCGTCGATGCTGCGCAACGCCGACCGCCGGCTGCAGGCCGCCAAGCAGGAAGGCTGCAACCGGGTGGTCGCGCGGGACGTGTGAACGCTGTCGCTCCTCCCCTTGCGCATCGCGCAGGGGGGCGAAGAGCGGCGCCTGCGAGCCACCGGCTCGCGCCGTGATGAGCGACTGTCGGCGAAGCCGGCAGGCCGGACGGCCGGGAGGGGGTTCACGGGTCGCTGAAGGCGTTCGGCCACCCCGTTCACCCCTCCCAACCCTCCCCTTCGCTGCGCGAAAGGGAGGGCTCATGTTGCTCCGCCCCACCCCACTGACCTACCCTGCCCCAGTTCGGCCTTTGGCTTGGGGAGTAGACGATGGAAGTTTTGACACGGATCGGCTTCGGCCTGTTCGGATTGGCGGTGCTGATCGGCATCGCGTGGACGTTCTCCAACAACAAGAAATCGGTGGACTGGAGACTGGTCGCCACCGGCGTCGCATTGCAGATCGCGTTCGCGGCCTTCGTGCTGATGACCACCTGGGGCGGCGCGATCTTCGAGGGCCTGGGCAAGGTCTTCGTGACCCTGATCAACTTCACCACCGAAGGCTCCAGGATGATCCTCGGCGGTTTCGCCGACCAGGACAAATACGGCTTCGTCTTCATTTTCCATGCGCTGCCGACGGTGATCTTCTTCGCATCGTTCATGGCGGTGCTGTACCACCTCGGCGTGATGCAGTGGGTGGTGCGGATGATGGCGATGGCCATCACCAAGGTGATGAAGGTCTCCGGCGCCGAAACCACCAGCGTCTGCGCCAGCGTGTTCATCGGCCAGACCGAGGCGCCGCTCACGGTGCGTCCTTACATCAACAAGATGACCGAATCCGAGCTGCTGACGATGATGATCGGCGGCATGGCGCATATCGCCGGCGGCGTGATGGCGATCTACATCGGCATGCTGGCCGGCACCGACGGCGAACTGCAGCAGATGTACGCCAAGCACTTCCTCGCGGCGTCGATCATGGCCGCACCGGCCACCCTGCTGATCGCCAAGATCCTGATCCCCGAAACCGGCACGCCGCTCACCGGCGGCAAGGTCACCATCCACGTCGAGAAGGAAAGCAAGAACATCATCGGCGCGGCCGCGGCCGGCGCATCGGACGGCATGAAGCTGGCGATCAACATCGCCGCGATGCTGCTGGCCTTCGTCGCACTGATCGCGATGGTCAACTACGTCATCGGCTGGGTCGGCGACTGGCACCTCAGCAGTTATCAGAGCCTCAACATGATGCTCAACGACGGCATCGCCGACGCGGCGCAGCACAAGGTGCGGCTGAATCTGGGCTTGATCCTGGGCTACGTGCTGGCGCCCATCGCCTGGGTAATCGGCATCGAGTGGAACGACGCGGTGATCGCCGGCGGTCTGATCGGCCAGAAGGTGGTGCTGAACGAGTTCATCGCCTATCTGCAGCTGTCGCAGACGCCGGTGGGCACCGGCCCGGGCGCGATCAGCGAAAACTCGCGCCTGATCCTGACCTACGCACTGTGCGGCTTCGCCAATTTCGCTTCGATCGCGATCCAGATCGGCGGCATCGGCAGCCTCGCGCCGGAACGCCGCGGCGACCTCGCCCGCTTCGGCATGCGCGCGGTGCTGGGCGGCTCCATCGCCACCCTGATGACTGCGACCATTGCCGGTGTGCTGATCCATTTGCGCTGATCCCTGTGCGTGACCGGATGCCTGCCCGCCCCCGCGGAGCAGGCGGCCCGGAAGTCCCGATCCACCGGCGTCATCCATCCCTGTTCCATCCCCGACACCTCCGGAGCGATCCGGGGGTGTCTTTTTCAGAGCACACCGCAATGTCCAATGCTTCTTCCGGCACCCCGCAGGTCGTCATCGTCGGTTCGTTCAACGTCGATCACGTCTGGCGCACCGACGCCCTGCCGCAGCCCGGCGCCACCCACAGCGGCGACTACGCCAGCGGCCCCGGCGGCAAGGGCTTCAACCAGGCCACCGCGGCCGCGCGCAGCGGCGCGGCCACCGCGTTCCTGTGCGCGCTGGGCGACGACGTGGGCGGACAACTGGCGCGCGCGCTGGCGACCGCCGATGCCATCGACCTGCGCGACCAGCGCAGCGACGCGCCCACCGGCACCGCCGGCATCTTCGTCGACGCCCAGGGCCGCAACAGCATCGTGATCGGCCCCGGCGCCAATGCGGCGCTCACCAGCGACTTCATCGAGGCGCAGACCCTGGCCATCGCCGCCGCACCCGTGACCCTTGCGCAGCTGGAATCGCCGCTGGACGCCATCGCCACCGCGCTGCGCCTGGCGCGCGGGGCCGGGCGCATCGCAATCCTCAACCCCGCCCCGGCGAACGTGGCCGTGCCGCGCGAACTGCTGGCGCTGGCCGACGTGCTGACCCCGAACGAAACCGAATGCGCCGGCCTGTTCGCCCGCCACCTCGGCGAGCGCATCGACGGCGAAGCCATCGCCAGCCTCGATTCGCCGCGCCTGCACGCCCTGTGCCGCGACCTGCTGCCCGGCGGCACCGTGGTGGTGACCCTGGGCGCCGCCGGCTGCTTCGTCTCCCACCCCGACAACGCCACCCGCGGCGACGACAGCGCCTGGTACCGGCTCTCCGCCGAACCGGCGAACCCGGTCGACACCACAGGCGCCGGCGACGCCTTCAACGGCGCGCTGGCCGCGGCATTGGCGCAGCGACCGGGTGCGGCGTTCAACACCCATCTGCGCGAAGCCAACCGCTATGCGGCGCTGTCGACCGAACGCCCGGGGGCGGCGCTGTCGATGCCCAACCGCGCCGAGCTGGACGCGCGATTCCCGGCTTGACGGCGGTAGCGGCACCGATGCGGTCAAAAACCACGGTTGCGCTGATGCCGGTGGGCCGAGCCACACCTGCCATCCGTAGCGGCTTTCAGACGGCCAAGCAGAACTCCGGTCGGCGACGACATCAGGACCGTACCCACGGCCGACAAAAGCGAAACGATTGCGTATCGAAAGCAGCGGCCTGAAGGCCGCTCTACGAAAACACCATCGCGCGAATGCGAACAAGCGGATTGAAGCCTGAAGTTGTCATCCCGAGCGCAGCGACGGACCTGTTTTTGACGCCTTTAAAACACACAGCAGGTCCCTCACCCCGATGGAGCCGGGGTTCGGGATGACAGCGTTTTTCATGCGTCTTCGTCATCTCGCATAAAATCCGCCGATGCAGATCGGCCCCTACCGCATCGAACCGCGCGTGATCCTGGCCCCGATGGCCGGAGTCACCGACAAGCCGTTCCGCCAGCTGTGCAAACGGCTCGGCGCGGGTCTGGCGGTGTCGGAGATGACGATTTCCGATCCGCGACTGTGGCACACCCGCAAATCCCAGCACCGGATGGATCACGACGGCGAGCCCGCGCCGGTCAGCGTGCAGATCGCCGGCACCGACCCGCAGTTGCTGGCCGACGCCGCGCGCTACAACGTCGATCACGGCGCGCAGCTGATCGACATCAACATGGGCTGCCCGGCGAAGAAAGTCTGCAACGCCTGGGCGGGCTCGGCGCTGATGCGCGACGAAGCGCTGGTGGCGCGGATTCTGGAAGCGGTGGTGAAAGCGGTCGACGTGCCGGTGACGCTGAAGATCCGCACCGGCTGGGCCGCCGGCCAGCGCAACGCGCCGGCGATCGCGAAGATCGCCGAGCAGTCCGGGATCGCCGCGCTGACAGTGCACGGCCGCACCCGCGACCAGCAGTACACCGGCAGCGCAGAGTACGACACCATCGCCGGAATCAAATCCATGCTGCGCATCCCGGTGATCGCCAACGGCGACATCGATTCGCCGGAAAAAGCGCGCTTCGTGCTCGACGCCACCGGCTGCGACGCGGTGATGATCGGCCGCGCCGCGCAGGGCCGGCCGTGGATCTTCCGCGAAGTCGCGCATTACCTCGCCACCGGCGACACGCTGCCGCCGCCGTCGCTGACCGAGATCCGCGACATCCTGCTCGGCCACCTCGATCACCTCCACGCGTTCTACGGCGAACACCAGGGCGTGCGCATCGCGCGCAAGCATCTGGGCTGGTATGCGAAGGATCGTCCGGAACATTCGGATGAACAGCGCGCCGCGTTCCGTGCCGTCGTCAATCGGGCGGAAACCGCCGAGACGCAGCGTCGGCTCACCCGCGATTATTTCGATGCGCTGATCGCGGGCGTGGCGCCGGAATTGCCGGCGGCGGCCTGACAACCCTGTCGTAGAGCGGGCTGTAGAGCGGGCTTCAGCCCGCTGCTTCACCCCCTCCCATTCGCGCTGCGCGCGAATCTCCCTCCCCCGCGATGCGGGGGAGGGTTGGGGTGGGGGCCGCGGACTGAAGTCCGCTCTACGGCGCCCCGTCGCTTTGCGGCTCGTTCCAGATCCGCACCCACATC
>JBKJTC010000023.1:0-12211 GCA_046590925.1 Lysobacteraceae bacterium | reverse complement strand
CTGGCCCGCGATCAGGCGGTCATCTACAAGCAACAGGACACCGCCCGCGCATGAGACAGATCGTCCTCGATACCGAAACCACCGGCCTCGAATGGAAGAAGGGCAACCGCGTCGTCGAAATCGGCTGCGTGGAGCTGGTGGAGCGTCGGGCTACCGGCCGCACCTACCAGCAGTACATCCATCCCGACCGCGAATTCGAGCCCGGCGCCCAGGAAGTCACCGGCCTGACCCTCGAATTCCTCGCCGACAAACCGCGTTTCGCCGAAATCGCCGACGCCTTCCTCGAATTCATCGACGGCGCCGAGCTGATCATCCACAACGCCGCCTTCGACGTCGGTTTTCTCGACAACGAGCTGTCGCTGCTCGGCCCGCAGTACGGCCGCCTGCGCGACCGGGTCAGCGGCGTCGAGGACTCGCTGGACATGGCGCGCAAACGCTATCCCGGCCAACGCAACTCGCTGGACGCGCTGTGCAAGCGCCTCGACGTGAACAATGCCCACCGTCAGCTGCACGGCGCGCTGCTCGACTCGCAGCTCCTGGCCGAGGTGTATCTGGCCCTGACCTCGGGACAGAGCGAGATCGGCTTCGGCAACCTGGCGGGCAGCGAGAGCGCCGCCGAGGTCGCCGCCGCGGCATTCACCGCGACGCCGGTGGATGCCGCGCTGCGCCCGCGGGTACGTGCGACCCCGGATGAACTGGCGGCCCATGCCGCCCGCCTCGATGCGATCCGCAAGAAGGCCGGGCGCTGCGTGTGGGAGTTGGGTTGAGATAGGTGGGCCGAACCTGAAAATCCGTTCAGTTCCGGCTCGCCATCGCGGGCGCGCGGCGCATTCGCCGGGCGGGTGCGCTGTCGGGGTGACTGTACAATCCGCCGGTTATTTCGCTTATCGGGAGCATTCGAGTGCAGACATGGCTTGTGACCGGCGGCGCCGGTTTCATCGGTGGTAACTTCGTTCTGGACGCCGTCGCTAGCGGCGTCCGGATCATCAATCTGGATGCGCTGACCTACGCCGGCAATCTCGACACGCTGGCCTCGCTCGAAGGCAATCCGGGCCATCTCTTCGCGAAAGGCGACATCGGCGACCGCACACTGGTCGCTGCGCTGCTCGCCGAGCACCGGCCCGACGCAGTGGTGAACTTCGCGGCCGAGAGCCACGTCGACCGCTCCATCGACGGCCCGGCCGCCTTCGTGCAGACCAATGTCGTCGGCACCCTCGGCCTGTTGGAATGCGTCCGCGACTACTGGAAGAGCCTCGAAGGCGCGGGCCGGGACGGCTTCCGTTTCCTGCACGTGTCCACCGACGAGGTCTACGGTTCGCTCGGCGACACCGGCAAATTCACCGAGACCACGCCCTACGCGCCGAACTCGCCGTATTCCGCGTCGAAGGCGGCATCGGACCATCTGGTCCGCGCTTTTCACCACACCTACGGGCTGCCGGTGCTCACCACCAACTGCTCCAACAATTACGGCCCGTACCAGTTTCCCGAGAAACTCATTCCGCTGATCATCGCCAAGGCCCTCGCCGGTGAGCCGCTGCCGGTCTATGGCGACGGCCGCAACGTGCGCGACTGGCTGTACGTGGGCGACCACTGCAGCGCGATCAGCACCGTCCTCGAACGGGGCCGTCCGGGCGAAACCTACAACGTCGGCGGCGAAGCCGAGCGCGAGAACATCACTGTGGTGAAGACGATCTGCGCGTTGCTCGACCAGCGCCGCCCGCTTGCCGACGGCCGCGCCCGCGAATCGCTGATCACCTACGTCAAGGATCGCCCCGGCCACGACCGCCGCTACGCCATCGATGCTTCCAAACTGCACGGCGAACTCGGCTGGGCGCCGTCGATGACCTTCGAACAGGGCATCGCCCGCACCGTCGACTGGTATCTCGACCAGCAGCCGTGGGTGCAGCGCGTGCTCGACGGCAGTTATCGCCTCGAACGTATCGGAGACGCGGCATGACCGCGCGCAAGGGCATCATCCTGGCCGGCGGTTCCGGCACGCGGCTGTATCCGATCACTCAGGCGATCAGCAAGCAGCTGCTGCCTGTCTATGACAAGCCGATGATCTATTACCCGCTCAGCGTGCTGATGCTGGCGGGCATCCGCGAAGTGCTGGTGATCAACACGCCGCATGAGCAGGCGCTGTTCAAGACGCTGCTGGGCGACGGCTCGCAGTGGGGCATGCGCATCGAATATGCGGCGCAGCCCAGCCCGGATGGTCTGGCGCAGGCGTATCTGATCGGCCGCGAGTTCGTGGATGGCCAGCCGAGCTGCCTGGTGCTGGGCGACAACATCTTCCACGGCCCGGGCCTGACCAACATGCTGAAGGAAGCCGACAAACTGCAGCACGGCGCAACCGTGTTCGGCTACTGGGTGAGCGACCCGGAGCGTTACGGCGTGGCCGAATTCGATGCCGGCGGCAAAGTCGTCGGGCTCGAAGAAAAGCCCGCCAGGCCGAAATCGAATTACGCCGTCACCGGCCTGTACTTCTACGACGGCCGTGCCAGCGATTTCGCCGCGGATCTCAAGCCGTCTCCGCGCGGCGAACTGGAGATCACCGATCTCAACCGCCGCTATCTCGAAGAAGGTTCGCTGCATCTGCAGCAGCTCGGCCGTGGTTACGCCTGGCTGGATACCGGCACGCATCAGTCGCTGCTCGAAGCCTCGAACTACATCGAGACCATCGAAGCGCGTCAGGGCCTGCGCGTGTGCTGCCCCGAAGAAATCGCCTGGAACAACGGTTGGATCGATGCTGCGCAGCTGGAGACGCTGGCCAGGCCGCTGGCCAAGAACGGCTATGGCCAATACCTGCTGGGCCTGGCCGAGCGCGGATTCGTTCCATGAGCAGGCCGTCAATAAGCAGGCCGTCAATAAGCAGGCCGTCAATGAGCACCCTGTCAATCAACGCGGCCAACGCATGAAAGTCATCGAAACCGATCTTCCCGGCTGCATCGTCATCGAACCGCAGGTGTTCGGCGACAGCCGCGGGTTTTTCTACGAATCGTTCAACCGCGACAAACTCGTCGCGCACGGGCTGACCGTGCCCGATTTCGTGCAGGGCAATGTCTCGTCGTCGTCGCGCGGCGTGCTGCGCGGCCTGCACTACCAGTGGCCGAAGCCGCAGGGCAAATACGTGTCGGTGATCGAAGGCGAAGTGTGGGATGTCGCCGTCGACATCCGCCGCGGCTCGCCGACGTTCGGTCGCTGGGCCGCGGTCGTGCTCAGCGCCGAGAACAAGCGTCACTTCTGGATACCGGCGGGCTTCGCCCACGGATTCGTGACCCTCAGCGAACGCGCGATCTTCAGCTATCTCTGTACCGAAACCTACGACCGCGACGCAGATGCCGGCATCCGCTGGAACGACGCGGCCCTCGCGATCGACTGGCCGGTGTCGGAGCCGTCGCTGTCCGACAAGGACGCGAAGGCGCCGTTCCTCGCCGATGTGGCGCCCGAACGGCTGCCGGTTTTCGCCGCATGACGATGCGTTCTACGAGCGCTGACGCATGAAGATCCTGTTGTTCGGCGCGAACGGCCAGGTCGGGCATGAACTGCGCCGCAGCCTTGCATCGCTGGGCGAAGTCGTCGCGACCACGCGCAGCGGCATGCTGGAAGACGGCACGCCGTGCGAAACAGCGGACTTCGATAGGCCGCAGTCGCTGCCTGCCCTGATCGAACGGATCGCGCCCGATGTTGTCGTCAACGCGGCGGCGTACACGGCTGTCGACCGCGCCGAGTCCGATCGCGACGCTGCCTTCCGCGCCAACGCCGAAGCGCCTCAGCGCATCGCCGAAGGCTGTGCCGCACGCGATGCGCTGCTGGTGCATTACTCCACGGATTATGTGTTCGACGGCACAGGCACGCGACCGTATCGACCGGACGATGCCACTGCGCCGCTCGGCGTCTACGGCGAAAGCAAACTCGCGGGCGAACAGGCGGTCCAGGCCAGCGGCGCGCGGCATCTGATCTTCCGCACGGCCTGGGTCTATGCCGCGCACGGCAAGAACTTCATGCGCACGATGCTGCGCCTGGCTGCGGAACGGGACGAACTGCGCGTGGTCGCCGATCAGCTCGGCACGCCGACGTCCGCTGCACTGATCGCAGACACGACCGCCTCGGCGCTCTCGCGTCCTTTCGTCCACAGCGGTGTGTGGCATCTCACGGCCGCCGGCGAAACCACGTGGCACGGCTTCGCCGAAGCCATCTTCGACGCCGCGCACGCCCGCGGATTGATCGCACGCGTGCCGCGCGTAGTGCCGATCGCGACCGCGGACTATCCGACACCGGCGAAGCGGCCGGGATATTCGGTACTGGATACCAGCCGATTGCGATCGGATTTCGGAGTCGATCTGCCGGATTGGTCGCAAGGATTGGTGCGAACGCTCGACGAACCAGAATCGACATCCGCAGCCTGAAACCATTACATAACGTATAGAAACAGGGGGACTCATGAAATTCATCGCAAGCGCTCTGGTCTTGTTGCTGTCGATTCCGCCGGTCATTGCCTCGGCGCAAGTCGCCAAGCCGTACGACATCGAAGACTTCATCCGCAAACAGAAGTTCGAAGACATCAAGATCTCGCCGACCGGCGAGTACTACGCGGCCAGCGTGCGTGTCGAGCGCAAGACGGCTCTGGCGATCCTTCGCCGCAGCGACAATAAAGTGATGGCGTCGATGTCGATTCCCGGCGACCGTACGCACGTCGATGACTTCTGGTGGGTCAATGCGGATCGCGTGCTCATTCGTCCTTCGGAGAAATTCGGTGCCCAGGAAGCGCCGGAGTTGACGGGCGAACTGTATGCGGTGAATGTCGATGGCAGTAAGGGGGGGATTCTGGTCGGCCAGCGGGTTCAGGGCGAAGGCCCGGGCACGCGTATCCAGCCGCGGAAAGTGGAACAGGTCGCTGCATTCCTGATCGACGATCTGCCGGGCAACGACAAGGACGTGATCATCTCCGTCTCGCCGTTCACTGCGGATCCGTTCACCCGCATCGAAAAAATGGATGTCTATACCGGCCGACGCCTCCCGATCACGCAGGCGCCTGTCCGCAACGCCGATTTCGTCACCGACAATGCCGGCAAGGTACGGTTTGCGTCTGGCGAGGATATCGATCTGTCGAAACGGCTCTATTATCGCGAAGCGGACGGCAACGAGTGGAAGCTCGTCAGCGATACGCGCCAGAGCGGAATAGCGCAGTACCCGCTGGGGTTTTCTCCCGACGACAAGATCGTGTATCTGCAGGTGGAACAGGAGCAGGGTCCGGACGCGATCGTCGCCTGGGACATCGCTGCCGACAAGAAGACCGAGGTGTTCCGCGACGACAATACCGACCCGACGCCGATCTACGTCGAAGGCAAACTTTACGGCGTCCGTCTCATGGATGGCTTGCCGCGCACGCATTTCTTCGACCCGCAGTCCGCAGTCGCCAAGCGCTATCGCAAAATGGAGAAAGCCTTCGCCGGACAGCGCGTGGACATCACGTCGATGACTGCCGACGGTAAAACCGCCCTGGTACTGGTGCGTGGCGACCGCAATCCCGGCGATTTCTTCATCTTCGATTCGACCAACAACAAGGCCGACCGGCTGCTCGGCCGCAAGGAATGGCTCGATCCGCAGCAGGTGGCTGAAGTCAAGCCGGTGAATTTCAAAGCGCGCGACGGACTCGATATCCAGGGTTATCTGACCGTTCCCGTCGGTGGCGAAGCCAAGAATGCGCCGTTGATCGTGTATATCCACGGTGGTCCTTACGGCGTATACGACACTTGGGGCTTCGATCAGGACGCGCAGATCCTCGCGGCGCACGGCTATGCCGTACTGCAGGTGAATTTCCGCGGCTCCGGCAATCATGGCCGCGCCTTCCATCTGGCCGGCAAACGCCAATGGGGCGGCAAGATGCAGGACGACATCACCGATGCGACCCGCTGGGCCATCCAGCAGGGTATCGCCGATCCGAAACGTATCTGCCTCTACGGCGCGAGCTATGGCGGCTATGCTTCGCTGATGGGCGTCGCGAAGGAGGCTGACTTGTATCGCTGCGCTGCCGGGTATGTCGGTGTCTACGATCTGCCGACCATGCACACCGATGGCGATATTCGCGACAAGGCTTCCGGTAGGACTTATCTCAGTGAATGGCTTGGACCGAAAGAGGATGTCGCCTCCGTTTCGCCTTCGCGTCTCGCGAGCCGTATCAAAGTGCCGGTGTTCCTCGCTGCGGGCGGCGAGGATGATCGCGCCCCCATCCAGCATACGGAAATGATGGAAAAAGCATTGCGCAATGCCGGGGTTCCGGTGGAAGCCGTGTATTACCCGACCGAGGGTCACGGGTTCTACAAGCTGGAAAACGAGCGCGAGTTCTACGCCAAGTTGCTGACGTTCTTCCAGAAGCATCTTGGTGGCCGGGCGCCAGTGGTGATCGTTGCCGCAAAGAAGTAACGACCGGGATCAGCATCGGCCCGCGCTTGCAAGTGCCAGCCGTTTGCTGGCTTTGGGCGGTTGATCCACCTGCCTTTCCATAGAATGCTTTCGCGACTCTCTCCCGGGGTAATGCCATGAACCACCGTTCTCTACTACTTTCATTGTTGTTGTTTCCGCTGTGGGCTTCCGCGCAGTCCGCCGTCGCCCCGAGCGGGGCCGCACCTTACGACCTCGGCGATTTCATCCGCGACGACCGCTTCGTCGATGTGAAAATCTCGCCGAACGGCACCTACGTCGCTGCCACGCTCCCGCTCAGCGCCGACGACAAGACGGTGATGGTGATCCTGAAGCCCGGCCAGAAAGAGCCCTACGGCCATGTGACGCTCAAGGATCGCAATACCCATGTCGCCCAGTTCTGGTGGGTGAGCGACGACCGTCTGCTGTTCACGGTCGGCGAGCGCGCCGGTGGTCTGGAGCAGCCCGTAAGTTTCGGCGAGATATGGGGTACGAACGCGGATGGTTCCAAACAGGGCATCATCGCTGGCGTCCGGGCAGTCACCGGTTCGCGGTCCAGCGGCAAGGCCCGCGCGGAATCCGCCTCCATCCAGCTGGTCGATACCCTGGTCGGCAACGACACCGAAGTGCTGGTGGCGGTCACGCCATTCGCCGCGGGCGAGATTCCGTACACCTCGCTCGAGCGCATGAACGTTTTCACAGGTACGCGCAAACCGCTGGCGCGCGCGCCGGCGCGCGGTGCTTCGTTTCTAACCGATTTCGATGGTCAGGCGCGGTTTGCGTCCGGACTGAACCGTGATTTCAAGGAAGTGCTGTACTACCGGAAGGACGACAAGTCCGAATGGAAGTTGATCAACGACGAATCGGCCACCGGCAGGAAGATGTCGGCGCTCGGGTTCAGCGCCGACAATGCGACCGCCTATCTCCAGGCGGAAGAAGCGACCGGCCCGGATTCGGTGCGAGCCTTCGATACCGCCACGGAAACCATGAAGCAGGTGGTCCGCGATGAAGTCGTCGACCCCGCCGGTCTGTTCCGCGCGGTCGGCAAGCGCTATCCGATCGGCGTGCTGTTCTGGGGCGGCCGTCGCCCGCAGTTCGACTACTTCGATCCGAATTCGGACGACGCGAAGCTGCATCGCGCATTGCAGACCAATTTCGACGGGGCAGTGGTGAGCGTGAGTTCGGCGACCGATGACGGGCGCTATGCGATGCTGACCGTCTACGACGATCGCAACCCCGGCGAGCTGTTCATTTTCGATACGCAGGCGAAGAAGGCCAATCGGTTCATGAGCCGCGCCGAATGGATGGATGCCAAGCGGCTCTCCAGCATGCGGCCGGTGTATTTCAAGAGCCGCGACGGCATCGATATCGATGCGCTGTTGACCACCCCGGCCGGCAGCAGCGGCAAGAATCTGCCGTTGATCGTCCATCCGCACGGCGGCCCCTTCGGCGTGCAGGACACCTGGGGCTACGATCGCGACGTGCAGATGATGGCGGCGCACGGTTACGCGGTGTTGCAGGTGAATTTCCGTGGTTCCGGCGGTTACGGCAAGCAGTTCCGCGAACTGGGGCGCAAGCAGTGGGGCCTGACCATGCAGGACGACCTGACCGATGCCACCCAGTGGGCCATCCGCGAAGGTGTGGCCGACAAAAACCGCATCTGCATCTACGGCGCCAGTTACGGTGGTTACGCGTCGTTGATGGGCGTCGCCAAGGAGCCCGATCTCTACAAGTGCGCGGTCGGCTATGTGGGCGTTTACGACCTGAACATGCTCTGGGGACGTGGCGATGTCAGCCAGTCGTCATACGGCAAGGATTTCCTTGCCGATCACGTCGGCAAGGAAAATCTCGACGCGTCCTCCCCGAACAAGCTCGCGTCGCGGATCAAGGTGCCGGTGTTCCTCGCCGCGGGCGGTGCCGACGTGCGTGCGCCTCAGTCGCATTCCGAAGCGATGGCGAAAGCGTTGAAGGCATCCGGCAAACAGGTTGAGACGATGTATTACTCGACCGAAGGCCACGGCTTCGTCAAGGACGAAAACCAGATCGCCTACTACACCAAGCTGTTCCAGTTCTTCGAGCGCCATATCGGCGGACGCGCGCCGGTCGTGCCCCCGGCAAAGAAGTAATAAGCGGCCCGTTCATTGGGCGCAAACAAAAACCGACGCCGTGAGGCGTCGGTTTTTTCATGTCCATGCATCGATGCGTTGAAATGAGCCCGATCAACGCCCCGGCGTCACCAGCGTGCCGATGCTCTCGCCGCGCAGGATGCGCAGCAGCACGCCGGGCTGGCTCATGTCGAAGATGCGCAGCGGCAGGCGGCTGTCGCGGCACAGGGCGAACGCAGCGGTGTCCATGACCTGCAGATCTCGGGAAATCACTTCGTCGTAGGTGAGCGTGTCGTAACGCACGGCGTCGGTGTGCTTCTTCGGATCCTTGTCGTAGACGCCGTCGACCTTGGTCGCTTTGAGCAGCAGGTCGGCGCCGATCTCGATCGCGCGCAGCGCGGCGCCGGAGTCGGTGGTGAAGAAGGGGTTGCCGGTGCCGGCGGCGAAAATGGTGATGCGGCCTTTCTCCAGATGGCGCACCGCGCGGCGGCGGATGTAGTCCTCGCACACGTCGTTGATCTTCAGCGCGCTCATCACCCGGCACTTGGCGCCCAGCTTTTCCAGCGAATCCTGCATCGCCAGGGCGTTGATGACGGTGGCCAGCATGCCCATCTGGTCGCCGGTCACCCGGTCCATGTCGCCGGCGGCCAGACCCGCGCCGCGGAAGATGTTGCCGCCGCCGATGACCAGTGCGATTTCGGCACCGGCGTCGCGGACTTCGATCACCTCGCGGGCCAAACGACCGATGACCTTGGGGTCGATGCCGTAGTCCTCGTCGCCCATCAGGGCCTCGCCGGAAAGTTTGAGCAGGACGCGGCGATAGGCAAGCTGGGACATGGAGGACTCCGGAGGTGTGACAAACCCGTGAATTCTAACGCGCCCGGGCAGGAGTTCGGACTCAGCGCACGGATTCGTACACCGCATAGAGCTTGCGCGCCGGCTCCAATACCTCCCAGATGCCGGAAAATCCTGCCGGAATCACGAAGCTGTCGCCGGCCGCGACGACCCGTTCGCCGCCTTCGTCATCGATGATGCGCACGCGCCCAGCGAGCATGTGGCAGAACTCGTGTTCGGTGTATCGCACGCGCCATGCGCCGACCTCGCCTTCCCAGACCCCGCAGTGGAAGGCTTCGCCGGGGTCGGAATAGGCGTTGGCGACCGCCTGCATGGGCTGGCCGGAGATCAATCGGTCGGCGGCCACCGGGGTGCGCGATGCGCCGGCGGTGGAGTGGGGGATGGCGACGATGGACGGCATGACGGCTCCGGATTTGCATTGCAGGCGTGAGGTGCAGGGGCGATGGGTTCGTGACGTCCGGGGATGGTGCCGGAGCCGTCCGGCGCCGACAATGGCGCCACCATTCGCAACCCCCTCGGAGAACATCGCCATGGCCGTCAAGACCCTGCAGGAATTCCTGTCCGCGTCGAAGGAAAAAGACCTTTCCGGCGACGCGTTCGAGCTGGAAAGCTCGCACATGCTCGAAGCCCGCGTCGACGGCATGATCTGGGCCAAAGCCGGTTCGATGATCGCGCGCAAGGGCAATATCAAATTCACCCGCCAGGGCCTGCTGGACCAGGGCCTGGGCGGACTGCTCAAGAAGACGCTCACCGGCGAAGGCATGTCGCTGATGAAGATCGAGGGTCAGGGCCGGGTCTATCTGGCCGACATCGGCAAGAAGATCATGCTGCTGCGTCTCAACGGTGAATCGATCTTCGTCAACGGCAACGACGTGCTGGCGCTCGAGTCGACGATCTCCTACGACATCACGATGATGCGCAAGGTGGCCGGGATGATGGCCGGCGGGCTGTTCAACGTGAAGCTGGCCGGCCATGGCCTGATCGCCATCACCGCGCATTACGAGCCGCTCACGCTGCCGGTCAATGCGAGCACCGGCCCGGTGTTCACCGATCCGAACGCTACCGTCGCATGGTCTGGCGGCCTGTCGCCGGATATCGTCACCGATATCAACCTGCGCACGCTGATGGGCCGCGGCTCGGGCGAAAGCGTCCAGCTGCGCTTCGCGGGCGAAGGCTGGGTGGTGGTGCAGCCTTACGAGGAAGTGGTGTTCCAGCACCAGCAATAGCTGCTTCTGCCTTGGATGCACACAGCGAAAACCCGCGGAATTCCGCGGGTTTTCGTTTTGATTGCGACGGCGAATATTGGTCTACGGCTGCGTACCGCAAGCGCTGGCGATACCCGCTTGATTTCCTGAAGCGTACGCCGCCTGGCAGGCTTCGAGGTCCGCCTTCGCCTTGCGCATGTTTTCCACTGCGCCCAGATATTCGGTTTCGCTGTCGGCGGTGCCTTTGCGCAGTACGAACAGCGCGTTGACCGCATTGAAATACGCCTTGATGATCGCCGCCGGCAGTTTGAGCGCGGCTTCGAGTTCGCTGCTGCTTTTCGGCGCGAAGGCGGTGAGTACGCCGTTGTCGAAGGTGATCGAACCGCTGATGGTCGCGAACAGGCTGCGGTGGGTCTGAACGAACAGCGTCGATGCGCCGGTAGGGCTGAGCGCGATGTCGGAATACACCAGTGCATTGCCGCCGTTGCCGAAGATATCGACGCGGTAGGGCAGGTTCATGCGGAAATACAGGCCATTGTTCGGCATGCGCGCGTCGGCGACGGTGCGGCCGTAGGATGCATCTGGCTGGGCGATCGCCGCGGTGGTGCGGGCGGTGGTGCCGAGCGAGGTGATCCTGATGTCGTAGCCGCACAGTTCGCCCTTGCCGTCGGCGGGCGCGACGATGGCGACGTAATCGCCCGGCAGACTGCAGGGCCCTTCGGCGTCGCTGGCGGTGAGCGCCTGTGCGGGCACGACGGGCGGGATTGCATCGATCGCCTGCAGGATCTTCGGCTCGTAGGTGTAGCTCACCGATTCCAGCAGCCCGGCCTCTGATACCTGGATGTTCGCTTCGGTCGCGCCGAGGATGTTCTTGGGCACGGTCACGCTGAAGCGTTCGGTGACATCGGGGTAATACAGGGTGTCGACCTTGAATGCCCGGATCGGGCCGCCGCCGTCGTTCGAGACGGTCATGGTGATCTTCAGGTCGCCATTCGGCAGGTAATAGCCCAGTCCGGGCGTAAGCGAATCGTCGCTGTGGCGCGTGGATTTCAGCGCCGCGCAGCCGGGCAGCATCGTCGCCAGAATCGCTATCGAAACAGCGGCACGGATCCCTGTTCGCGCATGGTGCGTCATCGCTTCCCCCTGGTGTATGGCCCGATTCCGGTTCGTGTCGTCCGCGATCCTTCGCTCCGATCCATGGACGACATGCTCAAGGCGTATGAATAACATCGGGGACCGCGATGCGGAAGGCCCAGCCCGAACGCGATGGCGATCCGATCCGGCGATCCGCAGGCAACAAAAACCCCGCAGTGTCCTGCGGGGTTTTTGTATTCTCTAACAGTGCCGGGCGGCTTACGCCAGACCGGCCTGCTTCATCACTTCGGCGGCGTAGTCTTCCACCACCTTCTCGATGCCTTCGCCGACCGCGAGGCGCTGGAAACCGACGACGTCGGCGCCGGCGGCCTTGACCGCGGCTTCGACCGTCTGTTCGGTGTTCAGCACGTAGGCCTGGCCGTACAGGGTGTTCTCGTTGACGATCTTGGCGATCTTGCCGCCGATGATCTTCTCGAGGATGTCGGCCGGCTTGTTCTTGTCCTTGTCGGTCATCTTCGCCAGTTCGAT
>JBKJTC010000317.1:0-22190 GCA_046590925.1 Lysobacteraceae bacterium | reverse complement strand
GCCGATTCGGCTGCCGACGATGCGGTCTTGAGCGGCGCGGATCTGGACGCCGCGCTCTACGCCGCCGCCCGTCAGCGCGCGCTCCACCCGGCCCTGGCGGGCGGCGGCGTAGAGCGCGGCGTCCAGATCCGCGCCGCTCAAGACCGCATCGTCGGCAGCCGAATCGGCATCTTCATCGGCGAGCGCTTCCTGCAGCAGCGCGTCGGCGCTGAGCGCGGACGGCGCGGGCATCCGCAGCAACATGCGATGCGCCAGCGGCCAGGCCAGCGCGCAGGCGGCGGTCAGCAGCCAGCGCGCGATGGAAGACATCAGGTCCGGCCACGCCAGCAGCAGGGTGCCGGCGAGCGGCAGCGCCAGCAGCAGCGCGGCGCCCAGGCCGCGCCAGTCGCGGGTATCGGTGTCGACCAGCGCGCGCCAATGGTCGCGCAGCGTGCCGCCCTCGCCTTCCAGCCAGCGCCACAGTGGCCAAGTGCGCCACAGCCCGATCAATGCGCCGCCGGCGACCGCACTGACCGCGACCGCGGCGCCGAGCGTGCGTCCCTGGATCAACGCCGACAACGGCCAGGCGATCAGCACCGCGAACGGCAGCATCGCCAGCGCCCACAGCGCCAGGATCGGCCGCGCATCGCGGACGGCGTCGCGGGGAATGAATTTGCCGCCGCGCGCGGCCAGCGCGAACGCAGGCTGGGCGAGCAGACCGGCGATGGCGGCCAGCGCGGCACCGGCCGGACCGCCGACCAGCGCGCCGCCGACGCCCGCCAGCGCGGTCAGCGCCAGGCCGGACAGCAGCGGCACCGGGCCGAAAGCGATCCGGCGCGGCGCGGTGTTGAGGACGTCGTTCTCAGGCATCCGTGCCCCAATCCTCGGTCATCGGATCGAGCATGGTCGGCGGAAACTGCAGGTGGAACCCTTGCGCGCCCAGATTGGCGCGGACCACGGCGGGGTCGGCCTGCGCGAGCTTGCGCTCCGGGGTCAGGGCGACTTCGAGAACGAACTGCAGCGGCCCGAGCTGGGCGCGGACGGGTTCCGGCAGGCACGCGAAATCGTCGCGCGCGGCCAGATAGAGATAGGTGTCGGCCTTCCGTTGGCTCTTGTAGACGTACGCTTGCATGGCCGGAACGGGGTGCCTCGGATACAGGATGGACGGACCGGCACGTCCGCCGAACGGCGGACGCGGGGAACTCGGCGCCACGGGCTTCTTCCGAAACCCGCCCCTGTCAAATCAAACGCTTACGCGCTTGACTTGTGGCGGATGCATCCAAGTATCGCCCAACTGCCGGATATCGTGGGGATTCCCGGCGAATTGTGCGCCAAAGCACGGTTTGCGGCTAGGGCGAAGTACGGCCCGATTCACCTGTAGGATGGCCTTCAGGCCCGATAGCTCCAGATGCGCCAAGCCCTTCAGGCCCGATGCTCGGCGCTGAAGCGCCTCCTACAGAGCGTCACAGGGCCTGCCGCAGCGCCGACGCGCGACTCGCGACATGCGGCCCGATTCCGTGACCATCGGCCCGCTGCGACATGCCCGGGCAGGCAGTAAGCTTCGGCGATTCCGTTCAGCGACGACCGCCATGACCTTCCGTTTCCGCGTTGCGCTCCGTCCTTCCGTCCTCGCCGGAGCCGTGCATGCCAAAGGCATGCATTCCGGACGCATGCTGGCTGCCTGCATGCTGTCCAGCAGCATGCTGTCCGCCGTCGCGCTCTTCGCGACCGCAATGCCTGCCGCCGCACAGCCCGCTCAGGCGCTGACGATGGACCGGATCATGGCCGACCCCGACTGGATCGGCAGCGGCGTGGACCAGGCGTGGTGGTCGTGGGACAGCAGCCAGGCGCTGTATCAGCGCAAGCGCGACGGCGCGACGATCCGCGACCTGTGGCAGGTGCCCGTCGCTGGCGGTGCGCCGCGGCGCGTCGACGATGCCACCCGCGCCGGGCTGGACGCCGCGCGCCCGGTGTTCGACGCCACCCGCACGCGCATGGCCTTCGCTCGCAGCGGCGACATCTTCGTCCGCGATCTGCGCAACGGCGCCCTGACCCAGCTCACCCGCACCGAGGTGCAGGACGCGCGCCCGCAGTGGAGCCGCGACGGCGCGCTGGTGTGGCGCGCAGGCAACGACTGGTACCGCTGGACCGCGGCCAACGGCGCGGCTTCCGGCCTGATCGTCCAGGCCGCCAATGCGCAGGCCGCGGACGATCCGGGCAAAGCGCCGCCCGCCGACGATCTGCGCGATCGCCAGCTGCGCCTGATCGAAACGCTGAAGAACGATCGCGATCGCCGCGAAGCCGCGCGCGTGCAGGAACAGGCGTGGCGTCTCGCCGATGCCACTCGCCCGCCTGCACCGGCGTATCTGGGCAAGAACGTCGAGATCGCCGACAGCGCGCTGTCGCCCGACGGCCGCTGGCTGCTGGTGGTCACCACCGCGAAGGGCGCGGAGCCCGGCCAGGCCGGCAAGATGCCCAAGTACGTCACCGAATCGGGCTATGAGGAATTCGAGGAAGTGCGCACCCGCGTCGGTCGCGGGGCGCCGGTGCCGCACGCGCTGTGGCTGGTCGATATCGCCAACGCGAAAGCGAGCGAGCTGAAATACGACGCGCTGCCGGGCATCGGCGACGATCCGCTGGCGGCGCTGCGCAAGGCGGCGAAACAGGATCCGCTGAAGGGCAACCGCCCGGTGCGGATCGAAACCGACGGCGACGGCACCGGCCCGGCGATCCACTGGAGCGACGACGGCCGCAACGTGGCCGTGCTGGTCCGCGCGGTGGACAACAAGGATCGCTGGATCGCCACGGCCGATCTGTCCGGTACGAATCTCGCGGGCGCGAAACTGCAGTCGCGCCACCGGCTCACCGATGCCGCATGGATCAACTGGAACTACAACGAATTCGGCTGGCTGCCCGACGGCAAAACCCTGTGGTATCTGTCCGAGGAAAGCGGCTACTCGCATCTCTATCTCCACGACGGCGGCAAGCCGCGCGCGCTGACGTCGGGCCGCTGGGAAGCGTCGTCGCCGGCGCTGTCCGCCGACGGCAAACGCTTCCGGTTCGTGTGCAACCGCGCATGGCCGGGCGATTACGAAGTCTGCGACGTGCCGGTGGCCGGCGGCGCGGTGCGCGAACTCACCGCGCTGGACGGCGTCGAGGATTTCAGCGTCTCGCCCGACGACAGCAAACTGCTGGTGCGTCATTCCGACAGCTACCTGCCGCCGCAGCTCGCGGTGGTCGACGCCGACGGCGGCGACGCGCGCACGCTCACCGATACCCGCACCGCCGAATTCCAGGCGCACGACTGGCTTGAGCCGGAATACGTACAGGTGCCTTCGAAACACGGCGCCGGCACGATCTGGGGCAAATACTACGGCCCGAAAACGCGCGAGCCCGGTAAACCTGCTTCTGACAAACGTTATCCGGTGGTGCTGTTCGTCCACGGCGCGGGCTATCTGCAGAACGTCAGCGACAGATATCCGAATTACTTCCGCGAACAGATGTTCCACAATCTGCTGGTGCAGCAGGGCTACATCGTGCTGGATCTGGATTTCCGCGCCTCCGAAGGCTACGGCCGCGACTGGCGCACCGCGATCTACCGGCACATGGGCGAACCCGAACTGCACGATTACCTCGACGGCATCGACTGGCTGGTCGCCGACCGGCAGGGCGACCGCGACCGCGTCGGCATCTACGGCGGCAGCTACGGCGGCTTCATGGCGTTCATGGCGCTGTTCAAGCAACCGGGCGTGTTCAAGGCCGGCGCCGCGCTGCGTCCGGTCACCGACTGGTCGCAGTACAACCACGAATACACCAGCAACATCCTCAACACGCCCGAACTCGACCCGGAAGCGTACAAACGCTCGTCGCCGATCGAACTCGCCGCCGGCCTGAAGGATCACCTGCTGATCTGCCACGGCATGATCGACGACAACGTGTTCTACAAGGACTCGGTGATGCTGACCCAGAAGCTCATCGAACTGCGCAAGGACAAATGGGAACTGGCGAGCTACCCGCTGGAACGCCACAGCTTCACGCATCCGGATGCGTGGTACGACGAATACAGGCGGATCCACGAACTGTTCGAGCGCACGCTGAAATGAGTTGCTGAAACCAGCCTGCCGATGCGTCGGCGGCACTTGACTTGGCCAACGGTCGGCGTAGGATTTTCCTCAGGCCAAGGGACAGACCCGCGGCCAATCCAACCCACCGTGAGGGAGCCTCATGGAACACCAGACGTCACTGCCGGCAGTAGAGCCGGAACATCCTCTCGAACAGCACCCTCTCGACTATCTCGTTTTCATCGGCCGATTCGAGCCGTTTCACAACGGCCACGCCGCCGTCGCCCGCTACGCGCTGGGACGGGCGCGAAAACTCATCGTTCTGGTCGGCTCCGCCGACACGCCGCGCACCATCAAGAATCCGTGGACCGTCGCCGAACGCGCGGTGATGATCCAGAGTTCGCTCGCCGACGCCGCCGACCGTCTGCTGATCCGTCCGCTGCACGATCACCTCTACAACGAAAGCCAGTGGATCGCGGCGGTGCAGCGCACCGTGGCCGACGCCGTGCGCGCGGACGGTGGCAACCCCAACGCCAAGATCGGCCTGATCGGTCAGGACAAGGACGCCTCCAGCTATTACCTGCGCGAATTCCCGCAGTGGCCGCTGGTCGACGTGCGCCAGACCGAAACCCTGTCGGCCACCGAACTGCGCCGCTATCTGTTCGAGGCCAACCGGCTCGACAGCCACGGCGGGCTGATGCTGATCCGCGCCAACGTGCCGGGCCCGGTGTTCGACATGCTGGATGCGTTCCGCAAGAACTCGCCGGTGTTCCAGCAACTGGTCGCCGAATATCACTTCATCGAGAAATACCGCGCCGCCTGGGCGGACGCGCCGTATCCGCCGACCTTCGTCACCACCGATGCAGTGGTGGTGCATTCCGGCCACGTACTGCTGGTGCGCCGCCGCGCCGAACCCGGCAAGGGCCTGTGGGCGCTGCCGGGCGGTTTCGTCGGCCGCGACGAGAGCATCTTCGCGTCGTGCCTGCGCGAGCTGCGCGAGGAAACCCGGCTCAGGCTGCCAACGCCTGTGCTGAAGGGTTCGCTGAAGCATCAGCACGTCTTCGATCACCCGGATCGCAGCCTGCGCGGCCGCACGATTACCCACGCCTTCCACTTCGAATTCCCGAACGGCGAACTGCCGGACGTGCGCGGCGGCGACGATGCCGACAAGGCGCGCTGGGTGCCGGTGAGCGAAGCGCTGGAGATGGGTCCGCAGCTGTACGAGGACCATCTGCACATCCTCGAATTCTTCCTCGGTCGCGGTTGATCGCGACCATCCCCTCCGGCGGATAGACCGCCGGTTTTTCCCCGACGCGAAGGAGCTTCCGTCATGCGTATCCTCGAAAACCTGCTGCTCAACACCGACAGCTACAAGGCCAGCCACTGGCTGCAATATCCGCCCGGCACCGACGCGGCGTTCTTCTATATCGAATCGCGCGGCGGCGTGTACGACCGCACCGTGTTCTTCGGGCTGCAGGCGATCCTCAAGGAATATCTCGCCAAGCCGGTGACCCACGCCGACATCGACGAAGCGCGCGATCTGTTCGCCGCGCACGGCGAGCCGTTCAACGAAGCCGGCTGGCGCGACATCGTCGACCGCTTCGGCGGCCATCTGCCGCTGCGCATCCGCGCGGTGCCCGAAGGCATGGTGGTGCCGACCCATCAGGCGCTGGTGACCATCGAATCGACCGACCCTCAGGCGTACTGGGTACCCTCTTACATCGAAACCCTGCTGCTGCGGCTGTGGTACCCGGTGACCGTGGCCACGATCAGCTGGCACGTGAAGCAGACCATCCGCCAGTTCCTCGAACGCACCAGCGACAACACCGACGCGCTGCTGCCGTTCAAGCTGCACGACTTCGGCGCGCGCGGCGTGTCCAGCGCCGAATCCGCGGCGCTGGGCGGCTGCGCGAATCTGGTCAATTTCCTCGGCACCGATACGGTGTCCGGGCTGCTCGCGGCGAAGGCCTACTACCACGCGCCGATGGCCGGGTTCTCGATTCCCGCCGCCGAGCACAGCACCATCACCAGTTGGGGCCGCGACCGCGAAGTCGACGCTTACCGCAACATGCTGAAACAGTTCGCGAGGCCCGGCGCGATCGTCGCGGTGGTGTCGGACAGCTACGACATCTATCACGCGATCCGCGAACACTGGGGCAAGACCCTGAAGGACGAGGTGATCCGCTCCGGCGCCACCGTGGTGATCCGCCCCGACTCGGGCGATCCGGTCGCGGTGGTGCACCAGTGCATCGAACTGGCCGACGAGGCCTTCGGCCACACCGTCAACAGCAAGGGCTACAAGGTGCTGAACCACGTGCGCGTGATCCAGGGCGACGGCATCAACCCCACCAGCATCCGCGCGATCCTCGAACGCGTGACCAGCGCTGGTTACGCCACCGACAACGTGTCCTTCGGCATGGGCGGCGCGCTGCTGCAGCAGCTCAACCGCGACACCCAGAAATTCGCGCTGAAGTGCTCGGCCGCGCGCGTCGATGGCCATTGGATCGACGTGTTCAAGGATCCGATCACCGACAAGGGCAAGCAAAGCAAGCGCGGACGCATGACCCTGCTGCAGCATCGCGAATACGGCAGCTTCCGCACCGTGCCGGTGCCGCCGGAAGCGGCGTCGCTGGCCGACGTGGAGAAGCCGCTGGGCTTCGACGACGCGATGGTCACGGTGTGGGAGAACGGCCGCCTGATCCGCGACTGGACCCTGGAGGAGATCCGCGCACGCGCCGACGCGGCGAGGTTGTGAGCCATGGCGACCTCTCCGTCATGGACGGAACCTCCGGCGACGCGGCCGCCGAGCGACGCGTCGCCGGTGTCGTCGCGGCTGCGCGGCATGCCGCTGCCGCTGTGGCGTCGCGTGCCTTCGCTGCACGACGCCTCGCGATGGCGCGATCACGCCATCGGCGAGCGCACGTGGCGCGTCGCGCAACCCGTCACGTTCACGCCCTACGCTTCGGCGCGGCCGTGCTCGGCGCGATGCCGGTTCTGCTCCGAAACCCTGCGGACGCATGTCGGCGGCACATCGCCCGACACATTGCGCCCCGGCGCTGACTACTTCGCGGCGCTGCGCGATGCGCTGTCGCAACTGCGCGGCCTTCCGCTGTCGTATTCGCTCTCGGGACTGGAATCGACGGACGATCCGGACTGGTTCCTGCGCATGCTGGACACGCTCGATGCGGCCTCCAGCGATGGCGTTGAGGTCGACGAGCGCGTGCTGTACAGCAACGGCGCCGGCTTCGCCCACGACGGCGGAGAACGCCTCATCGACGCGCTGTCGGCGTTCGGCCTGTCGTGGCTGGAACTCTCGCGTCATCACCACGACGCAGAGGCGAACCAGCGGATCATGCGCTTCCGCCCGCAGGAGCCGATCGCCGGCACCGATCGCTTCGAGCAGGTCGCGCGCGCACTCGCGCACCGGCTGCCGACGCGCTGGGTCTGCATCGTGCAGCACGGCGGGATCGCCGATGCCGACGGCGTTCGGACCTATCTGCGATGGGCCGCGCGTCACGGCGCCGGGACGGTGATCTTCCGTGAGTTCTCGCGGCTGGGCGACGGTTATCGCGACACCGGCAGCCGTCGTTACATCGAAGCGAACCGGGTCTCCATCGAATCGCTCATCGAAGCATGTATGGCATCGCCGCTGTGGTCGGAACTCACGCCCACGCAGATCACCGAGGGCTACTACTTCTGGAACCTCCGTCTGCGCCATTCGTCCGGGATGGAGGTCGTGTTCGAATCGTCGGACTACACCGCGATGCACGAACGCCACGCATCGGGCGACATCTACAAACTGGTCTTCCATGCCAATGGGCGCCTGTGCGCAGGCTGGTCGCCGGATCGCGATGTGCTGTGGGATGCGGGCCATGGCTGACCGCAGCTGGTGGATGGTCGGGGAAGATGCGCCGGAGCATCGGCTTCCCGACGATCTGCGCGCCCGCGACCCGTTCGGCGGCCGCGATTGCGGCTGGGTCGAGCAGATGCGGCCGTTCGTCCGCGACTTCTCGCGACCTGGCGATACGGTGTTCGATCCGTTCTGCGGCTTCGGCACAACCCTGCTTGCGGCTGCGCTGGAAGGGCGCCGCGGCCTGGGCATGGAAATCCACGCCGGACGCGCGATGCTGGCGCGGGAGCGCCTGGCGCGGCACGGCATTGCCGATCCGGTGGTCGCGGGCGCGCTGCCGCAGTGCGCGATTCCGCAACCCATCGCGCTGTGCCTGACGAATATTCCGTATTTCGGCTGCCGATGGCCCGCGGATGCCGATGCGGCCCAGCTGTACGCCGCATCGGACTTCAGCGCCTATCTGACAAGTCTGCGCGACATCTTCCACGCGGTGCGCGCGGCCTTGCCCGACGGCGGTTATTGCATCGCGATGGCCGAAAACGTGACCTTGAATGGCCGGATGCTGCCGATCGCATGGGAGCTGGCGCGGGTGCTGGGCAGTCTGTTCGAGGCCTGCGACGAACGCATCCTGTGCTATCCACCACGCCCGTCCGGTGTCCTGCCGTCGGATGCCGGTCGCACCGATCGCAGCCACGAGTACGCACTGGTCTACCGGAAGGCGCGTCCTCGCATCGACATCGAACGCGCTCGCAGCGAACTGCTGGCGATGCGCGACGCCGGTTTCGCATTCCGCGTGCATGGCAGTTTCGCGGCGTGGGAGCACGCGGACCCCGACGGGGTGCAGCCACCTTCCGACATCGATCTGCATGTGCCCGCCGACGAGGCGCGGCTGCAGGCGCTGTTGCATTGGCTGACGACGCGCGGCTATCGCCTGCAACTGTGGGACGAGCCGGTCGATGCCTCCGTCCCGCTGCAGCGCGTGATCGAACGCCATTATGTCCGCGCCGAGCGTATCGATATGGACGGCGCGCTGATGCGGATCGACATCGGCATCGCAACGGTGCCCGCCGATTCGCCTGCAAATGCGTTCGGACACTGATGCCGCTTCAGCGTGCGTCCGCAACCCTGTCTTTCGCGCATACCGCCTGCAGATCGCGATGGCACAGCCGCAGGTTGTCCATCAGATAGCGCTGCAACGCCGCATCCGGCGCGGCCGGCGCGGTGCCGCCGAGATGGCGATGCAGCATCGCTTCGAGCAGATAGAGATTGGCTTCGCGGGCGATCGGCTCGCGATTTGCGTGCCCGGCATCGGTATCCACCAGCAGACTCACGTCCTTGTTCGCGAGCTTGAGCCTTGCCGCATATTCGATCACCCCGGCGATGCCGACGCGGCGGTCTTCGCCGCCGGCCAGCAGCAGCAGCGGGCGATTCATGCGCGCTGTGTTCGCAAGCGGCGATTGCGCGTGCAGTTTCTCCATGCGCGTTCTGTCGTCGACATCCAGCGACAGCATCCGCAGCCAGTCGATCATCGGCACCACGTTGCCGAATTCCAGCGACTCCGGGTTGCGCAGGATCCAGCGCAGCGTCCAGGCGAAATCCGGCGGCGGCACGAAGGCGACGCCGACCTTGAACAGTTCCGGCTGGAAGGTGATGCCGAGCAGCGTCGAATAGCCGCCGAACGACGCGCCTGCGATGCCGACGCGCCGCGCATCGCCGATGCCCGATGCCAGCACGAAGCGCGTGCCGTCGACGATGTCCTGCTGCACGCGTCCATTGCCGAAGTCGCCGTTCGCCGCGAAGGTGTAGACGCGGCCATGGCCGGTGGAACTGCGGAAATTCGGTTCGAACACCGCATAGCCGCGATTGGCGAGGAATTGGCTGATGCCGTTGTACTCGGGCCGCCAGTGATTCCACGGGCCGCCGTGCGGCACCACCACCAGCGGCAGCGTGGACGCCGCGCGCCCGGGCGGCAGATACAGGAAACCATGCAGGCGCATGCCGTCGGATGCGCGCCAGTCGACCGGAATCTTGCGCGCCAGCATGGCGTCGTCGATACGCTCGACCGGCCGCTGGCTGCGCGCATCGCGCGGCCGGTCGTCGAACAACGTCGACAGGGTGCCGACCGCGGGATCGTACAGATGCCAGCGGCTGCCCTGCTGATGTCCGGCGCGGGTTTCGATAAGCCAGCGCGCCTCCTGTCCGCGGCCGATGTCGATGCGCTGGTCCAACTGCTGGTCCCGCTGCGGCAGCAACCCTTCAAGATGCCGCAGATGCCGCTGCGTGTAGGCATCGAGGCCGTGATTGGCGGCGACGGTACTGCGATAGGCCGCGATCAGCGGCTGCCGGGTCAGCGGATCGAACGCCAGCGTGTCCAGATCGGCTACGCCGCGCGGATCGGCATGCAGGACGCGCAGACGGCCGTCGGCATCGAGCCGCATCAGTCGATGCAGCTCCGGGCCGCTCGCTTCGCCGAAGTTGCCGCGCAGGATCAGGTCGCGGCCGTCGGCGCTGGTGACCAGCGGCGTACAACGCCGCATCCGCGCGCAGCGCGCGACTTCGCGCAGGCGGCCGCCGGCTTCGACGCGCTGGATCGTCAATTCCAGTCCTTCCACCCGCTGCACGAATGCGAGCCGCCCCTGCGGATCCAGCGCATAGCCCGTGATGCTTCGGCTGTCCTCGTGCAGTCGTGTGCGTTTGCCGCGCATGTCCACGCGCAGCAGCCGCCATCGCGCGGGCTGTCCCTGCGGCGTGAGGCCTTCCTGTTCGATCACGATGGCCGCCGCGGGCATGGCGTCGTCCACGCGCATCATCGCGCGCCCGCTGCGCCCGCCCAACGTGGTCACGATGCCGGAACCGGGCTGCCCGTCGACGGCGAGCGCGAACAGATGCTGCGCCGATTCCAGCAGCAGCCAGCGGCTGTCGCGCGTCCACGCCAACTGCTGCGCGGGCGTGTGGGCCATCAGCCGTCGCACTTCGCCGCCGCCGGTCGCCTGCAGCCAGACTTCGCGATTGCGGCCGGCTTCGTTCAACCAGGCGACCTGCCGTCCGTCCGGCGACAGCACCACCGAAACGATCGACGCGCGCTGCAGGAATGCGCTGCGCGGCAGCGTCGGCGCGCGCGGTCGCTGTTGTTCGGTTTGAAGTTCGACCTGCAGTCCGGCGGCGCGCGCGTGCGACAGCGGCATGATGGCGCCGATCAACAACGCGAGCGTCAGCGCGGCCCGGATCGCGAAACTGTTCGCAATCTTCGACATGGGATTCTCCTGCGGGCCTTCGATGCGTCGGCCCGTGTTGTATTCCTGGTTGTGCTGCGGGATGAGGTACGCCCAGAATCTGCCCGAACCTTCCCATCAGCCTTCTGTAGAGCGGCCTTCAGGCCGCTGGTTCTTTCCGGAAATGCAGCGGCCTGAAGGCCGCTCTACGGGTGATGAATTTTTTTTCTTGGGAATTGCGGCTGCAGGAGCACCGCGATTTCAAACAGGCCATCGGGCGGCCGCGATCAAGCAGTCGCGATCAAACCGTAGCGTTCGCGTACTGCACGTCCAACAGCTCGGAAGCCACGACCTCCTGCGGCCGGTACAGCAGCCACAGCGCCGCGAGCGCCGGCAGGCCGATCAGGCCGCAAATCGCGACCCACGCAGCACGCGCAGACGTCGGCATCGCCAGCCGCCGCATCCGCCACAGCGCGCCGATCAATGCCAGCAAGGACAGTGCGCCGGCCAGCAGCCACATGCTGTGCGGGATCGGTGCGGCGACGCTGGTTTCCAGCGGCAGCGGCGGCGCGAACAGATGCTCCGCGCGATCGCGCAGCGCATACAGCGCGGGCGAGGTCCAGAACGATCGGTAGCGATAGATCGCGGGATAGTCATACGCGAGCCGCCGCGTCGCGATGGTCTCGATCGCGCCGCCGTCGCGCACCCGCAGCACGTATTGATACGGTACGGCGCCTTCCGCGGAATGCGCGTTGTAGCTGTTGCTGAAGACGATCAGATAACCGTCCACCAGTTCGATCATGTCCAGATCGTAGATGTCGTGATACGCGCCGGGCATCGGCACCCGCAGACGCGGCGTCATCACCTGCTGGTGCTCGACCGTCTCGCGACCATCGAAGAAATACAGCGCGCGGTCGCTGATCACGCCCAGGGTTTCGCCGATCGGGCTCGCGCCGACCAGCAGCTCATCGTCGGGCAGACGGATCCGCGCCAACACCTGTCCGGATTCGCTGTCGTAGTGATACGCGGTGTTGCCAGCGATCAACAGCGCATCGCCTTTCGCGGAGCCCGGCATCGCGCCGACGGGCAGTGCAGGCACGGGAAATGCGGCGTTGTCGGCACCGACGCCCAGGCTGCCCACCGGCGTGCGGTCATTCAGCCGATAACCGTGCAGGCGCATGTCGTCGTGGCTGAAGACCCAGCGCACGCCGCGCGCGGCGTCGTCGAATTCCATCGGTGCGACGTTGGCAAGTTCGGAACGCTGCGGCACCCGCCTGAGCTGCGAGGCGATGCCGGTGGGTTCCGACAGCGCGATCTGTTCGCGCAACAGCGGCGCATCCGGATGGGCGCTGCCCTCCAGCGCCATGCGCATGCGCGTGCGATCGTCGGCCTTCTCCGCTTCGTTGTGCCCGCCGCGCGGCGGCGTCGGCATGTTGTTGGGGTGCGAGCCCTGCGCGATCCACAGCATCTCGACGCCCGAATACGCCAGCAGCATCATCGAGTACATCGCCATCTGCAGCGGCAGCGCCACCGCGATCGTGCCCGCCACACCGCGCGGCGGCGCATCGAGATCGGGCTTGAACGTCGCCAGCACCATCGCGATCAGCCACGCGACAGCCAGCGCCTGCAGCGCGAGCGCGCCCAGGCCGGTCGCGGCGGCGGTGATCAACAGCAATGGAAACACCAGCCCCGAGTAGCCATAGCGACGCTCGCCGAGCATGCCGTACGCACCGACCAGATAACCGGCGGTGGCGATCTGCAGTGCGGCCAGCGCGAGCAGCCAATGACGGACATCGACCACACGTGGCGTCATCGCGCCCTGCCACAGCGCGATCAGCGCGATCGGCAGCGCCACCGCCACCGCCAGCAGCGCCACTGCGGCAAGGATCAGCGATACCGCAATCCGCGGCGACGACAGCGGCCGATGCAACATGTTCAACCACGCGCTGGGCTTGCGGTACGTGCCCATCTGATACAGCCCGAGCAAAAGTCCGAGCGCCGCATACGTGCCGGCGAACGACCAGTACACCACCAGCGGCTGCTGCGCCAGATCGACGACGCGGGTCAGGAAGCCCAGCGCGATGAAATGCACGCCCGCCAACGCCAGCGCCCACGGGCGGAAGCGCAGCAGTTCGGCCTTGAACAATTCGAACATGCGCGTCGCTCCTTCAGGCGGCGGCCGCGGGCGCGGCGTGGTTCTTGGCGAGAAACGCATTCACCGCGCGATCCAGACCGACCGGCATGCTCTGGATCGAACGCGCGCCGGCGCCGCGCAGGAACTCGGCGAAGCCTTCATCCTGATCCAGCACCAGATAGTGATGCAGCCCGTCCAGACGCTGCCGCTCCAGCAGGCCGGGCACCGTCGACGGCTCCGGCCCCTTGAACGGAATGTCCGCTACCCAGTGCGTGACCCGCGAACAGAAATCCTCCGGCGCCGACATGTGCATCAGCCGGCCGCGTTCGAGAATGATCAGGTTGTCGGCGACGCGCTCGATCTCCTCCATCTGATGCGAGCAATAGATGACGGTGCAGTCGTCGGCCGCGTTGCTGTACAGCAGCGATTCCAGGAACGCGCGCTTGGCGACCACGTCCAGCCCCAGCGTGGGTTCGTCGAGAATCAACAGTTCGGGCGACCGCGCCAATGCCAGCGCCAGATTGAAACCGGCGCGCTCGCCGCGCGAAAGCTGGCCGACTTTCTGTTCCGGCAGCACGTGGTAATGGCCGATCACTTCATCGTATGCACGCTGATTCCATCGCGGGTATTCGCGGTGATGCATCCGTGCGATCGCCGAGACCCGCATCCAGCCGGGCAGCGTGTGTTCCTCGTTGACGAAACCGATGCGTCCGCGGTCCGCGGGCGTCAGCTGCTGGCTGTCGCGGCCGAGGATGCGCGCGCGGCCCGCGCTGGGCGCGAGGAAGCCCAACAGGATCCGGAACAGCGTGGATTTTCCCGCACCGTTGGCGCCGACGATGGCATGGATGCGGCCGCGCGGAATGCGCAGGTCGAGATGGTCGAGCGCGAGCTTCCGACCGTAGCGTCTGCTCAGGTCGTGGGTTTCGATCACGTGGTCGTCGTGTGTGGACATGGCATCGATCTCAGGCGGTCTTGCGCGGCGTCAGCGCGTCGAATTCGGCGGCCATTCGCGCCTGCACTTCGTCCACGGTGACGTTCAAGGGCACTACGTCGTGGACGAAACGCTGCACGGCTTCGTCGAAGCGGCGCTCGCGTTCGGCATCGCTCAGCCGCTGGCGCAGCGGCGCGACGTACAGGCCCAGGCCCTGGCGGGAATCCAGCCAGCCTTCGGTCGTCAACTCGGTGTAGGCCTTGGCCACGGTGTTCGGATTGATCGTCAGCTGCTGCGCCAGACCGCGGACGCTGGGCAACTGGTCGCCGGGCGCCAGCTCGCCGGTCGCGATCTTCATCCGGATGCCGTCGACGATCTGCTTGCCGATCGAGCGGGAATCGCCGGTGGCGATCTGGATCATCAGGGCTTTGGTGCGCGCCATATCAAGTTCCGCCTTGATTGTACTATGTGTAACAGTACAGCAAGCTGCTTCAATGCTGTCAACCTCCTCTTGACCACACTCCGATGAACGGCGCCGCAAGTGATGACGGCACACCATCGACTGGCACATGCCCCGGCTCCCAGGCCTCAGTAATGTGTCGTCGACAAGACTGGATCGATCCTCCAAGGCCGCCCAAGCCCCTTGGTTTTGGCGATATCCAGCTTTTCTTGCGCGCGAGTTGGCTTGAAAATTCCGCATTTGCCGTCAGGAATGTCATCACCTGTTGCGTCAAAGACACCTCGCCCTGTTGCCCGTCTCATAAATGGAACACTGGGGAACTTTTTCCGGGTTTAGCACTCCAACCGGCCGACTGCTAAGATCGAGACCTATGAACCAGACCACAGCCAGTACCGCCCTGATCCCGAATAGCCTGCCGATGCCGTCCGCGCTCGGTTCGCTCGAGGCCTATGTCGGCGCCGTCCACCAGATCCCGGTCCTTTCCGTCGAGGACGAACAGGCGCTCGCCCGCCGCTTCCTCGAACAGAACGACCTCGAGGCCGCGCGCGAGCTGGTGCTCTCGCATCTGCGCTTCGTCGTGCATGTCGCGCGCGGCTACAACGGCTACGGCCTGCAGCTGGCCGACCTGATCCAGGAAGGCAACATCGGCCTGATGAAGGCGGTGAAGCGTTTCGACCCGACCGTCGGCGTGCGCCTGGTGTCGTTCGCGGTGCACTGGATCCGCGCCGAGATGCATGAGTTCATCATCAAGAACTGGCGCATCGTGAAGGTCGCGACCACCAAGGCGCAGCGCAAACTGTTCTTCAACCTGCGCCGCAGCAAAACCCGCCTGGGCTGGCTCAACGCCGAGGAAGTGCGCGCGGTCGCCAAGGATCTGAACGTTTCCGAGCGCGAAGTGATGGAGATGGAGTCGCGCCTGTCCGGCCGCGACATCGGCTTCGACGCGCCCGACGATGCCGACGAAGATCACGGCCCGCCCGCGCCGGTGGCCTATCTGATGATGGAAGGCGAAGACCCGGCGCAGGCCTACGAAAGCGCCGACAGCGAAGCCGACCAGCTGGATCTGCTGCGTGAAGGCCTGTCGCGTCTGGACGCCCGCTCGCGCGATATCGTCAAGCGCCGCTGGCTGGATCCCGAGAGCAAGATCACGCTGCAGGAACTGGCCGACGAGTACGGCGTATCGGCCGAGCGTATCCGCCAGATCGAAGCCAACGCACTGAAGAAGATGAAGGCGCTGTTCGCCGCGTAACTGCGCGAACCGCGCGCAGAGATCAAAACGAACGGCCCGGGCAACCGGGCCGTTTTCATTTGTGCGTACGCCGTGCAGACTGCCCGCCTGCCCACGGCCTTCTCCATGTCGACCATCGATCCGTCAGCGTCAGGTATGTCCGTGCGGCCGCCCGCCCTGCCCGGCAGGTTCGGTGCGTTGTGGTTCGAATTCCGCGCCGGCGGCTTCAGATGTCGGCGCTTCGCGAAGAATCTGTTCGATCGCGCGCATCGCCGGCATCGCGCGGGTTCGCGACTGCGCGAAGCGCCGATGATCGCCGAATCGATCTCGACGCTGTGGTCCGGCAAGGATGCTGCAGAAAACGCGCTGGTGCTGGGCAAGATCGAGAATCTGCGCATCGCCCGGCGCGCGTTCGACGGCATTGAACTGTCGCGCGGCGAAGTGTTGAGCTTCTGGGCGCAATTGGGCCGTCCCTCGCGCGGCCGCGGCTTCGCGATCGGCCGCGAGCTGCGCGAAGGCTGTCTGATTCCGAGCATCGGCGGCGGCCTCTGCCAGCTGTCGAACGCCCTGTACGGCGCGGCGCTGAAGGCCGGGCTGGAGGTGATCGAACGTCACGCGCATTCGCAGATCATTCCGGGCTCGGCGGCGGCGCGCGATCGCGACGCCACCGTGTTCTGGAATTACGTCGACCTGCGGCTGCGCGCGCCATTCGACCTGCGGTTCGAGGTTCTGCTCGATGCGGAATCGCTGACGGTGCGGGTGCGCGGCGTGATCCCGGCGACGCCGGTCTCCGGACGTGCGATCGATGCGACGCTCGAATCGTCGGTCGGCGCATTGCCGTCGCAACGACCCGGCGACTGCGCGACCTGCGGGCAGCACGAATGTTTCCGCAATGCGCCGACGCTGCGCGAGGCGCAGGGCAAGGTCGCGATCCTGGTGCAGGCGCCGATGCCGGAGCACGCGCACTTCCTGGCGACGGAAGTTTCGCATGGCGAACCCATCGGCGCGGAGACTTCACTGTCGATGCGCGTGCGCGCGAAACTCATCGCGATCGAGCATCGCCTGCGTCGTTCGCCACCGGCGCGACGCGCGACCGCGATGTCCAAGCTCGCCGCGAACGCCGCAGCCGCACGCCTGCGGCCGGAGCATCTCGAACTCCATGTCGATCAGGCGTGGTTGCCGTATCTGTGGCGCAGCGGCGCACTGGCCGGTCGGCGCTATCGCGTACTGATGCGCGCGCTGCCGATGGCGCACATCCATGCGCAGCTGGATGCGGCGGCCGCGCATCATCCCGACGAGCCGAGCCTTCGCGATTTCCGCGCCGACGATGCGCTGCTGCGCGCCGAACGCGAAGCATTGGCCGGCGCCGAACGCTGGATCGGCCCGCATACGGGCATGCTGGCGCTGGCCGGCGACAAGGCGCATGCGCTGCCCTGGCGATTGCCGACCGTCGACCCCGCTGGCGCGCAACGACGCCCCGGGCCGATGCGCATCTATTTTCCCGCGTCGAGCCTGATGCGCAAAGGCGCGCGGGAACTGTCCGCCGCGATGTCGGCCCTGGGCGCGGAGATCGTGCTGCCGATGCGCGACGGCGGCGAACCCGCGCGCTGGGACGGCATTGCGCTGCACAGGATCGACAGCGTCGACGCCGCGCTTTCGCTGTGCGATGCGGTGGTGCTTCCTGCGTGGGTCGAGCATGAGCCGCGCGTGCTGATCGCCGCGATCGCGCGCGGCATTCCGGTCATCGCGACCGCGGCCTGTGGTCTGGGCGATCTGCACGGCTGGCCGGAAGTGCCGGCTGGCGATGTCGAGGCGCTGCGCGCCGCATTGAAGCGCGTGCTGGACACGCTTTCCTGACAACCTCGGCTGGTGTGCGACGTACGCAGGGCCGATACGCGAGGTCGTGACGCTGAATGCGTATGCGTATTTCTGGGACGGCTGGAACTGGGCGACACACTTCGACACCAAGCACCATGCGACGGCCCGGAACTCCGGGCCGTTCGTTTTTCGATGGACTGGACGCATTCTCCGCGCCTAAGCTATCGGAAGAATTCCCGGGGAAATGTCATGGACGAACGGATGCGGATCGCGCTGCTGATCGACGCGGACAATGCGTCGGTATCCACGCTTGAGTATGTATTGGGTGAGATCGCCGACCTCGGCGTCGCGAACGTCCGCCGTGCTTATGGCGACTGGGGCAGCATGAGCCTGCGTGGATGGCGCGGCGCATTGCTCGACAATGCGATTCAACCGATGCAGCAGATCGCTTATGTGAATAAAGGCAATGCTTCCGATATGGCCATGGTCGTTGATGCCATGGATCTGCTCTACAGCGGTCGCTTCGATGCTTTCGCACTGATGTCGAGCGATTCGGACTTCACGCCTTTGGCGATGCGCCTGCGTTCCGCGAATATGCACGTTTACGGCTTCGGAAAAGCACAGACGTCGAATGCTTTCAAGGCTGTCTGTTCGACATTTTTTTACGTGGATGCGCCTGAAACTCCCGTGGCGGAGACAGAGTCCGCGAAGCCTCAGCCGGCGCCGGAAACGCTGTCGCAGACCGCAGAGGTCATAGAGCCTCAGACAACACTTACCTCCCCAGCAGAGACGCAGCCTACGATTCCTCGCGTGGAACCGCCTAAGAAAAAGACAGGTGCAGAGCTACGCAGCGACACGAGCCTGGTGAATCTGCTCCGCAGCGCGACCGACGCAACCAAGGACGAGGATGGGTGGTCGCATCTCGGCGCAATCGGAAATTACGTCGCAAATCGCGGTTCCTTCACGCCGAAAAACCACGGGTATCGCACACTGAAGCCGCTCATCGTCGCCACAGAACTATTCGATTTGCATAAGGACGGACATCGCATCAAACGGCATCGTGCGAAAAACGCCGCCGAAAAGGCATAGCCGAACCTAAACCAAGAACAGCACGAAGATGAGTGCAAGATCCGGATATCGTCATCGCGCGCGCCGCGCCACGATGCGCGCTCCACACACCGGAGCGCCGCCATGTCCTTCCAGATCCACGCATTGTCCGTCGATACTTTCGCACCCCTGTTCGCTTTGGCAGATGAGGCACTACGCGACCGCGACATCCGCAGCGTCGTCGCCGACCGCCGTCCGGTGTATCCCTGCCGGGTCAGTCTGCAGGATGCGGTGGAAGGCGAACGCCTGTTGCTGCTGCCCTACGATCATCATCGTGTGGACACGCCGTATCGCGCGTCCGGTCCGGTGTACGTGCGCGAAGCGGCGACGCAGGTATTTCCGGCCATCGACGAAGTGCCGGCGCTGCTGCGCAGCCGTCTGCTGTCGCTGCGCGCCTACGACGCGCGCGGAATGATGGTGTGGGCAGACGTGGTGCCGGGCACGGAAGTCGAAGCCGGGCTCGCAGCGCTGTTTGCGATCGAACGTACCGCATACATCCACATCCACTACGCGAAACCGGGCTGTTATGCCTGCCGCGTCGAGCGTGGGTGATGCCTAACGTTCGCGATCCGCGCCCAGGATGATCCGCGCGCTGCGCTGGTAACTCCAGTACGCCTGCGCCCAGTCGATCATCACCACCATGCGGTTACGGAAGCCGATCAGGAAGAACACGTGCGCCGCCAACCAGAACCACCATGCGAGCAGGCCGGAAAACCTGAAACCGTGCAGATCGACCACCGCAGCCATGCGGCCGATGGTGGCGAGGTTGCCGAAATCGCGATAACGGAACGGTGTAGGCGCGCGTCCCTGCAGGCGCGCGCGGATCGCCTGCGCGACATGGCGTCCCATCTGCTTCGCCGCGGGCGCGACGCCCGGCACCGACTTGCCGGCATACTGCAGCGACGCGAGATCCCCGGCGATGAAGATATCCGGATGCCCCGGCACGCTGAGGTCGGGCTGCACGATCACCCGGCCGGCGCGATCCAGCGGCACGTCGAGATCGCGCGCCAACGGCGACGCGGCCACGCCCGCGGCCCACAGCACCGTGCGCGCGGCGATGCGTTCTTCGCCGAGCTGCACGCCCTCGCCGTCGATCGCTGCCACGGGCACGCCGGTGCGCACTTCCACGCCGAGTTTCTGCAGCTGCGTGCGCGCTTTTTCGGACAAGGATTCCGGAAAACTCGACAGCACACGCGGCCCGGCTTCGAGCAGCAGCACGCGCGCCCTGCGCGGATCCGCGCGGCGGAATTCGCCGTGCAGCGTGTGTCGCGCGATCTCGGCCAGCGTGCCCGCCAACTCCACGCCGGTGGGCCCGCCGCCGACGATGGCGAACGTCAGCCACGCCTCACGTTTCGCGGCGTCGTCTTCGGCTTCGGCGCGTTCGAACGCGGTGAGGATACGGCGGCGGATTTCCAGCGCATCGTCCAGCGTCTTCAGGCCGGGCGCGTGCGCCGCCCAGTCGTCGTGACCGAAATACGCATGAGTGGCGCCGCTGGCGAGCAGCAGGTGGTCGTAATCGAGGGTTCTACCATCGGCGAGCCGTACCTGCTTCTCGCCCGGCGCGATGCCGTCGACTTCGCCCAGCAGCACGGTGACGTTCTTCTGCTTGCGCAGGATATGGCGCAGCGGTGCGGCGATGTTCGGCGCCGAAAGTCCGGCGGTCGCGACCTGATACAGCAGCGGTTGGAACAGGTGATGATTGCCGCGATCCACCAGGGTGATCCGCACCGGCGCATCGCGCAGCGCGCGTGCCGCCCACAACCCGCCGAAACCCCCACCGACCACCACCACATGGGGCACCGCATGCATCTGCCGTCTCCAGCCGCTACGGCGCCATCGCCGCGTGCGTATTGTCGCCGATCCGATGCGTAAGCGGGTGGCACGCCCATTCGCCGTCATCCCGGATGCTGAAATCTCCAAGAAGACTCACGTTGCTATTCCGATTCGAGAGCGAACAGCAGATCCCTCACATGCGTTCGGGATGACAAAATTTGATGGACTGCAGTAATCCGTCGAACTCAGCAGCATCGCAGGACGCTTGAACGTCGGAAGGCCCGGAGGGCGGCGCACACGATGTGCGCCGTTTTTCGATGCGGCAGGATGCCGCATCGAAAAACCCCGGCCATGTTTCCGACGGCAGATTTGCCTCGGCACCAAAGAGTTTTCTTTGGTTACTTTCTTTGCGACAAAGAAAGTGACCCGCGCGTCAGCGCGGAAGCTCTGCAGTTGCTCCTTTGATGGGTATCGCTACGCTCAACCCATCCTACTAAATTGCGGCGTTAGCCCCCGTATCAGGTACGGGGCCGGCTCTTCGGGCCGGCTTCGCCGTTCGCGCCGCAAGCGGCGGAGTGCGGAAAAGGTTCCAGACGTTACCCGCGCACAATAAACACGCCGTGCGAAGAGTGAGCTCGGGCCTGAAGGCCCTCCTACAGGTCCGGGCGCCAAGCCATATGCGCCAGCGATCAATACAGATCCACCGGATCCACATCCAGCGACCAGCGCGTTTTCCGCGCTTCGGGCAAGGCGTACACCGCCGGCAACGCGGCTTCCAGCGCGACGTGCAGATCGCGGCGCGTCGGCGACGACAGCAGCAGTTGCGCGCGATACATGCCGGCGCGGCGCGGCATCGGCGCGGCAACCGGGCCGTCGAGCGTCAAACCTTCCGCCACGATCGCGCCGCGCGCAGGCTTCGCCGCGACCCACGGGATCAACAGCGTTTTCGCGGCCTGCAGGAACTGCATCGGCGCGTCGGCGTGCTGGGCTTCGGCGCGCAGCAGCGCGAGATGCGCGAACGGTGGGAAACCGGCGGCTTCGCGCTGGGCGAGTTCGCCCTCGGCGAAGGCGTGATAGCCACCGTGGATCAGGGTCTGCAGCAGCGCGTGTTCGGGATGATGGGTCTGCAGCAGCACTTCGCCGCGCTTCTGAGCGCGGCCGGCGCGGCCGGCGACCTGGATGAGCAGTTGCGCCAGTTTCTCGCCAGCGCGGAAGTCGGCGGAGAACAGGCCTTCGTCGATGCCGACCACCGCGACCAGGGTGAGATTCGGCAGATCGTGGCCCTTGGCCAGCATCTGGGTGCCGACGAGGATGCCGGGACGCGATCCGAATTCGACGAAGAGTTTCTCCAGCGCGTCCTTGCGCCGGGTGCTGGCGCTGTCGATGCGCAACACCGGCACGTCGGCGAACTTCTCGACCAGCAGTTCCTCCAGCCGTTCGGTGCCCACGCCCTGCGGCTGCAGCGCCAGGCTGGCGCAGTCGGGGCAGGCCGGCGGCGGGGTCTGCCGCGCGCCGCAGTGGTGGCACTGCAGGCGCCGGCCGCCGCCGTGGACGGTCATCGGCGTGCTGCGCAGCGGCGTGCTGCAGCGTTTGCACTGCGCGCTCCAGCCGCAGTCGTGGCAGAGCAGCACCGGGGC
>JBKJTC010000267.1:0-34986 GCA_046590925.1 Lysobacteraceae bacterium | reverse complement strand
CGAACGTGCGCAACGAATGGACGCTGGTATGCCTGGCGTGGAACTTCAAACGCATGGCCGCACTGCGCCCGAAATCCGTCCAGATGGCATGAAATAGCGGGAAAAGCGTTCGTCCCGACAAAAATCGGCGGATCAAAGGACTATTTGCGCACCAATACGGCGCATTGTCTGAATAAAGCACCCAAGGCGCGCGGCGATCAGGCCAAGTCCGACAGGCTGCTAGGCAATCCGCAGGGCTTCAAGCGCCGCTGCGCAGGCCTGCCTGGGCACGACCGATCAAGGCTGCGACTGCCTCCAGGCTCAATTCGCGGCCGACCGCGTGCCGGATGGTCAGGGCACACACTTCCCAGACCACGCAGTCGCGCAGGGCGTCCGCGGTGAGCCGCGGTGCCGCCATGCCGTTGCTGCGCAGCCGCGATGCGACCTCATTCTGGTAGCCGGCCAGCACCGCGAAGTCGGGTTCGTCGAACCCCAGGTCCGCGTCCAGCGATTGCCCAGGCCGCAACCGTTTCGCGGCCGTGCCGGAGACCCCGGCGATGTGCATCAGCGTGTCCCGCACCGCGGCGAGGAATCCATTCTGTTCGTCCATGGCGACGTCCTTCATCTGAGGTGAAACCAGCAACCAGTCGACCGGCACATCGAAGCAGCGCGCCAGCTCGCGGGCGATCCGGAAGCGCACCGCATGCCCGGACTCCGCGCGCTTGATCGTGGCGATCGAGACCCGGATGTTGCGACGCCAGCAATCGTCGGCCAGATCCTGCTGGCTCAGCAGTCGGGCGTTACGCAGTCGGCGCAGGGCGGCGGCGTTCAGGAGAAGGCGGCCGGGGCAGTGATCGCCATTGCCGGAACAAGAGGGCGGCGAGTCGGGCGGAGTCAGCGGGGGCGGGGCAGCCGACGACAGCGCGGTGTGCATTGCGGCATCGGCCGGAGAAAGACAAAGGGGCTGGCGGCTGCCGTCGAACACATTGAACGACGCAGCGTCTGCAAGAGAGGTATCGGTCATGACAGGACTCCCGGATTGCGATGGAGAGCGCCACTTGGGTGGCAACCCACCCCGAAGCGGACCGCTGCGGGGTGGGTGGGAGGCTGTCGAAATCGGGGTTTGGAGTCTTTACGGAGATCTTACGGTTTTCAAGCCACTGATTTTTATGGGGAAAGATTTAGAATCTTGAAAATTGAAATGCGCAGCCGGGTGGCGAAGACTGTACTCGTAAGCCATACCGGAGCGGAATTCACGAATCTGTATCCGAATTGAGCGATCCCAACTCGAATGATTGATTCCAGAACGAAGATTCATCTGCCGTAAGAATGAAGGTCCCTGTCGTAGACGTATTTTCGACTTGGGGGTCGCAGCCGATAATTTCCTTCGCAAAATCATCCCATACAAGAATATTGATGTAGCTGGTTTCTTTGGTGTTGAGAATGAGGTCGAGTTCGAACTCAAGCAGGCCTGTATCCAGGTCGAAAAAATGAGGCTTCGGGCCCTTGTCGGTATGAGGGGGGCCCATGGCGTTGTGAGTGTTGGAGGCGACTTTCTTGACGGACTTCTTCCCTGTGATGGTGTAGCTGTAGAAGCTGAATCTCGGTTTTTCGCCACTGGTGCCTGGTGGAGGCTGCACGATTTTCAGAGTCAATTTAGGGGGGTTGGTCTTTGTGAAGAACTTTGGTTTATCGGTCGGAGAGTACATGTATTTCACTTCTGTGCCATCGGCCCAGATGATGAGTTTGAGTTCGATCACATCGACGTCAGGAAGTTCTTTTGGAATTTTTTCATAGTCGTTTCTAGGGCTTAGTCCAGACATGCAATTTCTCCTTGTTGAATTAAAGGGTGGAGGTCTAAAAATATTCCGGAAAACCAAATATATCTACGCTCGGAGAGCATGTAATCAGGATCAAAACGGTATCAGCGGTTTGGCCTTAATTCGATTGGAGATCCATCGTTTTTCCCGGAGTTTTGTGTAGGCGCCGATAACCGATGTGACGAAGCCACTTCGACTCTGCCTCCACTGATGCTTGGCGCCCTAAAGATGTCTGCGCCAATACCCAGAAAGCTGTTATGCGTGGATTTATTCCGAGTTTGGGGTTGTCCATCAGCAGCTCTGATACGAGTTTGGAATACTTCAAAGCGCTAGCCTCATCGCCATGAACGGATAATGCATAGTGCATGTCCATCAGTGTGTTGGCGAGTGCGATCAGCCCAGCTGCATCGTTCTTATTACTTTCGTGGATAGATTCGATTTCCTCAATCAAGGAAGCTGCTTTTTCGATGGATTCTTTCGAGTACGGTGAGTTGATCTCATTTTTGAATCGAATCAATGCGTCGAGACGTCTCCATTCGTACGGTGAATCTTCGCTGACGTCTATTTTATTAATATCTTCGAGAGCTGACTGATATACCGATCGTACGGTTCTACTATCTGAAATCGGCGAGATGATATCGCCGTATTTCATTGTTGCGATTGTTTTGTCTCTGAGCCATTCTTTATTCTTCGGCTGCTTATCTATTAGTCCGGATAAGATCGTTCGGCTTTCTTTGATATGAATAATGGCATCCTGAATTCTGCCCATGTCGGAAGACAGCGTTGCCGTTCGAACGAGCGTGTTCGCGAGTCTTCTTTTTAATGCATCCGCTTTTCCGTTCCTGGAAATCATGTCGCGGAGTATTTTGGTTTGTTTGAAATTTTCGATCAACGCATCGTTGAGATGGCCGATACTTTCTTGGCTGGATGCGATCCATGAAAGTGTATCCAGCAATTCTATATAATATTGATCGTTCTCTGGATGCTTGTCGACTACATTTTGTTTGATCTTTTCTGATTTCTTGAAGAGTCTTATCGCCTCCGTATGCATGCCGCTTTCGAAGAAAAGTGTACCCAGGCTATTCAGTGCGTATGATTCTTCGATCATCCATTGCGAAGTGCCCGGTTCCATTTTTGTAAGCACTTCACTGGTCGATAAATATTCTATCCAGTACTTGCGAGCATCCGTGTGATTTCCGCGAATTCGATGCAGGTCGCCGAGCCAGAAAGAAGTTTGGCCGCACTCATTAATAGCTATTTTAGAAACGGGTGAAATTTTCTTGGCCAACAAAGCCGCATGGTGTGCAGAAACGAAAGCTTTTTCGGCTTCGTCCAGGTTGCCCTTGATTTTCGAAAGTTCGCCCAATTTCACAAGCGTTCTCGCTCTTTGGACAAGTTCATCGACGTTCATGCCATCAATCGGTTGTCCGCTCAAGATTTCCAAGGCTTCATCGCTGATGGTCTGTATAAGTTCTATGTCGCCTTGTTGCTTTAGCTTATCCGCCAAGTCCGACATCATGAAGTCGACGAGGCGCAAGGTTTCTTGGCGTCTTTCGATCGCTGCATTGCGGGATTGGTAGGCAATAAATGCAAGCGAACTCGATGCGATAGTCATGGCGATAAGCGTTGCAACAGCTACTCTTCTAAGTCTGCGAAGTTGTGAGAACTTTTTTTGTGACTTTTCGATGAACGATTTCTGGGTTTCAGTCAATTCTTTTTTGAAGATGCGCGATATTTCCAAGGACTCGCCGAGTTGTCGTCCAGGATTCAGCAAATGATCGTCTTGCCTTCCTTCTTCCGCCCATCGCGCCGCCGCACGCTGCAGGCGCGCTCTTGCCTGCAATAGCCGGCGGTTGTCCTGTGTCCATTCCACAGCGCGCGGCCAGCGTCGTAGCAGGGCTTCATGGACGACACCAACAGTAGATTGTCCGTTGTAGTGATCGCGAACGAATAGGCGGGCAGCTGTGAAGACGTCGACAAGCGCGCTCGCATCTGTATCGAAGGCATCGATGCTCGTGCGGCGGGCGTTGACGGCGTCGCTATCGGGCTGGATGACGATGAGCTCGGCGAGCACGCTATCGAGGCTTGCCTGTGCGTTCTCGGGTAGCGTGGCGAACACCTGTTCAGCGCGATGGGAAACCGCGCCTTCGAGGCCGCCAATGTCGTTGTAAGCGGCGAATGTAAGTTGTTGCTGGGCGTTGCGTCGTTCGTAAAGGGTCTGCAGGGTGTGCTGCAGCAGCGGCAGAGCATCCGGTTGTGAGAGCGCCGCATCGCGCAGCGCATCGTCGAGGCGTGTACGCGTCTCGGGGTCGGTTTCGAAGCTCAGATCGGCCTTCCATGCGGGTGAGCGGATGATTTCGCCGATTTCGCCATAGCGCGGTGCCATCACATCAAGATGGCCGTCGCCGGCCTTGAGTTCTGCCAGTGCCGGCAAAGCTTCCATCAGCTTCAGATAGAAATCGCCGCGCGCGATCATCGTGACCATGACGTGCGGACACGCGCACAGTGCCTGCAGCACGCGCGCGAATGCGTCGCGCGCGTCTGCACCGAGATCGGTCGTGGCGACAAGCGCTTCAGCGTGGTCAACCGTCAGCAGCAAGTGAGCATAGGGCTGTTCGGCCAAGTCGCGTTCGGAGTGGCGCCGGAACGCTTCGCTGACAAAACCTTCGATCATGTTTGGTGCATCGGTCAGCAGCGCCTTCAGTTGTTCCGGCGTTTGCGGCGGGAAGACTGGGCGGGCGTCGAGCGTCCAGGTCGCGAGCGCCATCGTGAGGGGTACCAGCGGGTCGCTTCCATTGGCGGCGAGGTCGCATGTGCTTACCGACAGCGCGCGCAAGCCATCGAAGCCGTCCGGCTTGGTCAGCAACGGAATCGCCCCGGCGCGGAGGAGCGACGTTTTGCCGCAACCACTGGCACCGACGATCAGCACGAAGCGGCGCTGATTCTCGATCTGGACCCGCATCGCTTTCAGCAGATCCGCGACGATCCGGCTGCGTCCGCAGAACACCGATGCATGATCTGCACCGAAGGCGGATAGACCGACGTAGGGGCTGCCTTTCGTCCATCGTTCGGAGGGCATGCGTCGATAGTCTTCCGGCAAGCTCACCGGTGCGATCAGCCGATAGCCGACCTTGCTGACCGTTTCGACATAGCGCGGCTTTCGGCGGTCGTCGCCGATGTTCTTGCGGATACAGGAAATGGTTTTGCTGACCGGACTGTCGCCGTAGACCGTGCTGCCCCACACTTCGATCAACAGGCGCTCGGTACTGAGCGTTTCGCCGGCATGCTCGGCCAGCATCACCAGCACTTCCATCCATCGCGGTTCGAGCTTGATCTCCTGTCCGTCGCGCACGACGATCAGACGGCCGGGAATGACCAGAAGGTCGCCGATCCGGAACTGCGAACGATCCGTGAAGTCATCCATGCGCCACCTGCCGATGCGAGAAAGAAAACGCTTCCGTGCCAGCGCAACGCTGGCGATGCGTCATCGTGTTCGAAGTCGTCGGGCAAGCGGCAGTGAAGCGCCCTGATGCGGCGATGCGATATTGAAGTGATACCGAACCTGACCCAATTCCATGTCCGCCCCCTGGCAGTGGGCGCGCCTGCGCCCCATCGGTGTTCAATCGTGATCTTGCGTGTGGTGTCCAGCGTCTGGATTCGACGTCGTTCCACAGCTTCCGTTGTCGCGCCATTGCCGGCGCTTGTCAAGAATGACGAAGGGCATGCCCGGACGACGTTCTGGCGTCATGGCATGCCCTTCGATGCGAGTATGGTCAGCGCCTGGACGGGGCGGTATCGCTGACCCGCCGCAGGTCGGTCTATCTCATGCGATCGATGCGCTGCTGGGGCAAGCCGATCGCTGTGTGCGAATGCTCAGGACGCATGCAGAGGGCGGCGTTTGAAGGTCGCTTCGATTGCCGGCTGCCGTGCGATAGATGCGCTCTATCGGCTGTGACGGTTCCGTGTCTCGACAGTGTGGTTCCCCTGCATTCCGCAACTGGCGAACCTGCGCGACCATGGCGGTATGGTCGGGAAATGCGGCGAGGATGCTGATGAAAACACGAAGGCCTACCGGTCGGGCGGGCCTTCGTGAATGGTACTCGGCGCTGCGATGTCATCGTTGCAGCGATGGGTCGGAGCGGGTTTATCGAGAAGTTTCGAAACAGATCATCGTATGCCAGTGTTTCCAATACTTTTTCGCTCTGCCCGCTTTTTAGCTCTGCGTGCCCGGTGCGATCCAATGATAGAAATCAATGGTCTGGTTTTCTTGGCAGGCATAGGGCTGCGGAACGCCGTCAAGCGTCACCAACGCTGCAAAGCTCTTAGTGTTGTTCGGTGATGGATCCTGCCCCATCGTCGTGTTGTTGATGTTGACGATTCCCTGCGAGGTGTTGATCGCGTTTTGCAAGGCCTCCGAGACATCGATGGCCTGGGTCGAGTTCTCATCGCCCGCGAGCGCGCCGTATACCGCGAAGTTGACTTTCAATGCAGACATGATTATTTCCTTATGTAGTGAGTCGATGGTTGGATAGCGTGCGTGGGTTGAGGTTTTCAATACGGCATGCTGTGCTTGCCGACGCAGCGAGCTGACGTATAGCGGGAATCGATTCTCTTCCGCCCGCATTCAAATCCTGATCGTCTTCGGCAGCGCGTATGGGTTGTTCGCAGATCGCCCGCGGTGCCGCTTCGATGCGCTTCAGTGGTTGGATGCCGCCGTCGGATTGTCCATGCGGGCGATCTTCGTCACCGGCACATCGAAGCAGCGCGCGAATTCGCGGGCGATGCGGAAGCGCACTGCGCGTCCGGCTTCGGCGCGCTTGATCGTGGTGAGCGACAGTTGGATGTTGCGCCGCCAGCAGTCGTCGGCGAGATCCTGCTGGCTCATCAGCCTGGCCCGGCGCAGTTGGCGGAGCAGGGCGCTGTCGAGCATCACGTGGCCGAGATGCAGGCGTTTGGCGGCGGAAGCCGCAGGGGCTTCGATGCTTCCGGCACGCGCGGTTGCGTTGAGCGATAGCGCCCCTGCGTCGCAATCGTGGAGGTGCGTGGCGCCATCCCCGGTCTGGTGGTGAGGGTGCTGGACGTATGCGAGTTCCATGGATGATCCCCGGGTTGGACGGATGAAGGCCATCGCGGTCGATGGCGGCGATGGCGCCGGGGTCTCTGTCCCTGTGCTGCCTGCATGCGATGACCGGGCATGCATCGTCGCGAGCGGTGGAAGGCAGCGGCATGGACAGAGGCGGCGCCATGGGTCGCAGCCTGCGCAATCCGCCGTCTGGATACCTTCCTGCAACCTTCCAATCGCCAAGTCGTTGATGCATAAGCTTTTGCGACATCAGCCGCGCTGCATCCGGCTCTGGGCAAGCGAGGCCGCTCCGATACCTTCCGGGAACCTTCCGGCCGTCAAGTGATTGATCGATATGCCGATTTGCCTTGTGCCGCAGTACGCGGTGCGTCGTGCACGCCGTGGGCGTGCGGGGCTGCGGCGGGATACCGCTACCCCGGAAGGCAGGCGCTCGAAGCTGCGCCGATGGCGGCGTGATCGCCTGCCCGGACGCTGCAGCGGCTCGCGTGTGCGGAGGGCCATCGCATCCGGGCGCCCGACCCGGTCGCGTCGCTGCCCCGATTCACGGCGTGATCGGGACGATCCAATAGGGGGAGGGTTTGCCGTCCGATGGCTGATAGACATAGATCTTCACCGCATTCCCCTCCGGAAACGGGGTTGCGTACTGCACATCGCAAAGGAAGCAATAGTTGACGCCTGCGACGCTCTGGCTGGCGAATGCGAGCGGCGTGTACTTCGCGCCGAACAGCGGCTGCATGGCGGTCTCGAAGGCATCCTTGGCAAGCGGGGTCAGCGTGAAGTCGAAATTCGACCAGTCGCCGACGGGAACCGGGTTCGACATGAGCTGCTCCTTGTCCTTTGTTGCGGTCGCGATGCCGACGGTTCTCCGCAGTCGCGGCGGCCGGACGACCGTGCTGCGATGTTCCCGGGCTTCAGACCTCTTCGCGTCTTCATCGTTGCAGGTCCGGTTCCGGTGGATGGAGGCCTTGCGGATCCACACGGTGCCGGGCCGGGGCGCCGCCAGGCGCGGTTCGCCGGAAGACGAAGGCCGACCATCGCGGTGGGCCTTCGACGGGCATCAGGTGGTTTTGATCGGGTCGTTGCTGGCCTGCGGGTCGCAGAAAATGGTCATCGTGGGGTGCTTTTCGTGCGTCAGGTCCACGAAAAGGCCGAAATCGACCACTTGGTGGGGGAGCAGACCGATCGTCAAGACCGCCGATTGTCCACTGTTGTATGTCGCGAACGACATGATCGGCGAGTGTTTTGCCGTCACCCCCGAGGACGCGTAGGTGGTCAAGGTCGCCTTGGATTTATCGAGCGTATCGTTGTGAAGATCGATTTCGATCACGGTCGGGGCGTCGCCGAGAATCACGGCACCCTTCGAGTACGACCAGAGATAATTCGGGTGGCTCCCGGTGATCTTCAGCTGGATACGCTCAATTCCGGGTGACGGGAAATCGCGGTTGTGCAGGTATCTTGACATGTCGATTGCTTCTCTTCTTGAGGATGAATGTCGTGGCCGTGATACGCACGGCGACAGGTTTCCGGTGAGTGCCGTTTCGAATGCGGGGCATCGGGCCGCCACGCCCAGTGTTGCAGACGGCGCCTGGTATTTCAGCGTCTCTGCGGATTCTCTCCGGTGTTCGTTACGCCAGCGATGTCTGGCATGGATGCATCGCCCTGGCCGGTGATCGCGATGAAATCCGGCTCGCGATAACCGATACCCACCAGCCAGGCGATCTCCGGTTCGACGCGTTCGCGAGCGCCCAGCAGAAGGTGTGCGCTGACCCACGGCACGATGACATTCGGATCCCTGGAAGTATCGGCCATCGTTTCGAGCAGGGCGATCGCGCGTTCCCAATCGCTGCGGGCTTCGGCCGTCGATCCGATCTGCGAACGGTATCGTCCCCGGTGAATCAGGCCTTTCGCGAGGATGGAGCGTCCGTGGATGCCGCCCTTCGCATCTTCGGCGGTGCGTTCGAGTCCGAGGATCGCCCTGTCCCACTGCGCGCCGACTTCGACGGTGCCGGGCAGGAAGCGCACGACCGAGAGTCGGGCGGCCGCCTCCAGGCGCTGCAATGCCAGCGACGCATCGCCCGAGGCCTTCATCTCGCGGATCAGCCTGTCGGCGATCGATGCGTGGGAGACGCGGCTGCCGGCGTCGTTGCGCATGGCCGCCATTTCGCCGGCTTCGACATGCGCGAGCGCGAGATCCCGAACCCACACCTTGTTGCCGGGCTCGCGAGCGGTCACCGCCGACAATCGGGCGATGCTCTCTTCGATCTGCGCCTGCGCTTCGTCCATACGTCCGCGGGAAACCGCAAGGCGGCTGCTGAACAGCAGCGATGTCGCAAGCCGTCGCTCCCACACCAGCGCATCGGGCTTGCTCGCGACCAGCGTGCGCAGCATGGCGATCTGTTCGGCGTATCCGGCCGCGGCCTGCTGCAGGCGCCCTTCCGATTCGTCGCCGCTGCTGATCCACGACAGCGTGTCGGCCAGATCGTATCGCAGCGCCTCGTCGTGCGGCCTTGCCGACAGAACGCTGGCTTTCAGCTTGGCCGAGCGTCTGAAGTACGCCAGCGCTTCGCCGATCTGTCCCTGATCGCGGGCCACCGCACCGAGGTTGTTGAGCGCATACGACAGCTCGATCTGCCAGTCGGTTTTTCCGGGATCCAGGCGGATCAGCTGTTCGCTGGTCTGCAGATACGTGCGCCAGTGTTTGCGCGCCTCTTCCAGTTGGGCTTGCCGGTAATGGTAATAGCCCAGCCAATACGCCGAGACGCCGAGTTCGGCGATGGCCTCTGCGGATTGCGGCGCGCGTTCGAACGCGCTGCGCGCGGCCTGGTTCGCGCGCAGGAAAGCCGACTTCGCTTCCTTGAGTTTCGCTTCTTCCATCATCACTTCGCCGACCGTGCGCAGGGCGCGGGATCGGTTGATCAGATCTTCCGTGCGCGTCTGCGCTTCGGGCTGGCGCTCCAGTTGGGCGAGCGCCTTGACGCTGATGCCGCCGAGCAGTTTGAGGTTGCCGAGCGGACGCAGTTTGTCGGCCAGATCCACCAGCATGAAGTCGGACAGCTGCAGCGCTTCCTCGCGACGATGCTCGGCTTCGTCGCGCGCCTGCGATGCGAGCAGCGCAAGTACCGCGGAAATGACCGCGAATACCGCAAGGCTCGCGATCGCGCCTGCGCGCAACCAGCGCTTGCGCCGATGGAGTTTGGCCGAGGCGTGCAGGAACGCGCGTTCATCGGGATTCAGATCGTCGGGCAACTGTCGTGCGGCGTCCAGCGCCTCCTGCAACGGCTGGCCTGGATTGAGGAGGTGGTCGACCCTGCGGCCTTCTTCCATCCAGCGTGCGGCCGCGCGATGCATGCGGGCCTTGGATTGCAGCAGGCGGCGATTGTCCTGGGTCCAGTCGCGCGCGCGCGGCCATTGCCGCAGCAAGGCCTCATGGGTCACCCGGAAGCCGGCCTGGCCGTCGCTCAATTCAGCGATGAACAGGCGTGCGCGGACGAAGGCTTCGGCGAGCGCGCCGGCGTTTTCGTCCAGCGCCGACCACGCCACGCGGCGGGCGCTGACGCTGTCGTTGTCCTGTTGCATCACGATCAGCTGCGACAGGACCGTGTGAAGGCTGCGTCTGGCCGCATCGGGCAGGGTCGCGAACACTCCTTCGGCGCGATGCGCGAGCGCGCCTTCCATGCCGCCGATCTCGCGATAGGCTTCGAAGCGCAGTTCGCCGTCGCCGCTTCTGCGTTCGTAAAGCGCCTGCAGGGTGTGCTGCAGCAGCGGCAGCGCATCGGCGTGCGCGTTCGCCGCGTCGCGCAGCACGTCGTCCAGATGCTCCGCTGTCTGCGGATCTTCCTCGAACGTCAACCCCGCCAGCGCGGCGGGGGTGCGGATGATCTGGGCGATCTCGCCGGGACGCGGGGTGAGCACGTCGAAGTGGCCCTCGCCCAATTTTCGTTCGGCGATCTCCGGATACGCTTCGATCAATGCGAGGTAGAAATCGCCGCGGACGATCATCGCCACCATCACCCGCGGGGATTCGCACAGATGGTGCAGCGCGCGCGAAAATGCGCTGTCCCGTTCGGGGTCGCGGGTCCGGGCCGCGACCAGCGCCTCGGCATGGTCGATCAACAACAGCAGATGCGCATGCGGTTGGTCGGCGAGTTCGCGCGATGGATGGCGGCGGAACGCTTCTTCGACACTGGCGCCGATCGATTCGGGCGACCGCCGGATCGTGGCGGCGAGATCGTCCGCCGGTCCGGGCGCGAACACGGGTCGTTCGCCGAGCGTCCACGTCGCCAGCGCTGCGGCGAGATGGGTCATGGCATCGCCGTTTTCGACGGCGGCCAGATCGCAGCGTGCGATCGACAGCGCGCGCAACCCATCGAACCCGCCATCCTGGCTCAGCAGCGGCAGCGCGCCGGCATTCAGCAACGAGGTCTTGCCGCAGCCGCTGGCGCCGACGATCAACACGAAACGCCGCTGGTTGTCGAGCTGCTGGCGCATCGCGGCGAGCAGCTCCGCGATGACCCGGCTGCGCCCGAAGAAAACCCCGGCATGTTCGCCATCGAACGGGCTGAGGCCGACGTAGGGACTGGCGCCGCTCCAGTTCGAAGCCTGTACGGCGACGCGACGGTAGTCGTCCGGATAGGAGACTTTGGCGATCAGTCGATAGCCGCGTTTGCGGATGGTTTCGATGTAGCGCGGCGATTTGATGTCGTCGCCGAACACTTTGCGCAGATAGGCGATGGCCTTGTGGACCGGGTTGTCGCCATAGAAGGTGCCGCGCCAGACTTCGATCAGCAGTTGCTCGGCGCTGACCACCTCACCCGCGTGCTCGGCCAGTGCGACCAGCACTTCCATCATCCGTGGTTCGAGTGTGGTCTCGTTGCCGTCCAGCGAGACGCTCAGGCATTCGGGCTGCACCAGCATCGCGCCGATGCGGAAGCGCGAATGCGAGGTACGGGTTCTGATCCGGTCCGTATGCGGCTGCATTGGCATCCTGTGCGATGAACGAGCGCCGACGGCGTCTGCTTTGCGATACATGATAACCATCGCCGCGCGCATGCGAAGCGATCTCCGCCGCAGAAAGGTTCCGGTAATGAACGCCGCGCGGCAGAAGGCCGGCTTGCGCCGGCCTTCGATTTCGAACGGATGCGGCTTCGAGCGAACGCGGCTTCAAGCGAATGCGGCTTCAAGCGAATGCGAAAGCGGTCAGCCCTTCGTCGGAGCGACGGACGCCTGCCACCCGCAGCTCTGTCCTTCGTTCTGCTGCTTCAGCCAGGTCTGCAGCGGGGCGAAATATTCCAGCACCGCGGAGGCGTCCATCTTTTCGCCGCCGGTGAGTTCCTTCATGGTTTTCTGCCACGGCTGGCTGGAACCCTTGCCGAGCATCGCCCAATACTTCTGGCCGGCTTCCTTGTTGCCGTAGAAGCTGCATTCGTACAGCGGACCCTTGTGGCCGGAAGCGTCGCACAGCGACTTGTAGAACTGGAACTGCAGGATGTGCGAGAGGAAATAGCGGGTGTACGGCGTGTTTCCCGGCACGTGGTACTTCGCGCCCGGGTCGAAGAATTCCTCGCCGCGGGCGCTGACCGGGGCCACGCCCTGGTATTTGGCTTTCAGCTCCCACCACGCCTTGTTGTAGTTGTCGGGCTTGATCGAGCCGTCGAACACGCCCCAGCGCCAGCGGTCGATCATCAGGCCGAAGGGCAGGAACGAGACCTTGGCCAGCGCCATCCGCATCTGCGCGTTGATCAGCGCCTCGTTGCTCTGCTGCTGGGCATTGAGCAGGCCGATCGATTGCAGGTACTTCGGGGTCATGCCGAGCACGATGGTGTCGCCGATGGCCTCGTGGAAGCCGTCGTGCGCGCCGGTCTGGAACAGCGGCGGCTGGTTGTTGTAGGCGAGGTAGTAATAGATGTGGCCGAGTTCGTGATAGATGGTGGTGAACTCTTCCTCGCTGGGTTTGATGCACATCTTGGTGCGTACGTCGCCGTCCATGGTCATGTCCCAAGCACTGGCGTGGCAGACCACGTCGCGGTCGCGCGGCTGGATGAACTGGGTCTTCTGCCAGTAGCTTTCCGGCAGTTTCGGCATGCCCAGCGAGACGTAATAGTCTTCGGCACGCTGGGTCATTTTCTTGGCGGTCAGCAATTGCGCCTCGCGCTCGGCAGCGACCAGTTTCTCGGGCGTCGCATCACCCGCGATCTTCGCGCGCGTCGCGGAGAGATTGCTCTGTTCCCAACCCTGCAGCGCGCTGTTGATGTCGAGGCTGCCGGCGCCCTGGTACGGTTCCAGCACGTCCCAGAGGTTGCCCCAGTCCTGCTGCCACATGTTGCCCATCAGGTGCGCAGGCAGCATGCCGCCGCTCACAGCGCCTTTGCCCGGGCCGTATTTGGTCTGCAGTTTGGTGCGGGTATAGCAATGCAGGTCTTCGTAGAGCGGTTTCACCTGGCCCCATAGCCGGTCGGTTTCGGCCGCGATCTCGGCCGGGGTCATGTCGTAGCCCGAGCGCCACATCTCGCCGGCATCGGCGAAGCCCATTTCGCTGGCGCCTTCGTTCACCAGTTCGACGAAGCGGACGTAATCCTTGCGCATCGGCGGGGAAACGGTGTGCCAGCCCTGCCAAGCGTCGAGCTGCGCCTGATAGTCGCGACTTTTCGCCAGCACTTCGCTGAGTTCGCCGATGTCGCGGCAGACTTTGCCGTCGCCTGTACCGGTGCAGGATTTACCGGCGCCGTAGTCGCCTTCCATCTTGCTCGCGATGCGGGTCAGTTCGGCGAGCTTCTCCGGGTCGCTGGGCGGCGGCATCGAAGTGGAGAGTTTGAGCAGCAGGATCGCGCGCGCGCTCTCGGGCGACATCTTCTGGCCTTCGAACTGCTTGGCGGCCTTGATCCATCCGTTGAGCTGACCCAGGAAACGCTCGTTCGCCTTGGCTGCGACCCGCTGGCTGTCGTCGTTGATGTAAGTCGAGGACAGCCACTGCGCGGCGGTGAGGTCCGGGTAGGTCGCCTTGATTTCCTTGTTCACTCTGGCAACGAAGGCGTCGGCGTCCTTGTCCGCCTTGACGGCGGTCGCGCTGCCTTGCGTGGAGGAATCGCCCTGCTGTGCATCTTGCTTGCAGGCGCCGAGGGACAGCAGGCCGGCGCCGATGGCGAGGGCCAGTAGTGTGTTGCGATGGTTCACAAGGTGTCTCCAGTGGCCGGGTGGCTCTGGAAGCGGAGGCTAGAGCCCCGCAGCGGGCAGCGCAAGCCGGCCGGGCGCTGTGTGGGCGGGGTTGTCGACCAGGCTCAGCGCCGGGCCAGCAGTCTGCGGTCTTCGTCGACCAGCCCCGCGTCGGCCAGCCATGCCCAGACCGCGTCGGCATCCTGTTCCGCATAGGCATGCGCCGAGCCTAGCCGGAAAGTGTAGCCCCAGGCGTCCATGTCGGCGTATGCGCGCTCGATCCCGAACCCGGGCAGGGCGTCGGCCAGCAGCAACTGCAGGCAGCAGGTCGCGTCTTCTTCGAGCTGGCAATCGCTGGCATCGGTGTGGATCGCGGCGCGGCGTTCGGGCGGCAGGACGATCAGATGACAGGCTTCGTGCAGCAGCGAATGCAGCGGCGTGTCGCGGCGCGCATGCACGGTATCGCCGATCAGCCCGGCCTCGGGTTCGCCCCAGTAGCTGCCGGGAATCGGCGCGCCGTCGTCGACCAGCGCCAGGCGCAGATCGTAGCGGGCGAGCAGCGCGACGACATCGGCGAGGTCGATCTCGCCGAGGGTCAGGACGCTGGATTCTGTAGGAGCGGCGGAAGCCGCGATCGCGCTGACGGACATGCTTCATCGCGGCTTGCGCCGCTCCCGCGAAACGATCAGGGAATCGACGGACGCCCGTCGGGCAGCGCGACCGAGATGTCGAGCACGTCGTGGTCGCCGTCCTTCGCCATCTCGACTCTCACGGCGTCCACGTCGACGCTGACGTACTTGCGGATCACTTCCAGCAGCTCGCGCTGCAGCAGCGGCAGGTAGTCGGGCGCGCCGCGGCTGCTGCGCTCCTGGGCGACGATGATGCGCAGGCGTTCCTTCGCGACCGAGGCGGTGTTCTTCTTGGGCTTCAGGAAATCGAAGAGAGACATCGGCTCAGCCTCCGAACAGTTTGCTGAAGAAACCCTTCTTCTCGAACTGGGTGAAGCGCATCGGCCGTTCCTCGCCGAGCAATCGCGCGACCGCGTCGTCGTAGGCCTGGCCGGCGTGCGACTCCATGTCCAGGATCACCGGCTCGCCCTTGTTCGACGCATTGAGCACGTCCGGCGATTCCGGAATCACGCCCACGGTCTTCAGGCCGAGCACGTCTTCCACGTCCTTGATGCTGAGCATTTCGCCGGTTTCCACCCGCGACGGGCTGTAGCGGGTGAGCAGCAGGTGTTCCTTCACGCGTTCGCCGTCCTCGGCGCGCTTGGTCTTGGACGCCAGCAGGCCGAGGATCCGGTCGGAGTCGCGCACGCTGGAGACTTCCGGATTCACCACCACCACCGCCTGGTCGGCGTAATACATCGCCAGGAACGCGCCTTTCTCGATGCCGGCGGGCGAGTCGCAGAGGATGATGTCGAAGCCGTCGTCGGCCAGATCCTTCAGCACTTTCTCCACGCCTTCCTTGGTCAGCGCGTCCTTGTCGCGGGTCTGCGATGCGGCCAGCAGATAGAGGGTTTCGAAGCGTTTGTCCTTGATCAGCGCCTGTTTCAGCGACGCCTCGCCATGGATGACGTTGACGAAGTCGTACACCACGCGGCGTTCGCAGCCCATGATCAGGTCGAGGTTGCGCAGGCCGACGTCGAAGTCGATGACCGCGACCTTCTTGCCGCGGCGCGCGAAGCCGCACGCGAGACTGGCGCTGCTGGTGGTCTTGCCGACGCCGCCCTTGCCCGATGTGACTACGATGATTTCAGCCAATGTACTTCTCCAAATGATTTCGCAGGTTGTTGGAAAACGCACATCGTGTGCGTTTTCCAGGCCGCGCGCTCAGGCGAGCGCGGCGATGTGGATCTGTTCGTTGTCCAGCCAGATCTGCACGGCCTTGCCGCGCAGTTCCGCCGGAAGATCCTCCATGACCTTGTAGTGTCCCGCGATCGCGACGAGTTCGGCGTGGAACTCGCGGCAGAAGATGCGGGCCTTGTCGTTGTCGCGCGCGCCGGCGAGGGCGCGCCCGCGCAGGGCGCCGTAGACGTGGATCGAACCGTCGGCGATGACTTCGGCGCCAGCGCCGACGGTGTTCAGGATGGTCAGGTCGCGCTGCTCGGCGTAGATCTGCTGGCCGGAGCGGATCGGCGCGGTCAGCACCATGCCCGGTTCGGCGGCAGCGACCGGCGCAGCGACGCTTTTTGCGGGCGCGGCGGCTTTCGTGGGAGCGGCGGAAGCCGCGATGGGCGCTTCCGGGCGCGTGATCGCGACTTCCGTCGCTCCTACGGAACCGTCGGCCGGTTCGTACTGCGCGCGGAACTTGGACAGCAGCGGCAGGCCGAGTTCGGCCGACAGGCGCTCGTTGTCGCCGCTGCCCCAGGCCAGCGCGACCGGGATCACGCCGGCGGCGCGCAGCGCGTCGAGCAGCGAGCGCGCGGTCGCCGCGTCCGGAGTGCCGGGCAGGGCGCCGAAATCGACGATCACCGCCGCGCGCTCGAACAGTTTCGGCGCGCGCGCGACGCGGTCGCGCATCTCTGCACCCAGACGTTCCACGTCCAAGGTGCGCACGCGCAGGTTGGCGATGCCGACCTGGCCGATCTTCAGATCGCCGGCCAATTCGTAGTTCACGGGCGTGGCCGCACTCACGCGGCGGTGCCCGTCGCACGCTGCGGGCTGGCGCCGATCCGCGACGCCGTGAGCCATGGCACGTCCGGCAGATTGGCGCCATACGTCTCGCTGATCCACGGATAGCTGCAGAGATCCTTCATCAACATCGCAGCGCGCAGGCCGGTCTCCGGCATCATCTGCTGGCCGACTTCGCGGAAACCGAAACTGCCGTGGAACAGCAGGGCCGGATCGGGCAGGGACGGATCGCTGGCGTTGTCGATGAACACTTCGCAGGCCAGTCGCGGGTAACGCATTTCCGCGTAGCTCTGGGCATCGGCGTAGAACGCGCGCCCGACGCCGCCGCCGCGGCGGCGGCTGGCCACCACGATGCGGTCGATGTAGAAGAACTCCGGAAAACGTTCCGCGAACCAGCGGAAGTTGCTGCTGTCGTGATCGGCCCGATCGCCCACGCCGATCATGAAGCCGGTGAGGGTGCCGTCGCGCTCGGCCACGCGGAAGTATTCGGCGGAGTCGAAGAAATGACGCAGACGGTTCTGGTCGAAAGGCAGGATCGTGGGGCCGGCGGCATTGTTGAGGGCAAGGACGGAATCCAGCTCGTGCTCGCGCACGTCGCGGATGGCAATCGACATTCCAATGACTCCGGCAGTGGCGTGCGCGGGCGGGAGCCCTGCACCGGTATGGCGCGAAATTATCGCATGCCCGTCCCGACCGGGCGACATTGCGGTGTTGCATCGGCCTGGCTTTATCCGAAGTCTGGCCCGCGATCGCCGCCACCCATGACTTCCGGTGGGGTGCAGTGGCCGGCAGAGCGCCTACACTCCCCGAATGTTCACACGAATGGATCACAGCCGGCTGCTGCGTTACTCGGGGCTTTTCACCTGGGCGGTGGTCGGCGTGCCGCTGCTGTACACCTGGATCATGCCGCTGCTGGCGGGTTCGGACGACGACCGCTTCCTGCTGCTGACGATGCCCTGGCAGGGCTGGGTGGCGTACGCCGCCTTCGGCGCCGCCTATGCCTGGCTCACCCGCGGCCTGGGCACGCGCCGGCCGGGGCTGTTCGACTACGTGCTGCTGGTGGTGCTGACCCCGGCGGCGATCGGGTTGGGGTATTACAGCGAGAGCGGCCTGGGCAGCGTCTTGCTGATGGTGGCGGCCTGCGCCCTGCCTTGGCTGCTGTCGCTGCGGCTGGGCGTGGCCTGGCTGGTGCTGAGCCAGCTGGCGGTGGTTCCGGTGTTCATGCGCCGCGATTTCACCCTGATGGAAGCGGTGATGCAGGCCCTGCTGTATGCCGGATTCGCCGGGTTCGTATATGCCACCAGCCTGGTGGCCCGGCAGCAGGCGCAGGCGCGCGAAGAGCAGCGCCGGCTGAATTCCGAACTCCGCGCCACCCGGGCCCTGCTGGCCGAAAGCGTCCGGGTCAACGAGCGCACGCGCATTTCCCGCGAGCTCCACGACCTGCTGGGGCATCATCTGACGGCCCTCAGCCTGAATCTGGAGGTCGCCAACCATCTGGTCGAAGGCAAGGCCCAGGAACACGTCTCCCAGGCCCATACCCTCGCGAAATTGCTGCTCAGCGATGTCCGCGAGGCGGTCAGCCAGATCCGCGAGGACGACGCCATCGACATGGCGGCGACCCTCTTGCCGCTGGCCGACAACGTGCCCGGGCTGGAGATCGAGATGCTCCTGCCGGTGCCGTTCCTGCTGGACGACCCCGAGCGCGCCCACGTTCTGCTGCGCTGCACGCAGGAAATCATCACCAACGTGGTGCGCCACGCCCAGGCCACGACCCTGGACCTGGACTACCGCTGGCACGGCGATGGCGTTCAGCTGGTGGCCCGCGACGATGGCCGCGGTGCCGCCGAAGCGCCAGCGGTCGGCAACGGCCTGCGCGGCATGCGCGAACGGCTGGCGGCTTACGGCGGCCAGGTGGAGATCGAAACCCGCCCGGGGCAGGGCTTCTGTCTGACCCTTTACCTCCCGGTCGTCCAGGCGACGGACCGGGTGGGACTGCCGCTGGGGCGGGGGCCGGCGCCGACGGGCGGCATTCCCGCGCCCGGAATCGCGGCATGACCCCTTTCTGCCTCCCTTTTCCCGTGGTTCCCGTATTTTCCAAGGACGGTTCGCCGTTCAATCCGCGAAACGGTCAGGGTGACCGGCGCATTCACGGCTTTATGCAGGAGACGACATGATTCGCGTTTGTCTGGTCGACGATCAGACCCTGGTACGCCAGGGCATCCGTTCCTTGTTGGCCCTCGCCGAGGGCATCGAAGTGGTCGCCGAGGCGTCCGATGGCCGCCAGGCGGTCGAGTTGATTCCGAAGATCAACCCCGATGTCGTGCTGATGGACATGAGGATGCCGGCGATGTCGGGTCTGGAAGCGCTGCAGGCGCTCAGCAAGGTCAATCAACTCCCGCCGACGATCATCCTCACCACATTCGACGACGATCAACTGGTGCTGGCCGGCATGAAGGCCGGGGCGAAGGGGTATCTGCTCAAGGATGTCTCTCTGGAGCAACTGGTCGGCGCCATCCAGGCGGTGGCGGGCGGCGGTTCGCTGGTGCAACCGGCGGTCACCCAGCGCCTGCTGTCCGGGCTGGAGCACATGCGCAACGATTTCGTGAGCCTCGACCGCCCCGATCCGCTGACCGACCGCGAAACCGAGATCCTGCGCCTGATGGCCTCGGGCTTCTCCAACAAGGAGATCGCCAATTCCCTGGGCGTGGCCGAAGGCACCATCAAGAATCATGTCTCGAACATTCTTTCCAAGCTTGGCGTGCGCGACCGTACCCGTGCCGTGCTGAAAGCCTTCGAGCTGCAGTTGATCTGATCGCGACTTTTCCCCGCGAGCCCGCTCCGGCGCCGCGCATCGGGGTCGATGACTGCGGGCGCCAGCGAATCGGCCTCATCCCGACGACGCTCGGCCGGTGAAACCGTACCTGGCCGTATTCGTTACGCCGGTATTGCGGTCGATCCGATCGACGGGATTCCGGCGGCGGTCGGGCGGCGTGGCGGTCGTCGCCTTGCGGATCGACTGTGGCCGTCATCATGGGGTCGGGCAGCCGCCCGCTTCGTCACTTCCGATACGGCCCTCGCTCCGCACCGCCGTTCCCTGTTAGGATTCGGGTCTTGCCCGTCATCAGCGGGTATTGGTCCCGGAGAGCCTCTGTAATGACACGTCTGCTCGAGATCCTGATTTCCCTGGCGATCGTCGCCGCGCTGTTCCTCATCGTCGGCCTCGTGCTGCCGTCCAGCCGTTTCATGGTCGAGAAGATCGAAACGAACCGCAAACTGACCATCGTCTACGACACGCTGAACAATTTCAGCCGTTTCAAGGATTGGAACGCGATCGCGCTGCGCGACCCCAAGATGGAGTCCAGCATTTCCGGGCCCGAATCCGGCGTCGGCGCGCAATTCAAGTACAACTCCGATAATGCGCAGGTGGGTAGCGGCACCTGGAAGATCGTGGAGAGCGTGCCGAACGAACTGGTCGCGATCGCGATCGAGAACGACCGGCAGGGCAGCAACAAGCGCACCGAGTTCAAGCTCAAGCCGACCGGCAAGAACAACCGCAACGTCGAGATCAGCCAGAGCTACTAGGTCGACTACGGCTGGAACCTGCTCGGTCGCTACGCCGGTCTGTACGTACGCAGCCACGTCGGCGACGACATGAAGTTCGGCCTGGCCAAACTCACCAACATGCTGGCCTCGATCCCGAACATCGACCATGCCGTCTATGGCGACAAGCTGACAGGTCTGGCGGTCGTGCAGGTTCCGGCCGAACATCTGCTGTTCGTACCCGCCGGTACGCTCGAATTCAAGGATGAAGTGATCGAGAAGTCGATGGTCGCCAACCTGGAGTGGATCAATCGCACCATGGCCAGCAACGGCCTCACCGCCGCAGGCCCCATGCGCATCGTTACCAGCGAACAGGGTCGCGAAACCTATACCTTCGACGTCGCCATGCCGGTCCGCAAGGCCGATACCGCCGAAGCCGCCGCCACCGCCACGACCGAGCTGACGGGTCTGAACCTGCAGGGTCCGGTGAAGTACAAGCTGCTGCCGGCGCGTCGCGCGGTCAGCGGCAAGTTCATCGGGTATATCCGCGAGCTCGAGAACGTCCGCAACGCACTTCGCGCCTGGTCCGGACCGCGCGGGCTCGAAGTCGCCGACCGTCCTTACGAGGTTTACGACAGCGGTATCGATGGTGCGTTCACGGAAGACGGACAATTCACCGCTTACTGGCAACTCAAGTAAGCCGGCGGCTCAAGCCAAGAGGCGCTTGTCCGCATCCCTTGAAGTGTTTCCGAAGCGCCGCATTCTGCGGCGCTTCGCGTTTGCGGCTTCACCAAGCGCCGCTCCAACAGGCGCCGCTCCAACAGGCGCAGTCTCGATCACTACGACCCAGGCGGGAATGCGATGACGATGAAACCGCGCCGCCTGCACCGCATCCTGGCCGCCGCTGGTGGCGTGTGGGCGGGGGCAGGCGTTGGCCTGTCGGCCTATGCCGCGCACGGCGCCGAGGGTGTCGCGCGCGCGAACCTGCAATCGGCCGCGCTGTTCGCGCTGGCCCACGGCATCGCGCTGGCCGCGCTGTCGCCGCAGACCCCGCGTCGCCTCGGCACGCTCGCGCTGATGGCACTGCTGCTGGGCGTGCTGCTGTTCTCGGGCTCGCTGGCGGCTGCGCACTTCTTCGGCACGTCGACACGGCTCGCGCCGATGGGCGGTTCGATGATCATCATCGGTTGGTTGCTGTTCGCCGGCGACGCGCTCAGACGCTGATCGGGTCGAACGCCGAGAGAAACACATGCCCAGACACGCCCGCGGCTTCGACACCCAGGTTGCCTACGAGCATCTCGCCCGGCGCGACCGCAAGCTCGGCGCCTGGATGAAACGCATCGGCGCGATCGATCCCGATCCGCGCTGGCGCAAACCGTTCGATCCGGTCGACGCGTTGGCGCGGGCGATTCTCTACCAGCAGCTCAGCGGCAAGGCCGCGGCGACGATTGTAGGGCGCGTCGAAACTGCCATCGCCAGCGATCGTTTCCACTGCGACACGCTCGCGCGTTGTGACGATGCGACCCTCCGAGCCTGCGGCGTGTCCGGCAACAAACTGCTGGCGCTGCGCGATCTCGCGGCGCGCGAGGCCCGCGGCGAGATTCCGGCACTTCGGAAGATGTCGACGATGGATAACGATGCCATCGTCAACGCGCTGGTGCCGGTGCGCGGGATCGGCCGCTGGACGGTCGAAATGATGCTGATGTTCCGGCTGGGCCGCGCCGACGTGCTGCCGATTGACGATCTGGGCATCCGCAAGGGCGCGCAGGTGGTCGACAAACTCGATGAAATGCTGTCGCCCAAGCTGTTGGCGGAGCGCGGCGAACGTTGGGGGCCTTACCGTACGTATGCCAGCTTGTATCTGTGGCGGATCGCGGATTTCGGCGCTGACGCTAAAGCATCGACAAGAACGCCGACCAAGCGTTCGCAGGATTGACGCTGCGAAGTCTGTCGAAAATCTCCGTAGGTGCGGCGTTTTGCCTTTCGTAGGAGGGCCTTCAGGCCCGAGCTTTTCATGGGAGACCCCGATTCCAGTCAAGAGATCGGGCCTGAACGCCCTCCTACAGGATCAATCGTTCGGGATGCATCGGTGCCGCGCTCAACGCGGCAGATAGGTTTCCCACAGCCGGTTGCGGAACCGCCGCTGCGGGTCTGTCTTCTCTTTCAGCGCCGCGAAGGTTTCCGCTTCCGGGTAGGCGCGTGCGAATTGTTCCTTCGTCGCATGCAGCCGGTAGGGCAGGTAGTAGCGTCCGCCCATGCCCAGTGCCGCATCGATCAATTGCCGTGTCCATCGTGCCGAATCCGCGTCCGCCCAGCGCGAGGAGCGCTGTTTGTAATACATCACGAACGAGAACACTTCGCGCGGCGCCCAGCGCATCAGCGTGCCGGGATCGGCCGGCGAATGGCGGATCGACACATTCAGCGCATTGACCTCGTGCGCGTGCAGGATCCGCCGCAACAGATTCGCGAAGCCGAGCAAGTTTTCCGCCGGGATGAAGTATTCCTGGAGCAGATAGGTCGAGAACCTGCGCGTGCGCGGTTCCAGCGCATCGGCATCGAGGCTGGCTTCGCGATTGCGCCAGACCACCGGGCGTTCCTGCAACTGTCGTCTCGTCACTTTGCGCTCGCGCACGGCGTCGCCGTACGGCAGCTCCGAAGCCGCCCAGATCAGGCTTTGTTCGCGGCCGTAGTCGCGGTTGGCCGGGATCAGCTGCTCGTCGATGGTCGTCGGCGCGTCGGTGCGCCGCCAGGTGATCGCGAGCGGGTGATCGTAGTCCGGCGGCGCGAGGTCCGCGTTGTGCAGCACCGCGTCGTCGCGATCGATGATGCGCTCGCGGAACCAGGTCGGGTAATCGGCGAGCGCGACGAATTCCGCTTCGCGCACTATGCGGCCGTTGCGATCCAGTTCCAGTTCGACCTCGGTGATGACGCCCAGCCCGCCGTAGCCGCCGATCGCCGCATGGAACAGCGCCGGCTGCGATTCGCGGTCGAGATCCAGCACCTCACCTTTCGCGGCGACCATGCGCAGCGCGACGATGCTGTTGGCGATCGGGCCCTTGCCGACATAGCGGCCGTGGCAGTTCACCGATACCGAGCCGCCGACGGTGAAATTGCTGTAGCTCTGCATGATCGCGATCGACAGATCGTGCGGATCGATCAGCGTCTGCAGTTCGCGCCAGCGCATGCCGGCCTGCACGCGCACGCGTCGCCTGGCGGTATCCAGATGCAGCAACTGGCGCATGCCGCGCATGTCCAGATGCAGCGAATCCGGCCAGGCCGTCTGCCCGCCCATGCTGTAGCGCCCGCCGCCGATCGAGACCGGCGCTTGGGTGCGCGACAGCGCGGCCGATACCGCCTCTGTCGACTGTGGCCGCAGAATCGCCGCGACTTCGGTGTCGTCGAGGCGACTTACGTCGTCGAGGCGATGCGCGTCGTCGCTGCGGCGACAGGATGCTGCGGTCGAGACGATGGGTGCGGCCAGCAGCCCGGCGGCGAGACGACGACGCTGCGGGTCGTGGGTCATGTCGGCAAGTGCGGCATCGGTGTACGCAAGGTCAGCGCGCGCATCGATCAATGCGCATGCCAGCACCAGTGCCAAGGCTCATAAACGATGCCGTTGGGGTTGTCGCGCGGATAACTCATGACGAAGCCGTGATCGCCGGCCTGCGCCTGCAACCAGGCGAACGCCGCGGTGCGTTCGAACGATTCCTCCGCCGGCGGTTCGCCGGGCGTGCCGATGTCCAGCGCGCGGCCGCTGTGGTGTTCGCTGTAGCCCGGCGCGGCGTTGACCGTGAGGATGTCGGGCACAGGAATTCCACGCGCGCGTTTGCGCTCGAAAATGCCCAGTTGATAATCGTGGCTGCGATAACCGGAGATCGCGTCCAGCACGATGCCATCGCGCAGCGCGGCGGCATGCATGCGCGCCCATGCGTGCGCCGCGCCCGGCAGCAGCCACAGCGGGCGGCGGTAGCGGTCGAAACCGGCATGCGCCAGCCAGCGGGGTTCGGAGACCAGCGGCAGGCCGCTGCGCGCGCTGTAGTCGTCCGCGTCCAGCCCCAGCGCATCCAGGCGTTCGCGCAGCGCGTGCAGCGGCAGCGTTCCGGGTTCGCGCACGCTGACGTGCGGTGCGGGCGTATCGACGGCATCGAGCGCATCGTCGATGCCCGGTTCGCGACTCCAGTGCGGATCGAGCGCCATCCAGCTCTGCGGCCATTCGGCGGCGAGATAGCGGCCGTCGCGTTTGCGCCGAAGCACCCAGCGCGCGCCCGCGACGATGCGCGCGTCGCGGTTGCTGCGCGCGGCCAGCAACCAGGCCGGCCAGGCTTCGATCCGGGCGGTGTTGAGCAGGATGCGGGGCAGGGGACGCATGGGCACAGATTAGCGTCGCGACCGGGGCTCCGCCACGGTCGCGCGGCCATCATTTGGGCGGCCGCGCTGCGATCCACGCTGCGACATCGGCGATCAGCTCCGGCGAGACGTGTCCGGGCGTCTGGTATTCCTGCAGATTGCCGTCGCCTTCGCCGGGAATCCCGAGGTGGTTCAGCGTTTCGTACAGTTTGAAGGTCACGCGCGGCGTGTCGTGGAAGGCCGCTTTCCAGCCCTGCCAATCGGCGTCGACCACCTGGATATCGCGCGCACCCTGCAGGATCAGCATCGGCTGTGCGATGGCTTTCGCCTCGGCGACCGCGTCCACGGCCTCGACGCTGCGCCAGTACGCGGGCGAAAGGCCCATCGGCGACTGCGCGGCGGTCATTTCGCGGCCTTTGCGTAACGCGTTCACGCTGTCCGCCAGCCGCTGTATCGCAGTGTTCTCGCTGTCGCTGACCGTGCCGTCGTTGAGGATGGCGAGACGGCGGTTCTGTTCGATCAGGATGTCGAGCAGCGGCCGCGACGGCGCCGCCAGCAGGATCAGCCCGGCGATCTGCGGGTCGCGCGCGCCGATCCGCGGCGCCATCATCGCGCCCTGACTGTGGCCGAGCACGAATACGCGCTTCGCGTCGATGTCCGGCAGCCCGCGCAGCAGCGCTGCGGCGGTCACCGCATCGTCGGTGGTTTCAAGGTCGATGGTGCCGCCGTCTGCGAACTGCTGCGGATGCGCACGGGTGCGCTTCTCGTAGCGCAGCACGGCGACGCCCCGTTCGGCCAGACCGCGGGCGATGTCGAGCAGCGGCCGGTTGGGGCCGATGACGCTGTTGCGGTCCTGCGGGCCGGATCCGTGGACCAGCACGACGGCCGCGAAGGGGCCATTGCCGTTCGGCATCGCCAGCGTCGCCGGCAGCGCGTTTTCGCCTTCACCGACCATCACTTCGGTTTCGCGATAGTTCGCGTCTTCGGGCACCGCTGGTGCGACGGTCGCCGGTTTCGCTGCCTGCGCCGGCCGGATCGCGAAACCCGAGACCTTGCGTTCGTTGTCGAAACCGAAGACTGCGGCCAGCTCGCCGCGCTCGTAGCGCAACGGAATCGTCACTATTACGCCGGTGCCGATGGGCCTCACGTCCGGTTCGCCGCGCGTCTGCAGCGTGCCGACCTGGGTGGCGAGCGAGCCAATGCCCTGCTTCAGTTGTTCCGCGCTTACGGCGGCGGCCATGGTCGCATCGAAACGCGCATGCACGGCCGCGAAATCGCCGGCATCCAGTGCATCCAGCATCGTCTGCGCCTCGCGCGCAGGGTCGAAATCCTGCGTAAAGTCCTGCGCGTTCGCGCGCGACGACAGCAGCGCACCGACGCCCAGCAACAGCAGCATTGCGGACACCAGCGCCGCGCGGGCGGCGATGCGGCCGGTGCCGCCGGTGCCGCTGGGGCGAGCGAAATGGCGCTCGATCTGATGGACGACATGGATCATGTGGGTTCTCCTGCTTTTTTCGAGCATGCGTTTCGCCGCATTGCGTATTTCGAAAGCGAATCGATCACTTCTGCTTTTTGAAGTACAACGTCGCCTGATTTCCGGCCATCTGGATCACTTCGACCAGTTCCCAGCCCAGCATGCCGTGCTGGTTCAACACCAACTCGATGTCTTCGCTCTTCAGCATACGTAATCCTTTCGCTTCCGCATCGACGACTTTGTATGTCCACTGTGTACTCATGATTCGTCTTCCGGCTCGGAGGGAATGGTCTTGTCGGGCAATCGCCCGGTCTTGCGCAGCGCATCGCGCAGCACGTATTCGATCTGTGCGTTGAGGCTCCGCAGCTCATCGTCGGCCCACCGCTGCGCTGCCGCGAGGACTTCGGCATTGATGCGCAACGGATAGGCTTTCTTTTCGCTCATGACGGGCGCTCTTGCGTAGGAGCGGCTTCAGCCGCGATCAATACAAAGTGCCGGCATTGATCACCGGCTGGGTCGAGCGCTCGCCGCACAGCACCACCAGCAGGTTGCTGACCATCTGCGCCTTGCGCTCTTCGTCCAAGTGCACCACGCCGTTCTTCTGCAGCGCTTCCAGGGCCATTTCCACCATGCCGACAGCGCCAGCGACGATCCGCGTGCGGGCGGCGATGATCGCGTTGGCCTGCTGGCGCTGCAGCATCGCCTGGGCGATTTCCGGCGCGTAGGCGAGGTGGCTGATGCGCGAATCCAGCACCTGCACGCCCGCATCCGTCAGGCGTTCCTGCAGTTCTTCCATCAGATGCTTCGACACTTCGGCGGCGTGGCTGCGCAGCGCGAGCTGGCCGTCCTCGTGCTGGTCGTACGGATAACTGGTGGCCATGGTCCGCACCGCGGATTCCGACTGGATATGCACGAAGCTTTCGTAGTCGTCGACGTTGTAGACCGCTTCGGCGCTGTCCACGACCTGCCAGACGATGACCGCCGCGATCTCGATCGGGCTGCCGTCCAGTTCGTTGACCTTGAGTTTGCTGCTCTCGAAGTTGCGCACGCGCAGCGAGACCTTCTGCTTGCCGTAGAAGGGGCTGTTCCAGCGCAGACCGCCTTCCTTCACGGTGCCGATGTATTTGCCGAACAGGTTCAATACGGCCGCCTGGTTGGGCTCGACCTTGTACAGGCCGAACATCAGGAACATGCCGACGACGATCATCGCGATGCCGGTCGGGATGCCGGTCAATCCACCGGCCGAACCGTCGGCGCTGGAGACGATGAGATAGGCGCCCGTGCACGTGGCCGCAAGCAGGAGCAGGAGTACCGGGATGCCGGGAAGCGAGCGGGAGGGGTTTTCTTTCATGGCGCGTTCTCGCGTGGTGGTGGTGAATGATTAATTGATATCAAAAAGATATCAACTGGCGCAACATGATCCGGACGAACGGTCGCGAATGCAGCCAATGATTCCACAAGTGCCTGATTTACAATGGCCTCTTTCCCATCGAGCCTGCCCCATGCCCAGTCCGTCCGCGCTTGAATTCGGCACGCCGCTGTCGCCCTCCGCCCTCCGCGTGCTGCTGCTGGGCTCGGGCGAACTGGGCAAGGAAGTCGCTATCGAGCTGCAGCGCTTCGGCTGCGAGGTCATTGCCGCGGACCGCTACGCGGACGCCCCGGCGATGCAGGTCGCGCACCGCAGCCACGTGCTGAACATGCTGGACGGCGATGCGCTGCGGGCGCTGATCGCAGACGAGCGGCCGACGCTGATCGTTCCCGAGATCGAGGCGATCCACACCGAGACCCTGGTGCAGCTGGAGCGCGAATTCGCCGAACGCGGCACCCATACCCGGATCGTGCCGACCGCGCGCGCCGCGCGGCTGACGATGGACCGCGAGGGCATCCGCCGGCTTGCCGCCGAAACCCTGAGTCTGCCGACCTCGCCGTACCGGTTCGTCGACACGCTGGACGATTACCGCGCCGCGGTGGCCGAGATCGGCGTGCCCTGCGTGGTGAAGCCGGTGATGTCGTCCTCGGGCAAGGGCCAGAGTCTGGTGCGCACCCCCGACGACATCGACAAGGCGTGGGACTACGCCCAGACCGGCGGCCGCGCTGGCGCCGGGCGCGCGATCGTCGAAGGCTTCATCGACTTCGATTACGAAATCACCCTGCTCACCGTGCGCCACGCCGGCGGCACCGATTTCTGCGCGCCGATCGGCCATCTGCAGCGCGACGGCGATTACCGCGAAAGCTGGCAGCCGCAGCCGATGTCGGCCAACGCGCTGCAGCGGGCGCAGGAGATCGCGAAGCGCATCACCGACGACCTCGGCGGCTGGGGCCTGTTCGGCGTCGAACTGTTCGTGAAGGGCGACGAGGTGTGGTTCTCGGAAGTCTCGCCGCGTCCGCACGATACCGGCCTGGTCACGTTGATCTCGCAGGACCTGAGCGAGTTCGCGCTGCATGCGCGCGCGATCCTGGGCCTGCCCGTGCATGCCGACGCGAGCGGCACGATCCGCCACAACGGCCCGTCGGCATCCTGCGCTGTGCTGGCGCACGGCCACGGCGTGCCGGTGTTCGACGGCGTCGCATATGCGCTGCGCGCGCCCGACACCGCGCTGCGTCTGTTCGGAAAGCCTTCGGTCGAAGGCCATCGCCGGGTCGCGGTGACGCTGGCGCTGGGCGAAGACATCGACGCCGCCCGCGCCACCGCGCGCGACGCCGCGGCGGCGTTGAAGATCACGCTGCGGTGATCGCGATTCCAAGCCTTGTAGAGCGGCCTTCAGGCCGCTGCTTTTCTTGAGATTTCGAATGAGAGCAGCGGCGTGAAGGCCGCTCTACAACTCTGCTAGGCTTCCCGCACGCATCAGGAGCCATCGATGAACGACACCAACGGCTACGCCGTCTTCTTCTTTCCGCAGGCATTGGAAGTATTGGGCGATCCGATCCGCCCGTTCCTGCAGGAGGGGCCGGCCGGTCAGCACGTCGCCTGCACCACCATCGACACCGGCGGCGCCTTCATCGAAATGACCCTCGACGGGCGCACGCCCGAAGGCCGCGAGGTGTCGCTGGAACTGATGGTGCCCAGCAGCATGGTGCGGATGGTGGTGTCGACCCAGAGCGAAGCGATGTTCGGCTTCGGCCTGCGCGACGCCGACCCGCTGCCGGTCGCGCTGCCGGTGATCGGCCCGACCGCAGAGCCGGCGAATGCGCCTTCGGAAGCCTTGCCGTCTTCGGCCGATGCGGCGATACCCGGGCCGGCCTGACCGTCTTCATGTAAGCCCGCTCACTCCATCCGCGGCAGATCGAACACCAGCACCTCGGCATCGATGCCGCCAGACACTTCGACCCGCGGCTCATCGCGATACATCAGCGCGTCGCCGGCTTTCAACGCATGGCCGTTCACTGCGACTTCGCCGCGCACGACATGCACGTAACCGAGGCGGCCTTCATCCAGATCCAGCGTCGCACGCTCGTCGCCGTCGAACAGGCCGGCATACATCCGCGCATCCTGTTGAATGCTCACCGAACCTTCGGCGCCATCGGGGCTCACCACCAGCCGCACCCGGCCGCGCTTGTCGGCGTCGGTGAAGCTTTGCTGGGCATAGCCGGGCGCGATGCCGGCCGTCGACGGAACGATCCAGATCTGCAGGAAATGCGTGGTGCCATTGGCGTCGTGGTTGTACTCGGAGTGGGTGACGCCGCTGCCGGCGCTCATCCGCTGCACTTCGCCGGGGACGATGCTGGCGGCGTTGCCCATCGAATCCTTGTGGCCCAGCGCGCCTTCGATCACGTAGCTGATGATTTCCATGTCGCGATGACCATGGGTGCCGAAGCCGCGTCCGGGCTGCACGCGATCCTCGTTGATCACCCGCAGCGGGCCCCAGTGGACGTGGTTGTCGTCGTGATATCCGGCGAACGAGAAGCTGTGCCAGCTGTCCAGCCAGCCGTGGTTCGCATGGCCGCGTTCGGCGGCGGGCCGCAGGGCGATCATCGCGAGGCTCCGGTGAGGGCACCGGCGCGAATGGGACGAGCGGCGCGGTGGCGGGCGGCCTGCAAGTGGCTGACGGCGTTCATTGAATGCTCCCTTGGCGCCGGGGCCGGATGCCGAGTGCATCCTCAAGCCTGCGGCGAACGCTGCCTACTGTAGGGAGATTCATAAATAGAACAATAATTGCAGATCGAATCTATTGTTCCAAATAAGGAACCAAGACCGAGATCAATGCGAGGTCGGCATCCGTCGCCTGGCGCTGTGGTTGGCCCGCTGCAATGGCAGCGGCATGCCCAGCAGATACCCCTGGCCGAACTGGCAACCCTGTTCCACCAGGATTTCGCGCTGGCGGTCGGTTTCGATGCCTTCCGCGATCGTGTCGATGCCGAGCGTGAGCGCCATCGCCAGGATCGCGCGCACCAGCGCCAGACTTTCGGTGCTGGTATCGCCTTCGAGACCGGAGACGAAACTGCGGTCGATCTTCAGGCCCTGGATCGGGAAACGGTGCAGATACGAGAGCGCCGAGAACCCGGTGCCGAAGTCGTCGAGCAGGGCGGCGATGCCATGGTGGCGCAGGTCGCGCAGGATGCGCAGCGCGCGCGGCGCGTCCTCGATCAGCGCGACCTCGGTGATTTCGATCCGCAGCCGCCGCGGATCCTGATCGGCCTCGTCGAGCATGCGCAGCAGACGGTCGGAAAAGTTGTCCGAGAGGAAATGCCGCGGCGAGACATTGATCGAAACGTAGTGTCCGGGATATTCGCCCATCGACGACACCACGTGGGCGTACATCAACCAGTCGACCTGCTCGATCAGGCTGCTGTCCTCGCCGACGCCGATGAACTGGGACGGTGTGGGCAGGCCGCGATGTTCGTGATTCCAGCGCACCAGCGCTTCGCAGCCGACCTGCTTGCCGTCCTCCAAGCGCAGGATCGGCTGGAAATGCGGTTCGAACGCATCGTGCATGATCGCCCGGCGCAGATCCGCTTCCAGATCGAGCAGGCGCATCGCTTCGGCGCGCATCTCCGCGTCGAACAACTCGCTGCGGTTGCGGCCGCGGCGCTTCGCGCGGTACATCGCGGCGTCCGCATCGCGCAGCAGTTCCTCGCTCTTGCGATAGCGCGGATTCCACAGCGCGATACCGATGCTGGCGGACGGAAAGACCTCCCGGCCTTCGATCCACATCGGCTGCCCCAGCACGCGGTGGATCGCGGCGGCGTACTGCTCGGCGGTCTCGGCATCGTCGATGCCTTCGGCGAGGATCGCGAATTCGTCGCCGCCGAGGCGGGCGACGATGTCGTCGCGACCGATCACCTGGGAGATGCGGCGGCTGGCTTCCACCAGCAGCTCGTCGCCGGCGACATGGCCCACGCTGTCGTTGATCAGCTTGAAACGATCGATGTCGAGGAACATCACCGAAAAGGGCCGGCCGCCGGTGGACACGCGTGCGATGGCGTCGTCCAGGCGTTCCTGCAGCTGCGCGCGATTGGACAGGCCGGTGAGACTGTCGTGGCGCGCCTGATGGCGCAGCCGCTGCTCCGCGCGCAGCCGCTCGGCGATCTGTTCGCGCAGCTCGCGGTTGGCGTCGGCCAGTTCCTGGGTGCGAGTCAGCACCCGCGTTTCGAGTTCGGCGTGCGCGGTGATGAGCTTGTCCTGCGCGCGCTTGCGCGCCAGTGCGGCATCGATGTGATGGGCGACGAAGGTCAACAGCTCCTGATCGCGTTCGGTGAAACCGATGCCGGGTGTGTAGCTCTGCACGCCGATCACGCCGAGCACGGTGTCGTCGCGACTCAGCGGCACGCCCAGCCAGCAATGCGCCAGCGGCCCGAAGCTGTTGACCAGCCCCTTGGTTTCCAGCGTCTGGATCCGCGCCCGGTCGGCCAGCAGCGGCCGCCCGGTGTCGATGACGTACTCTGTCAGCCCCTTCGCGCGCGGACGGTCGCGGACCTGGCGGATGTCGACCTCATCGGCGACATAGGGGAATTCGATGAACTTGCCGTCGTTGGAGAGCAGCGCGATGTAAAAATTCTTCGCATACAGCAGTTCGCCCACGATCGAATGCAGATCGGCGTAGAAACGATCGAGGCTGTCGGCGCTCACCGACAGTTCGGTGATGCGGAACAGGGCCTGCTGGAGTTTTTCGGCGCGTTCGCGTTCGACGACTTCCGCCTGCAGTTCGAGGTTGGCGATTTCCAGTGCGTGGGTGCGCTCTTTCACCCGTCGTTCCAGCTCGACCCGTGCGGTCTTGCGATCGAGTGCGGTCAGGATGTGCTGGGCGACGTATTCGAGCAGGGCACGGTCTTCGGTGCCGTAGCGTTGCGCTCGCTCGTAATCCTGGACCACGATCGCGCCGCAGACCTGGGTGTCGCGCAGCAGCGGCACGCCCAGCCAGTCTTCGCTCAACGGGCCGCCGTCGTATTCGTGGTCCTGGATATTCAACGATCCCAGGATGTCGCGCGGCGAGCCGATCAGCGGCCGGCCGTGGCGCAGCAGCGCCGCGGTCATGCTGTGCATGTTGTGGTCGACCGCGTATTCGATCTCGGCATCCGGGTCGAAGGCGTCGCGGCTGTCGGCGAAATAGAGGTAGCGCATGGTCTCGCGCTTGCCGTCGTACTGGACGATATAGAAGTTCTCCGCAGGCATGAGGCCGCCGACCACTTCGTGGATGCTCGCCAGCATGTCGTGCATTTCCAGCCCGGAACCCGCGAGATCGGAGATTTCGTACAGCGCGTGCTGCAGGCGTTTGGATTTCTCGAGCGTCTCGATCTTCGCGTCGGCTTCCGCGAGTTGCAGCGTGGCGACGATGAGGTCGCGCGCCATCGCGAACCAGGACGTCTGCGACCAGCCTTCGGGCGGCGGGTCCGGCAACGACAGGCCGAGCGTCACGCCGTTGCCTTCATCGTCGCAGAGACGATCCAGCAACATGCCTGGCGCGACTTGGACAGAGACCCCTTGCCGATGATGGGCAAGTACGGCCAGCCGCAGTGCGTCGCTGCCCGAAGCGGTGCCTGTGCTGCCGAGACCGAGGCGCGCATGACGCCAGGCAATGGCGACCTGGGTGCCGACCGGGAGGGTCTTCAACAGAGTTCCGGCTGCGGTGAGTACAGCAGCTTTCAGCAATGGAGACTCCCTGGCGTCGCTATCTGCGCCGGCGCCCGCTTCGTGTCTGCCGAGGATCATGAATGGAGCTTATACCCAAACTTTCGATTTCTACAACTGCATTCGTTTTGTTCACTTTCGTTCACTCGAGCCGGCCCGAAATGAACGCGAGCGCTGCGCGAAACGCACCCCGCATCGACGCTCCGGGATGCAAAACGTATACGAAAGTCTTATCGCTGCGCGAAGTCCGGAGCGTCGTTCGCGCGCTTCCAGCGCCCGAAAGCGTTCAGTCCCCGACGGTCAGCTCGACCCAGACCAGACGATGGTCCGTCGCGGTGATCGCAGTGTGTTCCGGCGTGCCGGCAGCCGGCCAATGCACGCCGCTGGCGGTCGCGCGCAGTCCCTTGGACGGCAGCAGATAATCCAGGCGCAGGTTGCCGACCCTGGGGCCGAAGTCGCCGGTGTCCTCGCGCGGATCGCCGCGATGACTCGCGTTTGCGCCGCTGGCGTCGCGTGCCGGGACGACGGCGCCTTCGCTGCGTGGCGCGGGCATCCGCAGCGTGCGCGGATGTTCGATCAACTGCCGGATCGCTTCATGGCGGCCATCGCCGTCGATCGGGTCGTTGTTGAGATCGCCCGCGATCACGAAACGATGACCGGCGGGCAGACCGCCGCAGCGGCCCTCGTCGTCGCACAGCCAGTCCCGGTCGGCTTCGTCGTTGTCCAGATACTCGCGCCACAGCCGCAGTTCGTCGGCGTTGCGCGCGCCGTTGCGGTCCTCGGCGCCGTCGAACACCGGCGGCGTCGGGTGCGAGACCAGAAAATGCAGGACGCCGCGCGGCGTACGCACAGGCACGTCCCAGTGCGATTTCGACGACAGTCGCAGTTGTCGCCAGATCGCATCCGGATAGAAAAAGCCCCGCGCTTGCGGATCGATCGGCCGTGCGGCGTCCGGCATTGCGCTCCACTTCAGCCGCTGGAAACTGCGCACCTGTGCGGCGTCGATGGGATAGCGCGACAGCACCAGCATGCCGTACTGGCCGGGATGCAGACCATAGCCCCAGGCGTCGTTGCCGCGGTCGCGGCCCTCGCCGCCGACGATGCCGTTGCCGTCGAGATCCAGGCCGCTGGGCACGCCGGTGTTCACAGGTGCGAAATAGCGATACGGATACCGCAGCGCCTGGCTGTCGCTGCCCTGGGCCACTTCCAGATAGTGGCGCTGGAAGAGATCCGCGGCGCGGCCTTCGGCGTCGTAATCGAATTCGTTGAGCAGCACCAGATCGGGACGCACGCGCTGCAGCACGCTGGCGATGCCGCGGGCGGCGGGATCGCCGGCTTCGAGGCGCCGGATCAGCCCGCCATCGGTCTCGTCGTACAGCGACACGTTGTAAGTCGCGACCCGCAGCGTGGGCGATGCGGCAACGACGGCGTCCGGATCGCCATGCACGTTGACGCGCACGCAGCCGCTGCATGCGGCAGCCAGCGCAGCGGCGATAAACCAGTGCAGGTTGCGAAGCGGGGAATGGACATTCATTGCGGGTCGTCTCCGGCGAGTCGCGACCAGCCCTGGCCGTCGAAGGCTTCCAGCGGCTGGTAGCGGCGTTTGTAGGCCATCTTGCGGTGGCCGTCGATCCAGTATCCGAGATACAGATGACGTTTGCCGTCGCGTCGCGCCCAGGCGATCTGCTGCAGGATGGCGAAGGTGCCGAGGCCTCGATCCGTGGCGTCGGGGTCGTAGAAGGTGTAGACGGCCGACATCGCGTCGGCGACGACGTCGGTCACCGCCACCGCCAGCAGATCGCCGGTGCCGTGGGGCTCGCGGGTGCGCAATTCGAGGAAGCGCCCCTGCCCCCAGGTGCTGACCAGGAACTGGTCGAATTCCGCCGCGCCGTGGC
>JBKJTC010000089.1:0-12848 GCA_046590925.1 Lysobacteraceae bacterium | reverse complement strand
CCACGCCGCCGGCGTGCTTGCCGGCGTTGCGGGTCAGGTCTTCGAGCTGCAGCGCGAGGTCGATCAACTCGCGGAAATCGTCTTCGCTGTTGTAGCGTTCGACGAATTCGCCTATCGCGCGTTCGGGGTCTTTCTTCGCGCGCTCGCTGCGGCCCAGCACGTCTTCCAGCGACAGCGGATCGGCCGGCTGCAGCGGGATGAGCTTGGCGATGCCGTCGACGAAACCATAGGGATAGCCGAGGATGCGGCCGGCGTCGCGCACCACCGCCTTCGCCGACATCGTGCCGTAGGTGATGATCTGGCTGACGCGGTCGCGGCCGTACTTCGCGGCGACGTAATCGATCACCTCGTCGCGGCGGTCCATGCAGAAGTCGATGTCGAAGTCGGGCATCGACACGCGTTCGGGATTGAGGAAGCGCTCGAACAGCAGGTCGTAGGGCAGCGGGTCCAGATCGGTGATGCCCAGCGCCCACGCGACCAGCGAGCCGGCGCCGGAACCGCGGCCGGGGCCGACCGGAATGCCCTGTTCCTTCGCCCAGTTGATGAAGTCGGCCACGATCAGGAAGTAGCCGGGGAATCCCATCGTCACGATCACGCCCAGCTCGATGTCCAGGCGTGCGTTGTAGCTGACCCTGTCGTGGCCCTGCGCCATCGGGTATTTCTGCAGGCGTTTTTCCAGGCCGTCGTGCGCTTCGCTGCGGATCCAGCTGTCGAGGGTGTGATCGCTGGGCACCGGGAACGCCGGCAGGTAGTACTTGCCCAGCGAAAGTTCGAGATTGCAGCGCGTGGCCAGATCGACCGCATTGTCGATCGCGTCCGGCGCGTCGGCCGCGAACAGTGCCGCCATCTCCTCGCTGGTCTTCAGGTACTGCTGTGCGGTGTAGTCGCGTGGGCGTTTCGGGTCGTCCAGCACGCGTCCGGACGAGATGCAGACGCGCGCCTCGTGGGCTTCGAAGCCGTCGGCGTCGAGGAAGCGCACGTCGTTGGTGGCGACCACCGGCAGGCTGCGCTCGGCCGCGGCGTGCAGGGCGAACGCGTTGAACGGCGTTTCGCCTTCGAAGCCGCAGCGGGTCAGTTCGAGATGGATGCGGTCGTCGAAATGCCGCTGCCAGTCGGCGAGCGACTGCATCGCGAGGTCGGGGCGGTTGCCGGCGAGCAGTTGCCCGGCCTGGCTGTGGCGGCCGGCGATGGCGAACAGGCCGGCGTTGGCCTCCTGCAGCCACTGCGGCCGCACCACCACGCCGTCGTGGCGCTGGCCTTCCATCCAGGCGCGGCTGAGCAGCCGCGACAGCGACAGGTAGCCGCCGCGGTCTCGGCAGAGCAGGGTGAGCTTCCAGGGCGTCTCGTCGCCCTCGGCGACGCTGATGTCGGCGCCGGCGATCGGCTTGATGCCGGCGCTCTCGCAGGCCTTGTAAAACTTGACCAGGGCGAAGAGGTTGTTGCGGTCGGTCATCGCCACCGCCGGCTGCCCCTGCGCCACGCTGCGGCCGACGAGTTCCGGGATGCGGATCGTCGAATCGGCGAGCGAATACTCGCTGTGCAGGTGGAGATGGACGAAGCGGGAGGACATCGGAGGACCGCGGATCACAGCCCGGCAGGTTAGGTCGCGGGGGGCGTTCCGGCAAGGCTTGACGGCGCGGTTTTCCGGCCTGTGCGGATGTCGTTCCCGGGTCGCACTGGTCCGGTTTCGGGATAATGCCCGGCGCTCCCGCCTGCTCCCATCGACCCGCATGCCTTCGCTGACCGGAATCTGCCGCTTCGCCCCGCCGCTGGACGCCGGTGGCGGGCGCGTGCGTCGCGACGGCAGCACCACCGACTGGTGGCTGATCCTGCAGTGCGATCCCGATGTCGGCCGCTACCTGCGTCGGCTGCATGCGCTGGACGTGCGCCACACCCGCCAGCTGAGCGACCCGCTGTGGGGGGCGCACGTCTCGATCGTGCAGAACGAGATGCCGGCGGATCCCACGCAGTGGCGGGCTTTGGAGGGCCAGTCGATGACATTCGACTATCTGTATCCGCCGCAGGAGATCGGCGAGTACGTCTTCTATCCGGTGGCGTGCGCCGAGGCGCTGGCGTATCGCGAAGCGCTGGGACTGCCGCGCGAACCGCGCTTGCCGCTGCATCTGACCTTCGGCAACCGCAAGGCGGCGCGTTGAGGTTCGACAGGATGCGGTTTCTCTATCTTAAAAGGCAAAACCGCATGAATCGAGACATTTTCGCTTCGCAGAAAAAAGGTGCGCAGCGGCACGGCCGTCGCGCACCTGCTTGCAGGTAGACGATGTTGGTCGAAGGTCAGAGCGTTACGGTTTTGTCGCCGGAAGCGGCTCCGATTTCAGATCACGAGCGGGTTGCGCTTTCACCGATTCTGCACTCAGCGGACGAGGTTGCAGTTTCACCGGTCGTGTGCTGATTGAACGAGGCGGCGGCGGAGGGGGCGGGAATATACCGTTGGGATTTCCGTCGTTGCCCGTAGTGATCACACCACCACGTGGACCGCACTGCTTGGCCAGCAGATGATAGTCGCCGGCACTCGGCCACATGACTTTATAGCCGTCCTTACAGAGTATGAAGCGGTGGCCGTCGGCGTGGTCACCAGGAACTGGAGCGGCGTATGCGAAAGAGCTGGCGACCAGGATCGTGGCTGATAAGAGGAAAGTGCGGGGGAGTGTTGCGGTGATGTTCGACGTTCTGCAGGAAACGATCAGGTTCTCGACGTCCATAGCGTGGAATCCTTATATCTCGGAGTGATGAAAGATCAGTTGGATTGCTGGCAAAAGAGGTGGAAACTAATAATTTACATTGTCTGCTGGGACGGTCGGCCGCTCACGGAGCGACACGCATTCGTCCTGCCGATAATTAACATATTTTCACTGGCTGCATTCGCACTGGCCCAACGCCGATTACCTCATTCAGAATTGTTGCAATCGCTATCCAAGCTGTCGTGTTTTGGATGCTTTCACCCAGTAGAGAAGGGGCCGAAGCCCCAGCCCTTTCAAGGTCTTTGATGCAAGCGCATTTGTATCCCATTGATCTTCCGTTACCAGCGCCGAAACGCAGGCCGGCGGTCACAGGAATTACTGCAGTCTTTCATTCAGTAACTTATTGAATCCAATAGTCATAACCAAAGACCTTGAATGGGCTGGGCCGAAGCCCCTTCACGATGGAGGCCTACAGAATGACCGGACCGCCGCGGCAGGTGGTGCTGCGCGAGGTGCGCGACGTCGAACCCGACGCGTTGGTGACCGTCACCGTGACGGTGAAGGTGCCGCCGATGCTGCAGTGGCCGTAGAAATCGCTGTGGCCGGTGTCGTTGATGGTGGTGCCGCCGCCCGACCACGACACCGTGGTCGAGCTGTCCGAGCTGTAGTCGATGAAGCAGTAGAAGCGCCCGCCGCCGTTGTCGATCGGGCAGACGAACGTGGTGATGGTGGGCGGCGCGGCCTGCGCCGGAGAGGGCGTCATCAGGCCGGCGGACAGGGTGGCTGCGAGTGCGAGGCCGAGAGCGGCGGTGCGGGTCGACAAAGATTGCATATTCATCTCCTTATGGATGCGTGCGCTGGGGCGTGCGACCCGGTTGCCGGATGCATCGGGCATCGCAGTCTGCAGCGGCGCGTGCGTCCGGCACCCGGCGGGTGGACGATACGCGTCGCCCTGGAATCCGCTGCAACGGGTCGATGGTATCAATCGCGCGCGGCGTGGAGGCCGGTATCGACGCGGTGCGCCGACGGATGGGCGTTCAGGCCGTTCCGCAGGCAGCGCGGGCGGTAGTAGCGGCGGCCGAAAGCATCGCGTCGCGCACCGGCGCATAGCTGCGGCGATGCTCCGGGCAGGGGCCGTGCGCCGCCAGCGCCGCGCGATGCGCCGGACTGGGATAGCCCTTGTGGCGGTCGAAACCGTACTGTGGATAGCGAAGATGCAGTTCGAGCATGCGCCGGTCGCGCGCGACTTTCGCCAGGATCGATGCGGCCATGATCGCCGGTTCGATCGCGTCGCCGCCGATGATCGCCTCGGCGGCGCAGGGCAGCCCGGTCGGCAGGCGGTTGCCGTCGATGCGCGCGCAGTCGGCGGCCGGCGACAGGCCCGCCAGCGCGCGGCGCATGCCGGTGAGCGTGGCCTGGAGGATGTTGAGCGCATCGATCTCGTCCGCTTCCACGAATTCGATCCGCCACGCCAGCGCGCATTCGACGATCAGCGGATACAGCGCCTCGCGCCGGGCTTCGGTGAGCTTCTTGGAATCGTTCAGGCCGTCGATCGGCCGGTCCGGATCGAGGATGACCGCCGCCACCGACACCGGGCCGGCCAGCGGGCCGCGGCCGGCTTCGTCCACGCCGGCGATGCGCAGCGGTCGCGTGCGTGCGATCACGGTGAGCGGATCCTCGAACAGACCGTCGCCACCGTTGCCTGCCGGCGGGCGGCGCCTGCTCATGTAGGTATGCTCACTGCGCGATCAACCCGGCGACCGCGTCCGCGGCGCGCGCCGATGCGTCGCAGCGCAGCTGCTTGTGGAGTTCGATGAACTGCGGCAGCAGCGCCGCCACGGTCTGCGGCTGGCCGAACCAGCGCAGGCAGGCAGCGGCGAGTTTTTCGGGGATGCAGTCGTGCTGCAGCAGCTCGGGAATCAGCGGCGCGTCGGCCAGCACGTTCGGCAGGCTGACGTAGCGGCTTTTGAGCATGCCGAGGCGGGTGACGATGCGGTAGGTCGTCGGCGAGATGCGGTGCCCGACCACCATCGGCCGCTTGCACAGCATGCCTTCCAGCGCGGCGGTGCCGGAAGCCAGCAGCACCACGTCGCTGGCGATCATCGCCCGCTGCGCGTGGCCGTCCAGCACGCGCACGCGTGCGGCCAGTTCCGGCCGCGCCCGCAGCTGTTCGCGGATCGCGGCGTCGCACTGGGCGTTGGCCGCGGGCAGCAGGATCTGCAGCGCCGGAATGCTTTGCGCGATCAGCGCCGCGGCATCGAGGAACACCGGCAGCATCTTCGCGATTTCGCCCAGCCGGCTGCCGGGCAGCAGCGCCAGCACCGGTGCGTGGCCGACGATCGCCAGCGCATCGCGCGCGGCCCGGCGATCGGGTTCCAGCGGAATGGCGTCGGCCAGCGGATGGCCGACGAAACGCGCGTCCACCGCATGTTTCGCATAGATCGGCGGTTCCATCGGAAACAGGCACAGCACGCGGTCGGCACTGTCGCCGATCTTCGCCGCGCGCTCTTCGCGCCAGGCCCATACCGAAGGACTGACGTAGTGCACGGTGCGGATGCCGCGTTGCTTGAGCCATTTCTCCACGCCGAGATTGAAGTCGGGCGCATCGATGCCGATGAACACGTCGGGCTTCCATGCGAGCAGGCGCTTGCGCAGGCGGCGGCGCAGGCGCAACAGCCGCGGCAGGTGCGCCAGCACTTCGGCCAGGCCCATCACCGCGAGTTCCTGGCTGTCGTGCCACGCATCCAGACCGGCTGCGCGCATGCCGGGCCCGCCGATACCGGCGAATTCGGCATCGGGAAAGCGCAGACGCAATTCGGCGATCAGGCCCGCGCCGAGCTGGTCGCCGGAGGCTTCACCCGCGACGAGTGCGATCCGCATCACCGGATCAGCGCAACAGCGGACGTTCGCCGCGTTCGATGAAATCGAGGAAGGCGCGCACGTCGGCGCTGCCTTCGGCCAGCGTGGCCAGCTGCAGTTTTGCGTCGGCCAGATTCGCGCCGGACATGTACAGCGCGCGGTAGGCGCGCTTGATCGCAGCCACGCGCTCGGGCTCGAAACCCCGGCGTTTCAGGCCTTCGCTGTTGATGCCGCGCGGCCGGCCGTAGTCTTCCTGCGCGATCATCAGGTATGGCGGTACATCGCCGTTGACGAATGCGCCCATGCCGATGAACGCGTGCGCGCCGATCCGGCAGAACTGGTGCACGCCGGCGAAGCCGCTGAGGATCACGTGATCGCCGACCTCGACATGGCCGGCCAGCGTGGCGTTGTTCGAGAACACGCAGTGATCGCCCACGGTGCAGTCGTGGGCGACGTGGGTGTAGGCGAGGAACCAGTTGTGGCTGCCGATGCGGGTCGCCCCGCCGCCGCTGCCGGTACCGCGGTTGATGCTGACGAATTCGCGGATGGTGTTGCCGTCGCCGATCACCAGTTCGGTGCGTTCGCCGGCGAACTTCTTGTCCTGCGGATCGCCGCCGATCGCGGCGTGGCCGTGGATGCGGTTGTCGCGGCCGATGCGAGTCGGGCCGTGGATGCTGCAGTGCGGGCCGATGCGGGTGCTGTCGCCGATCTCGACGCCCGGACCGATCGAGGTGAACGGGCCGATCTCGACGCCTTCGCCGATGATCGCGCCGGCATCGACATGCGCCAGCGGGTGGATCGCGGTCGCGCTCATTTCAGTCCTGGGATTCGGCGCAGAGGAATTCGGCGCGCGCCGCTTCCTTGCCGTCGACCCGCGCGATGCCGTCGTACATGGCCATGTTGCGGATGCGGCGCTTGAGCGTGATGTCCAGTTCCAGACGGTCGCCGGGCACCACCATCTTGCTGAAGCGCGCGTTCTCGATCTTGACCAGGTAGAACAGCTTGTTGTCGATGCGGCCGCCGTTTTTGATCTGGTTGGTGAGCTGGTACAGCACGCCGCCGGCCTGCGCCAGCGCTTCGATCACCAGCACGCCGGGCATCACCGGCTGCACCGGAAAATGGCCCTGGAAGAACTCTTCGTTGAGGGTGACGTTCTTGTACGCGACGATACGATGGCCGGCGTGGAACTCGATCACCCGGTCGACCAGCAGGAACGGATAGCGATGCGGCAGCAGCTTCTGGATCTCGCCCGTGCCGAGCGGAAGGACCGGTTGATAGGCGGGCTGACAGCTGGATTCGGTCGACGTCATTGCGTTTCCTTGTTGCGCCCGCCGACCTGGCGCGCCAGCGCGTCGAGCTGTTTGAAGCGGGCGGCGCTCTTGCGCCAGCTGCGGTTGTCCATCAGCGGCGTGCCGGACGAATATTCGCCCGGTTCGCGGATCGAGCTGGTGACCAGGCTCATGGCGGTGATCACCACGCGATCGCAGACTTCAAGGTGGCCAAGGATACCCGCACCGCCGCCGATCAGGCAGTAACGGCCGATGGTGGCGCTGCCGGCCACCGCCGAACAGCCGGCCATCGCGGTGTGCGCGCCGATGCGCGCGTTGTGGCCGATCTGGATCTGATTGTCGAGGCGCACGTCTTCCTCGAGCGTGGTGTCGTCCAGCGCGCCGCGATCGATGGTGGTGTTGGCGCCGATCTCGCAGTCGTCGCCGATCGCCACGCCGCCGAGCTGCGGCAGCTTGAGCCAGCGGCCGTGCTCCATCGCCAGCCCGAAACCGTCGGCGCCGATCACCGCGCCGGGATGGATCAGCACGCGCTGGCCCAGGCGCACGCGGCGCACCAGGGTGACGCGCGCGCTCAGTTCGCAGCCGGCGCCGATCACGCAGTCTTCGCCGATCACGCAGCCGGGGCCGACGACCGCGCCGGCGTCCACGCGCGTGCGTGCGCCGATGCTGACGAAGGGGCCGATGCTGGCGTCGGCCGAGATCTCCGCCGACGGATCGACGACGGCGCTGGGGTGGATGCCTGCAACGGTTGCCGGCCGATGGTCGAACAGCGCGGCGATCTTCGCGAACGCGGCGTAGGGATCCTTCGCGATCAGCGCGTTGCCGGCGTAGCCTTCGGCGTCTTCCGCGCGCATCACCACCAGTCCCGCGTCGCTGTCGACCAGTTGGCTGCGGTAGCGGGGGTTCGCGAGAAACGCGAGCTGGTTGGCGCCGGCCCGCGAAAGGGTGGCGACGCCGTCGATGCGGCGCGCGCCCTCGCCCTGCAGGGTCAGATCGAAACGTTCGGCCAGTGCGGCCGCGGTGTGGTCGGTAGTGTGCATCCGCGGACGCTCTGGGCGGGTTCGTTACGACGCGATCAGAACGCGCCACCGAAGGTGAACTGCAGGCGCTCCAGATCGTCGGTCTCTTCGGTGCGCAGCGGGAAGGCGTAGCTGATCGAGATCGGCCCGACCGGCGCGCGCCACAGCAGCGAGATGCCGGCGGAAGCGCGCAGTTCGCCGGCATCGAAGCTTTCGACGTCCTTGAACACGTTGCCGACGTCGAGGAACGCCGAGACCCGCGCCGAAGGCGTGTCGAGCAGGGTCGGGAAATACATTTCCAGCGATCCCACCGTCTTCACCGCGCCGCCGATCGGCTGCCGGAACGTGCTGCCGTTGGCGAAGTCGACCGGGCCGAGCGTGTTGTCGCGGAAACCGCGCACCGTGCGCACGCCACCAGCGTAGAAATTCTCGAAGAACGGCAGGCCGGTGCCGATCAGCGCGCGATCCAGCGTGGTGCCCGGGGCGCAGTCGGCATCGCTGAATTCCTTGCGCGGGATCGGCGGCGGACCGCCTTCGGAGCGGCAGATCACCTGGATGGCGTCGCTGCCGTAGCTGTCGCCGTAACCCAATTGCACACGGGTATTGAGGACCATCGCCCGGTTGATGGGCCAGTACTTGGAGAACTCGTAGTTGAGTTTGAAGTACTCGGCGGTGGAGCCCGGCAGGGTGACTTCCGCCGACAGCCGGTGATAGGTGCCGTTGGTCGGAGTGAAGAAGTCGTTGCGGGTGTCGCGCGCCCAGCCCAGTTCCGCGCGCCACGAATGGAACGTGCTGCGGCCGAAGGCATCGATGTAATCGACCACGGTGGCCGGCGACGAGCCCGGGAACGCGAGGATCTGGTTGCGGTCGATGCCGAACACCAGCGAGACGCTGTCGTTTTCGGTCAGCGGCAGGCCGAACACGGCCTGGGCCGCGGCGCTGGTGCTGGAATACTGCGCGGTGTTGAAGTCGGAGTTGTCGAACTCGCGCCACCACATGTTGTAGCCCAGCGACACGCCTTCGTCGGTGAAATAGGGATTCAGGAACGAGAACGAATAGCGCTGCTGATAGACGTTGCGCTGCACTTCCACGCTGATCTGGTTGCCGCTGCCGAGGAAGTTGTTCTGCGACAGCTGCAGGGTGGTGGTGAGGCCGGCGAGCTGCGAATAGCCGAAGCCGAAGGTGAAGCTGCCCGAGGTGGTTTCCTTGACGTTGAAGACCACGTCGACCTGATCGTTGCTGCCGGCGACCGGCGCGGTTTCGACTTCGACCGAGCCGCTTTCGAAGAAGCCCAGGCGCTGCAGACGGACCTTGGAGCGGTCGATCGCGGCCTGCGAGAACCACGAACCTTCGAACTGGCGCATTTCGCGGCGCATCACTTCGTCGGTGGTGCGGGTGTTGCCCTTGAACTGGATCTGGCGGACGGTCACGCGCGGACCGGGCACCACCTGCAGCTTGATGGCGACGGTGCGCTTCTCGCGATCGATCTCCGGCACCGGATTGACCTCGGCGAAGGCGTAGCCGATGTTGCCGAGCGCGGCGATGATGGAGTCGGAAGACAGCTCCAGGAAGGTGCGCGAGAAGGTCTGCCCGGATTTCACCAGCACGTACTTCTCGATCTGTTCCTTCGACAGCACCGTGTCGCCGATGATCTCGACGCTGGAGAGGGTGTAGGTCTCGCCTTCGGTCATGTTGGCGGTGACGAACATGTCCTTCTTGTCGGGACTGATCGCGACCTGGGTGCCGTCGACGCTGAAGTCGACGTAGCCGCGGTCGAGGTAGAACTCGTTGAGCTTTTCGAGGTCGCCGGTGAGCTTTTCGCGCGAGTACTGGTCGTCGCGGCGGTACCAGCTCAGCCAGTTGCTCTCGTTCGATTCCCAGCGTTCGCGCAGATCCTCTTCCTCGAACTTCTCGTTGCCGATGAGGTTGATGTGGCGGATGCGCGCGGCCTTGCCTTCCTTAACGTTGATGGTCACGTCGACGCGGTTGCGGTCGAGGCGGGTGATGGTGGGATTGATCTCGACGTTGTACTTGCCGCGGTTGTTGTAGGCGCGGTTGAGTTCGAGGGTCACGCGGTCCAGCGCCAGGCGGTCGTAGGTTTCGCCCTCGGCGATCCCGATTTCCTTGAGGTTCTTCATCAAGTCTTCGGTCTTGATGTCCTTGTTGCCCGAGAGCGTCAGGGTGTTGATCGCGGGCCGTTCGGTGACCGAGATCACCAGGATCCCGCTGGCCGGATCGGAGCCTTCGCGGTCGACGCGGATGTCTTCGAAGAATCCGGTCTTGTACAGCGCGCGCATCGCTTCGCTGATGTTGCTCGAATCGATGGTGTCGCCGCGCTCGATCGGCAGGTAGGTGAAGACGGTGCCGGCGCCGATGCGCTGCAGGCCGTCGACCCGGATGTCGGACACCGTGAAGCGCGGGGACGAGAGCGGGGACGCGGTTTGCGCCAGGATGGGCGCGGTGTGGAGCGATGCCAGGCTGGTGGCGAGGGCAAGGGCCAGCAGGCGGCGGGTTGGCGTGCGCGTCATCAAATACGTCCGGTTATGGGGCTAGCGAATCGGTGGGGCGAAGCGGTGCGGCGAATCGGTGCGATAGGGATGGAGCGGGCGGAGCGGTACGACTGGATGTGGAGCGCGCTTCCGTGCGTCCTGTGCGTGCGTCCTGCACGAGTCAGGCGGCCGGCCCGGCGTCGGGCGGCGGCTTGAGCGTGGCGCTGGCTCGCATCATTGGATCAGCCTTTGCAGGTCGTTGTAGAAGGCGAGGCCCATGAGCCCCAACAGCAGGACCAGCCCGACATATTGCCCGGCGGCCATCGCACGGTCGCTTAACGGCCGGCCCTTGGCCAACTCGATAAGGTAATACAGCAGGTGCCCCCCATCCAAGACCGGAATCGGCAGCAGGTTGAGGATGCCGAGGCTCAGGCTGAGCGCGGCGAGCAGGCTGATGTACCAGGCCAGCCCGTTCCGGGCATAGGCATTGGCGGCGCGGCCGATGCCGATCGGCCCGGAAAACGTGTCTTTCACGGCCAGTTTGCCGGTGAAGGCGCGCTTGAACATGTTGAGCAGTTCGCCGGCCTGGAAGCGGGCCTCGCGCAGCGACGCGGGGACGGCTTCCAGCGGCCCATAGCGCAGCACGGCGTCCTTGGCGGTCTTTTCGGGCGGCGCCGGCGCGACGCCCAGCAGCCACGAGGGCGCACTGGCGGCCGTGGCGCCGGGCTGGCGCTGCAGCTTCGGCGCCAGGGTCACGGTCAGCGGGGCGCCGTCGCGGATCAGTTCGACCGTGCCGCCGCCGCGCGGGCCGATCCGCGCCACCAGCGGCGCGATATCGCCCCAGAATTCCACCGGCGTACCGTCGATGGCGACGATCCGGTCACCGCTGCGCAGCTTGCCTTCGCCCGCCGAGCCCGGATTCACGGCTTCGACCACCGCAGGCCGCATCTGGTGCCGCGGCACGATGCCGATCCGGCCGAACACCTGCTCGATCGCCTCGCCCTTGGGCACCCCGCTGAAATCGAGACGGCGGGTGGTGTCGACGCCTTCCGCGGTGCGGACCCGCACCGGCACCTGACCACGGTCGATGGCGGATGTGGCCAGCGCCATGCTCGCTTCGGTCCAGGTGGGGGTTTCGCGTTCGCCGATGGCCAGCAGGGTGTCGCCGCGGCGCAGGCCGCCCTGGGCAGCGACGCCATCCGCCTGTCCGACCACCGGCACGTAGTCAGGGCGGCCGATCACGAACATCAGCCAGAACAGGGCGATGCACAGGACGAAATTGGCGAACGGGCCGGCGAAGCTGATCAGCATCCGCTGGCCGACCGGCTTGTGGTCGTGGGACTGGGCGCGTTCTTCGACCGAGACTTCGGTCTTGCGGTCGGCCAGGTCGTGCTCGCCCAGCATCCGCACGTAACCGCCCAACGGGATCGCGGCGACGGCCCATTCGGTGCCGTTGCGATCGCGGCGCATCCACAGCGGCTTGCCGAAGCCGACCGAGAACCGCAGCACCTTCACGCCGCACCAGCGCGCCGCCCAGTAGTGGCCAAGTTCGTGGAAGGTGACCAGCACGCCGAGGGCGACGATCAGCCACCAGGCGGAACCGAGGAATTCGCTCATGCGTTCACCTGGCGGGGCATCCCGTTACGAAGAATGGTGTCGAGGGTGACGGCGCGGGCGGCGGCATCGGCGGCGAGCAGGGCATCGAGCGAACCGGCCTGCGCATGCGGCATGCGTGCGAGAGCGTCTTCGACCAGTGCGGGGATGGACAGGAAACCGATCCGGCCCTGAAGAAAGGCTGAAACCGCTTCCTCGTTCGCGGCGTTCAATGCCGCCGGGGCGCAGCCGCCGGCGTCGAGCGCGGCGTAGGCGAGGCGCAGACACGGGAAGGCGTCGAGATCCGGCGGCTCGAAATCGAGCCGGCCGTGGGCTAGCAGATCGAGCCCGCCGACGCCGGATTCGATACGCTCCGGCCAGGCGAAGCCTACCGCCAGCGCGGTGCGCATGTCGGGCAGGCCGAGCTGGGCGAGGGTGGAGCCGTCGACGAATTCCACCAGCGAATGCACCAGACTCTGCGGGTGCACCAGCACGTCGATGCGCGCCCCGGGCACGCCGAACAGATGGTGCGCCTCGATCACTTCGAGGCCCTTGTTCATCAGCGTCGCGGAATCGACCGAGATCTTCGGACCCATCGACCATTTCGGATGCGCCACGGCCTGCGCCGGGGTGACATCGGCCAGCTCGGCGCGTGAACGACCGCGGAACGGGCCGCCGGACGCGGTGAGCTGGATGCGCTTCAACCCGGCGTGGGCGTGGGCATCGGGCAGGCATTGGACGCCGATCTGCCCTTGGGCAGTCGGCAAACACTGGAATATGGCGTTGTGTTCGCTGTCGATCGGGATGATGGCCGCGCCGGCCGGCGAGCTGCTGATCGCGGCGGCGCGCGCGGCCGGCGCGGTCATCATCCCGATCGACAGCGAACACAACGCGATATTC
>JBKJTC010000008.1:0-10024 GCA_046590925.1 Lysobacteraceae bacterium | reverse complement strand
CTGGTAGCCGAGCAGCCAGCCGACCGCCGCTTCGAAGACCGTGCCGTTGATCACCGCATCGGCCAGCGGGGTGCCGGTCGATGAGGGCGCGAGCGCATTGACGCGCACGGTCTTGTTGATGATGTCCGGATAGCGGCTGTCGTAGGTCGGGTTCGACAGGATCCAGCGCATGACGTTGCCGCCGTTGGAATGCGTGATCACGATCAGCCGGGTGATGCCCTTGCTGTTGATGAAAGTGGTCAGCTGTCCGGCCAGGCAGCCCGCGGCGCGGCTGTCCCACCAGTACTGGCCGAAATCGCAGTTGATGACGACGTAATTCGCCGGATTCGGCAGACCGCCGCGCACGGAATCGACCATGGCCGGTTGCCAGTAGTCGTTGTAGGCGTTGGTTTGGGCACCGGTGCCGTGGACGAACGCCACGCCGGTATTCGCGAGCGCACACGGCGCCGCCAGAGCGAGCAACAGCCCGCAGAGGTATCTACGCACTTGGTAATCCCCTCGTTTATTTCAGATTCCATGAATGCGGGCGCGGCAAGAGGCCACACCCGTCCTTGACCTGCCGGCATCCCCTGACGCGCGACATCGCAACCTAGAATACGGGTGCGTATTGACAGTGTCATGCTGCATTGCGACAAAGACGTGACGACACTCGGTTGCGCACCACCCGGGAATCAGCCCTTGTAGGAGCGACGGAAGTCGCGACGGTTTCCCGGCGGCGGTTGACCCGCCATTCGGCTATCGAAGACCCGGAAAGCTATCGCGACTTCCGTCGCTCTTACGGCTTCCGGGATCAGAACTCCAGATCCAGCGCCGCGCAGAGGTAGTCGACGAACGGCCCGAGCTGCTGCAGATCCTTGCCCAGCGTGGACAGCAGTCGCGGCCCGGTCATGGTCGCATCATCGATGTGGCGGAGCGCGACTTGATTCTTGCGGCGCAGGTCGTCCAGATGGACGAAGTCGGCCGGATACCCGCGCGGTGGCCGCACCAGCATTTCGCTGTCGTCCAGGTCGAAGCGTTTGCGGAAGGCCTTGGCATGCGCGGCGTTGGCCCAACTGCCGGGATTGTCGACGATGAAATGGCGTATCCGGCGCAGGGTTTCCGGTTCGGGGTGCCACAGTCCCGCGGCGATGAAACAGTTGCCCGGCTGCAGATGCAGATAGAACGAAGGCGCTTCCACTTCGCGGCTGCGGGCGTGGAACAACCGCGCGCCCTGCCACAGTTTGTACGGCGCCTTGTCGTTGGAAAAACGGGTGTCGCGATGGATGCGGAACAGCGAACCGCCGACGGTTTTCGGGTCGGCGCGATAGTGCTCGCTAACCTCGTGCAATGCCGGCTGCAGGTCGGTGATGAGTGCCAGGAACGGCGCGCGGACGTGCTGTTCGTAGTCGGCCTTGTGCGCATGGAACCATTCGCGCTCGTTGTGGCGGGCCAGTGCGCGCAGGAATTTGAAACTGCGTTCGGTGAAGTAGTGACTCATAAGGGCCTGCTCATGCGGGGATGCTCATGTCAGGTCGGTCTCCAGTGTCTGCGCCCAGGCCTGCAATTGATCAAGCAACGCCTGCGCGTGACCGTCGCCGGTATGCGGGGCGCGCAGTGCGGCGATTTCGGCGCGATGGCTTTCGAAGGTGAATTCGGACAGGCCGCGGTCTTCGCACAGACGGCTGTGGCGATAGTCGCGCCAGCGTTCGGCTTCGGCCATGGATAGCGTGTCCGGCCAGTTGCGGGCGCGATAGCGGAACAGCAACTCCGGCAGACGCGGATCCTTGAACGCGAAATCGCGCTGGCCCAGCACGGTCGGTGGCGTGCTACGGACTTCGGCGAACTTGCGCTTGTCGCCTTCCTGCAGAAAACCGTCGTACAGCGAGCCATCCGCGTCCGATGGCGCGAATTCGGCGCGCCCGGCATAGATGCGGCGGATCTTTTCCGCCAGCGCGGGGCCGGCGGCGCGCAGTGCTTCGACGCGAGACTCGGCCAGCGCCGGATCGATCCGCAGCCGCTCGAAGTCGGCATCGCGCAGATGCGCCCACTCGATCAGCATCGGGCTGCGGTTGAGATGCACTTCCTTCAGCGGGATCCGCGCCTCGCCGGGCGGCAGATCCGCGGCCGGCGTGTAGAGGCGATCGGCGATCTCGTCGGCCTCCAGCGTCAACAGTGGCTCCGGCGATTCGTGCAGATCGAACACCACGATGCGGTTGTCGATCTTCGGATGACGGATCAAGGGCGCGACCGCCGCGGCGCATAGTCGCGATGCGGGGAAGCGCTGCGAGACGTGCAGCACGGGCGTCATCGCCACGGTGTCGAGCATCCGCGCGGCGAATTTCTTGTCGCGCAGTTTCAGGGTGTAGTCCCACAGTTTCGGCTGCGCGTGCTTGAGCTTGCGGGCCATGCCGATCAGCGCACGCACGTCCGACAGCGCCTCGTGCGCGTCGCCTTCGCGCACGCCGTTGGCCTCGGCCAGGTGTTCCAGTTTGAACGAAGGCGCGCCGTCCTCGCGCAGTGGCCAGACGATGCCCTCCGGTCGCAGCGCGTGCGCCAGCCGCATCACGTCCAGCAGATCCCAGCGCGAATTGCCGCCGCGCCATTCGCGTTCGTAGGGATCGTAGAACTGGCGGAACAGGCCGTGACGGACGAATTCGTCGTCGAAGCGCAGCGAGTTGTAGCCGAGGCTGCAGGTCTCCGGCGCCGACATCGCTTCGAAGATGCGCGCGAAGGCGTCGGCCTCGGTCACGCCTTCGCGCAGCGCGCGCTGCGGCGCGATGCCGGTGATCAAGGTCGCGATGGGCGAGGGCAGCAGGTCGTCGGCGGGCCGCACCAGGAAATCCCAGGGCTCGTCGATCTGCTTGAGATCGGCATCGGTGCGGATCGCCGCGAACTGCGCGATCCGGCTCCGGCGCGGATCGGTGCCGAAGGTTTCCAGGTCGTAGAACAGGAAGCTCGCGGCCACTCAGACCTCCATTTCCAGCGGCGACAGGCGCGCGTGGACCATGCGATCCACTGCGGCCCAGTCGAGGTCATCAAGGCTGTCGCGTCCGGCGGTGGCCTCCACCAGCAATGCACGCTGGATGCGGCCGCGTTCGAAAGCGGTGGCGTAGGGCAGGCGATGAAAAGTGACCATGGCATAGCGCGGGACGAAATGCCCTGGATGCCGTTCGGCGAGTTTGCGTTCGAGCTCGCGCTGCAGCAGGAAATCGGGGTCGTCGACGCGGTCGCTCATTTCCCGGTAGTTCTCCAGCGCCATCTGCTGGATCGCCGCTGCGTTCGGCCTGCGTTCGGCTTCGAAGGCCGCGAACGCGGTCGCGGTATCAGGGTCGCGCTTCAGATGAGCGGCGAGCGCCACGCAGTCCTCGAATGCGCAGTTCATGCCCTGGCCGTGGAACGGCACCATCGCGTGCGCCGCGTCTCCCAACAGCACCGCGCGACCGTCGAGATGCCAGCGGTCGAGATAGAGCGTCGCCAGCATGCCGGCCGGGTTGGCCTCGAAGTCGTGGCGCAGTTCCGGGATCAGCGGTAGCGCGTCGGCGAAATCGCGCGCGAACAGCGCCTCGCCTTCCGCGCCGTTGCGCACGGAGGCGAAGCTGGTCCTGCCCTCGTTCGGCATGAACAGGGTGACGGTGAAAGTACGCTCGTCGTTCGGCAGCGCGATGCACATGTAATCGCCGCGCGGCCAGATGTGCAGCGCATTGGCTTCGAGCTGGAATTCGCCGTCGAACCCAGGCGGAATCTCCAGCTCCTTGTAGCTGTGCGGCATCACTTCGACGCGTTCGCCCAGATCCGAGACCTGGGTCATGGCTGCGCGCAGATTCGAGCCGGCGCCGTCGCTGCCGATCAGGGCGTGAAACGGATGCGCGATGTCTTCGCCTTCGCCCACGAAATGCGCGATACGCGCGTCGAAATCGACCCGCTCCAGGCGGCGATCGAAATGCAGGCGCACGCCCACCGCCTCCGCGGCGTTCAGCAGCACGATGTTCAGATCGCCGCGGCTGATCGACCAGATCACTTCGCTGTCGTCCTTGCCGTAACGCTGCAACTGCACGCGGCCATCGGCGAAATGCACCATGCGCCCGCGCATCATCACCGCCTGCTTCAGCACGTCGTCGTCGACACCGGCGGTGCGCAGCGCGTTCAGGCCGCGCTCGGCCAGCGCGAGATTGATCGAGCGGCCGCCGGCATAGCCATGCACGCGCGGGTCGCCCCGGCGCTCGAACAGATCCACCTGCCAGCCTTGCCGCGCGAGCAGCGTTGCGAGCAGCGGGCCGGCCAGGCCGGCGCCGACGAGGGTGAGACGCTTGTTTTCTGGGTTGCTCATGACACCAGCCTTCATGCCTGCCACTCCTGCACCGCGCGCGCGAAACGCAGGATGTCGCTGTAGGTGTTGTAGAGCGGCGCGGGCGAGATGCGGATCACGTCGGGTTCGCGCCAGTCGCCCAGCACGCCGCGCGCGCTCAGATGTTCGAACAGCGCGCGGCCGCGCTCGCGCCCGCCGGCCACGCGCAGCGACAGCTGGCAGCCGCGCTGCCCGGGATCTGCGGGCGTCACGATCTGCAACTTGTCGGCAAGATGCGCATGAATCAGCTGCTCCAGATGGCCGGTGAGCCGTTCGGATTTCGCGCGCAGGGCGGGCATGCCGGCGCGCGCGAACAGGTCCAGCGACGCGCGCAGCGGCGCGAGGCCGAGAATCGGCGGATTGCTCAGCTGCCAGCCGTCGGCGCCGGGCGTGGGCACGAATTCCGGGCCCATCCGGAAGCGACTGGCCTGATCGTGGCCCCACCAGCCGGCGAAACGCGGACGGTCGGTGCGTGCGTGGCGTTCGTGCACGAAACAGCCGCCGACCGCGCCTGGCCCCGAGTTCATGTATTTGTAGTGGCACCACACCGCGAAATCGGCGCCGCTGTCGTGCAACTGCAGCGGCAGATTGCCGACCGCATGCGCGAGGTCGAAACCGACCATCGCGCCTGCCGCATGGCCGAGGCGAGCGATCTCTTTCAGGTCGAAGGCTTGCCCGGTGCGGTACTGCACGCCGGGCCAGAGGATCAATGCGAGGCGCGGGCCGTATTCGGCGATGGCTCGCTCGATCGCAGCCATCGAGAATGTGCCGTCGGCGAGATCAGGCTCGACTTCGATCAGATCGGTCTCCGCTGACCATCCGCGCGCCTGCAACTGCGATGCCATCGCGTGCCGGTCGGATGGAAACGCGCCGGCTTCCATCAGGATCGAGGTGCGTTCGGCGGTCGGCCGGTAGAAACTCACCATCATCAGATGCAGGTTTGCGGTGAGTGAGTTCATCGCGACCACTTCCAGCGGCTGCGCGCCGACCACGTCGGCCAGCGCGTCGCGGACGAGCATGTGATAGGGCATCCACGGCGCGGGTTCGAGGAAGTGACCCTCCACCGCGTCGCGCGCCCACTTGTCCATCACTTCATCGACGTAGGCCCGCGCGCCCTTCGGCTGCAGGCCGAGCGAATTGCCGCAGAAGTACGCCATTTCGGCATCGCCGTGGCGCGGGATGTGGAATTCGTCGCGATAGCTGCGCAGCGGGTCGTTGGCATCTTGTTGCAGCGCGTGCTCATCGCTGATCTTTGCAGCGTTCATTGACGTCTCGATGTTTGCATGTCGAAGCGCAAATCCCCCGTAGCCCCCTTTTTCAAAGGGGGCAAAGCATGGACATCCCGAATGACCGGGGTGCTGGTCTGTATCACCGGAGTGCTGGTCTGCGTCGCCAATGCCTGCTCTGTTCCCCCCTTTGAAAAAGGGGGGCGAGGGGGGATTTGCTGTTGGCGCCATCCATTCAGTGCATGGGGTGCGCCTTCGGCGCACTGTTGTTTCATCGCGCGGATCGGGAACGGTGCGCCACAGGCACACCCTATGTGGATCATCCGGATGTTTTGCATCACGCGAACCTCGCCTTAGACAGCCCCAGCCATTCCAGCGCGGTGCCGTGATACAGCCGCGCCTGATCGGCTTCAGACAGATCCAGCGCCGCGATGCCCGCACCAGGTTCCTGTTCGCCGAGCGGGAACGGGTAGTCGGTGCCGAGCATGATCCGGTCGGTGCCGCAGGTGTCGATCAGATACTTCAATGCGCGCGGATCCGCGACCCAGGAATCGAAATACAGCCGCGACAGGTATTCGCGCGGGTTGCGGAAATTATCGGTGGCCACCAGGTCGGGACGCATGTTGAAACCGTGTTCGATGCGGCCGATGGTGTACGGAAAACTGCCGCCGCCGTGGGCGAGGCATATCTTCAGTTTGGGCAGACGCTCCAGTACGCCGCCGAACACCAGACAGCACGCCGCACGCGATTGTTCCGCGGGCATCCCCACCAGCCACGGCAGCCAGTATTTCGGCATCGACTCGCTGCCCATCATGTCCCAGGGATGGACCAGAATCGCCGCATCCAGCTCGCTCGCGGCTTGGAAGAAATCGAACAGCTCCGGCGCGTCGAGGTTCCAGTCGTTGATATGCGAACCGATCTGCACGCCCTGCAGTCCGAGCTGGTCGACGCAGCGCTCCAGCTCCTGGATCGCCAGGCGCGGCGACTGCAGCGGCACCGTGCCGATTCCGGCGTAATGCCGCGGATATTCGCGCACCGCCTCTGCCATGTGATCGTTGAGCGCCTGATGCAGATCGTGGGCGTGATGCGGCTTCGCCCAGTAACTGAACATCACCGGCACCGTGCTCAGCACCTGCACCTGCACGCCGAAGGTCGCGAACTCGTCGATGCGGATTTTCGGATCCCAGGTCTTCGGCCAGATCTCGCGGAAGAACTTGCCGTCCTTGTAGATGCGCGAACGGCCGTCGTCGCCGTGATGGATCACCGGAAAACGGATGTCGCCGTACTTGGCCGCGAGATCGGGCCAGTTGCGGGGCAGATAGTGCGCGTGGGTGTCGATTTTCAGCATGCAGTTCCCAGTTTGGCTCATGTCTGCGGGTCGTATTTCGCCGGGGCCGGGTTGAAATGGCCGCAGGCCTTGCAGGTGCGGTGTTCGCGCGAGTGGTAGAAGCGATCGAACACGGCGGGGAAGTCGGTCTCGATGTCGACCAGCGTGAAGTATTCCTCGTAGATCCGGTGGTTGCAGCGCTCGCAATACCACTGCAGACCGTCGAGTTCGTGCGGCAGGCGCTTGCGTTCGATCACCAGGCCGATGGAGTCGGGCATGCGCTGCGGCGAGTGCGGCACGCGCGGCGGCAACAGGAAGGTTTCGCCGGCCTTGATCGGGATGTCGCGGACTGCGCCCCGCCCTTCATCATCATGTTCCTGGATCCGCAGCACCATCTCGCCTTCGAGCTGATGGAACCACTCCGGGCCTTCGTCGTAGTGATAGTCGGTGCGTGCGTTCGGGCCGCCGACGATCATCACGATGAACTCGCCGTCGTAGATGCATTTGTTGCCGACCGGCGGCTTCAGCAAATGTCGATGCTCGTCGATCCAGGCCTGCAGATTGATGGGGTTGGGCAGCATGGGGCGTCTCCGGATCGGTGGGTGCGCGGTCAGACGGCAAGGCGCTGAGCGAGGCTGGCGTAGAGCGGAATCCCGATCGCGAGATTGAAGGGAAAGGTCAGGCCGAGCGCTGCGGTGATGCAGCGGCCCACGTCGGCCTCGGGCAGGCCCGCGCGCACCGCGGCGGGCGCGGCGATGTACGAGGCGCTGGACAGCATGGCGCCGAAGACGCCGGCGCTGCCCACGGACATGCCGCAGGCGTGTGCAAGAAAGACGCCGACGACGCCGTGCAGCAGCGGCACGACCGTGGCGAATGCGGCCAGGCGCAACCAGCCGCGACGCAGTTCGGCCAGGCGGCTCGCGGCGATCATCCCCATGTCCAGCATGAACAGCATCAGCACGCCCTGGAACAACGCGAAATACATCGCATCGACTTTCTTGATGCCGTCGGGGCCGGAAATGGCGCCGATGGCCAACCCGCCCAGCAGCAGGATCGCGGTCTTGCCGGTGAACACCTCGCGCAGGGTGTGATGGCTGGCGGCATCGCTCTGCGTGCCACGGCCGAGCGCCAGGCCGATCAGCAGGGCCGGCACTTCCAATGCCACCAGCAGCGCCACCAGTACGCCCTCCGGAGCGTTGCCGCTGCGTTCGGCGAATTGATTGGCGGCGATGAACGTCACCGCCGATACCGAGCCGTAATGCGCGGCGATCGCAGCGGCTTCGCGGCGGACGTCGCCGAGAAACCATTTCGCGAACCAGAACGCGCTGAACGCCGTGGCGGCGCCTGCAGCCAGGGTCATGCCCAGCAGCAGGGCCAGCGTCGACGGTTCCTGGCCGCGCAGGGCAACGCCGCCTTTCAGTCCGATCGCCAGCAGCAGGAAGATCGAGAGATAGGACTGGATCTGGTCGGGGATGACGAGGTCGCTGCGGACGGCGCGGGCGAACAGCCCCAGCGCGAACGCCAGGACCACCGCCGAGGTGAGATTGACCAGCAACAGTTCCATGTCAGACAGCTTCCGTGTGCGGTATGAGGGCGATGCACTTGAGTTCGATCGCGATCGGTGTCGGCAGCGCGATGATGCCCAGCGTGGTGCGGCACGGTGCGCTGGCGGGGTCGGGGAAATGTTCGGCCCAGATCGCGTTGTAGGTCTTGAAATCCCGCGCCATGTCGGTGAGATACACGGTCACATCGACCAGATCCGCCCAGCGCGCGCCGCTGGCTTCCAGCACCGCGCGCACGTTGGCGAAAACCGCGTTGGTCTGCAGCGCGATGTCGTAGGCGATCAGCGTGCCGTCGGCATCATGGACATTGCCGGGGATGCCGTTGCTGGCGGGGTCGCGCGGGCCGATGCCGGATAGAAACAGTAATTCGCCGACGCGGCGCGCATGCGGGTAGCTGCCGACCGCCCGGGGCGCTGCGGCCGCTTGGATGCTTCCGCTCAAGGCGTCCGCTCCCCGGCCAACGCTGCGATCGCGCGTTCGTAGGCCGGCGCAAGGTCGTCGCTGCCGCACACGCTGATCTGAAGGTCGCGCATGCGGCCATCGTGCAGTCCGTAGATCCACCCATGCACGCTCAGCGTCTGCCCGCGCGACCACGCGTCGCGAACGACGGTGGTCTGGCAGACGTTGGCTACCTGTTCGATGACGTTCAATTCGCACAGGCGCGCATGGCGTGTCGCAGGCAGATCCTCGGCATCTATCAGGGCGGCGTGCTTGTGGGCGACATCGCTCACATGACGCAGCCAGTTGTCGGCAAGACCGACGCGGGCGCCGGTGAGACTGGCGTGCACGCCGCTGCAGCCGTAGTGGCCGACCACCAGAATGTGCTCGACTTTCAGCATGTCGGTCGCGAACTGGATCACCGACAGGCAGTTGAGGTCGGTGTGGACCACGACATTGGCGATGTTGCGATGCACGAAGACCTCGCCCGGCGCGAGGCCCATGATCTGGTTCGCCGGCACGCGCGAGTCGGAACAGCCGATCCAGAGAAACCGCGGGCTCTGCTGTTTGGACAAGCGGTGAAAGAACTCGGGGTCTTCCTGGCGGACGCGTTCGGACCAGAGGCGGTTGTTTTCCAACAGGTTGTGCGGAGGGCTCACAGTGAGATTCCTATGTTTTTGGCGTCGGTGAAGAAACGCATGGCTTCCATGCCGCCTTCGCGGCCCATTCCTGATTGACCCACGCCGCCGAACGGTGTGCGCAGGTCGCGCATCAGCCAGGTATTGATCCAGACCATGCCGACGCGCAGCTGCGCGGCGAAGCGATGGGCGCGATTCAGATCGCGGGTCCAGATCGAGGCGGCCAGGCCGTAGTCGCTCGCATTCGCGAGCGCCAGCGCGTGATCGTCGCTGGCGAACGATTGCAGCGTGGCTACCGGGCCGAATATTTCGTCGCGGTTGGTCGCGGTGTCGGCGCCCAGGCCTTCGATCACCGTCGGCGCCACGAACCAGCCCGGGCGTTCCAGCGCGTGTCCGCCGCAGAGGATATGGCCGCCTTCGTCGCGGGCGCGTTGCAGCGCGCGTACCACTTTGTCGAAATGCGCCTGCGACACCAGCGGACCCATGCGTGTATCCGAATCCATCGGGTC
>JBKJTC010000135.1:0-19599 GCA_046590925.1 Lysobacteraceae bacterium | reverse complement strand
ATGCGTTCGGTCACCGACACCAGCATGATGTTCATGATGCCGATGCCGCCGACGATCAGCGAAATGCCGGCGACCGCGCCGAGCAGCCACGACATCAGTTTCGTGGTCTGCGTGCGGGTGGCGACGATCTCCGCGAGATTGCGCACGTTGAAGTCGTCGTCTTCGCCCGGCTGGATCCTGTGGCGCTGGCGCAGCAGCGCTTCGATCTCGGCCTGCGCGGTGGACAGACCCTCCGGATCGGCCACGCCGACCGAGATCTGCTGCACCGCGCCCGGCGGCAGCGAGGCGTTGCTGGACATGCGCCGACGTGCGGTGCCCAGCGGCACCACGATCACATCGTCCTGATCCTGGCCGAAACCGCCCTGGCCTTTAGATTTCAGCGTGCCGACCACGGTGAACGGCACGCGGCCGAGGCGGATGGTCTGCCCCAGCGCTTCTTCTTCGCCGAACAGTTCGCGGCGCACGCTTTCGCCGAGGATCGCCGACTTCGCGCCGCTGGTGTAATCGCGCGACTCGAAGCCCGGGCCGCTGGCGAGTTCCCAGCCGTTGATCTCGAACCAGTCGGCCTCCACGCCCTGCCACGAACTGGACCAGTTGCTCTCGGCGTACACCGCCTGTGTGTTGCCGCGCAGCAGCGAGGTTGTGTACTGGATGCCCGGCACTTCGCGACGGATCGCGTCGGCATCGTCTTCGGTCAGGGTGAAAAAACTGCTGGCGCTGATGCGCACGCCGCCGGGGCCGCGTCCGGCGCCGGGGCCGATATCCAGACGCTGCGAGCCCAGGCCCGACACGAGTTTCTCGATCTCGGCCTGGGTGCCCTGTCCCACCGACACCATCACGATCACCGCGGCGATGCCGATGATCACGCCCAGCGAAGTGAGCGCACTGCGCAGCCAGTTGCCGCGCAGTGCGAACGTCGCGGTGCGCAGCACTTCGACCACGGTCATGCCGCCGGGAACCTGATGCGGATCCTGCGTCGGCGAATCCCGGATCAGCGAATCCTGCGTCTTGGGATCGAGGGCGCCGGTCATGCGGCCGTCTCCGGTTGCGCATCGTGCAGCTCGCCGTCGCGCATCACGCAGGTGCGGTCGGCGTGCGCCGCTACTTCGGCATCGTGGGTGATGAGAATGATCGTATGGCCTTCGCCGCGCAGGCGTTCGAACAAGGCGAGGATTTCCTGCCCGGTGCGCGTATCGAGCGCGCCGGTGGGTTCGTCGGCCATGATGATCGCCGGACGATGGATCAACGCGCGCGCGATCGCCACGCGCTGCTGCTGGCCGCCGGAGAGTTCGCTGGGACGATGCTGCATGCGTTCGCCCAGACCCACCGCCGCCAGCGCTTCGGCGGCGCGGCGTCGGCGTTCGGCCGGCGGCACGCGCGCGTAACTCAAGGGCATGGCCACGTTGTCCTGCGCGCTCATCCGCGACAGCAGGTTGAAGCCCTGGAATACGAAGCCGATCTTGTCGCGACGCAGGATCGCGCGCTCTTCGGCGTCGAGCGTCGCGACATCCACGCCGTCGCACAGGTAGGTGCCGGAGGTCGGCGTGTCGAGACAGCCGATGAGATTCATCAGCGTCGATTTGCCGGAACCCGACGGCCCCATGATCGCGACGAATTCGCCGTGTTCGATCTTCAGATCGACGCCCTTGAGCGCGGCCACTTCGGCTTCGGTTCCGGCGGAATAGACCTTGCCCAATACCCGCGTTTCGATCACGGGATGCGCCGGGCGGGCGCGCGGGACTGCATTCACTTGCCCGGCTCCGCGGTCTGTACGCCGACGATCACCTGCTGGCCGGCCTTGATGTCGCCGGTGATTTCGGTGCTGCTGCCGTCCGACGCGCCCACGCGCACCATGATCTGCTTCGGCTTGCCTTCGGCCAGCACATAGATCGGGGCGCGACGCGCGCCAACCAGCGCATTGACCGCGGCATCCCACTGCTGCCGCTGCGACTCGTTCAAAGCGGTGCGGAAGGCGCCGAACTGCTGATTGAAACGTTCGAGCATGCGCTGGCGCATCGCGCCGCTGGCGTTGTTGCCGCCGCCGGAAGACTGACCGCCGCCGCCGGGCCTGCCGCCGCCGAAGAGCGCGCTGCCGCCCTGTCCCTGCGGCGGCGCGGCGGCGCGCGCGGCGTTGCGTTCGCGCATCTTCGTCAGCGCTTCGTCGAACGTAGCCTGCTGCGCCGGGTCCAGCTTCAGCGACGCGGCGATCGCCGGCAGTTCTTCGCTCATGCCGCCACCGCGTTGCTGCGGCTGCGCCTGCGCCGACGGGTCTTCCACCGGCGGTTTGAAGCGCATCGCCGCGTTCGGCGCTTTCAGCACGTTGTCGCGACGGCTGACTTCGATCTCGGCATTGGTGGTCATGCCCGGCAGCAGCACCTGGTCGCTGTTGTCCACCGCGACCACGACCGGATAGGTGATCACGTTGTTCGTGTTGGTCGCCGACAGCCGCACCTGACTGACCGTGCCGCGGAACTGGCGGTCAGGGAAAGCGTCGACGGTGAAGCTGACCGACTGGCCCTGTTTGACCTGACCGATGTCGGACTCGTCGACCGCCAGCACGATTTCCATGCGCACCAGATCCTCGGCGATCTTGAACAGCACCGGCGCCTGCAGGCTGGCGGCGACGGTCTGGCCGGGTTCGACCGAACGCAGCAGCACCACGCCATCGACCGGCGAGCGGATCACGGTGCGGCCGAGGTTGAGGCGGAAATTCTGCGTCGAAGCCTGCTGCTGACGGATCTGCGCCTGCGCCGAGACCACCTGCGCCCGCGCCTGATCGCGCGCGGACTGGGCCAGATCCAGGTCGCCGCGGGCGATGAGTTTCTGGTCCACCAGCTTGGCTTTGCGGGCGTAATCGAGTTCGGCGTTGCGCAATCCCGCCTGGGCGGTCTGCAGGCCGGCGCGCGCATTGGCGATGGTGGCGTCGCCCTGCTCGATCTGGGTCTCGAAGGTGCTGGGATCGATGCGGGCGATGATCTGGCCCTTGGTCACCTCATCGTTGAAATCGACCAGCACTTCCTCGACCTTGCCGGACACCTCGCTGCCCACGTCCACCGTCGACAGCGCGCTGAGCGTGCCGGTGGCCGAAATCGCCACCCGGATGTCGCCCTGCTCTACCGCTGCGGTGCGGAACTTCTGTTCGTCGCTACCGGCGCCGCGGCCTTTCCAGAACCACATCGCTGCGGCGGCAACCGCCAGCACCATCACAACGACGACGAAACGGGGAACGCGCGGTTTGCGGGATGCGGGCATGAGGGCTTTGGAGATCGCAGATTGAAAGGGAATGAACGCTTGCGGGCGCCCCGGGTTGACCCTGAAAGCCACTGCGGGCCCGCGCCTTGGCGAAGCCTCGCGATGCCACGCATCATCGCATGATCTCTCCGAACGCCGCCCCCATGCCGACCTTCCTCGAACGCATCGCCCCCATCGTCCTGCTGCTGTTCTCGAACATCTTCATGACCTTCGCCTGATATGTCCATCTGAAGTACAAGAGCGCGCCGCTGACCACCGCGATCGCGATCAGCTGGGGCATCGCCCTGTTCGAGTACATGCTGCTTTGAAGCAAGGCTGATCGTGCCGGCCAACCGCATGGGCAGCGCGATCTACTCGGCGCCGCAGCTCAAGGGCATGCAGGAAGTAATCACCCTGGTAGTGTTCACCGGCTTTTCGGCGATGTACCTCGACCAGCCGTTGAAGTGGAACCACTGGGCCGGCTTCGGCCTGATCGTTGTGGCGGCGTGGCTGATTTTTCTGGAGTGATGCCGACGAATCCGTAGAGCGGGCTTCAGCCCGCTGCTTTCCATCAGACATCGACAATGTGTCGCATCAAACCAGCGGGCTGAAGCCCGCTCTACGGTTTTTTGGATCAGAACTTGATCTTGCCGATGAGGATGTCTTTGTACATGACCCAATCCCCCAGGAACGAATAGAACGGGTGCTTGAACGTCGCAGGTCGATTCTTCTCGAAGAAGAAATGTCCCACCCACGCGAACGCATAGCCGCACATCAGCGCGCCGAGAAACCACCACGGGTTGTCGCGCACGATCGCGGCGACGATGCAGCCGAGCGCACCGGACGTTCCGACGAAATGCAGCCGGCGGCAGGTGCGGTCGCGATGCTCGCCGAGGTAGAACGGATAGAACTCGCGGAAGCTGGAATAACCGGCCATGGGGATCTCCGATCAGGACGTTCGCGTGCGATCCGCCGCACGCTGCAACAGCAGGACCACACCGTACCAGACGAACAACATGCCGAGCAGGTTCGGCACGCTCATCGACCATTCCGAATAGCGATACCCGTAGTACAGCAGCGCCGCTCCCAGCGCCACAAGCAGGATCGACCAGAACCAGGCGACCGGCACCGAAGCGTTCGCGCGTTCGCGGATTCGCAGGCGGCGGGCGCAGGCCTCGTCGCAGTGCAGGCCGAAGTCGCCGTCGTGCGTGCAGACCTCCGCGCAAAGACCTTTGCCGCAGGCCGCGCAGACGCCGACCGCATCGCGTTCGCGGTGACGATGACATTTCACGGGTCGGCACCCGCTCCGGCGGATTCCAAGGCCTTCGCGCGGTTCCAGTAGGCGTCCTGCGCCTCCAGCGGCAGATCGGCCAGGCGCACGCCGTCGGCGGCAGCCATGGTTTCCATCGCCCGGAAACGCCGCTCGAACTTGTGATTGGCGCGACGCAGCGCAGCGCCGGGGTCGACCTTCGCATGACGTGCAAGATTCGCGGCAACGAACAGCAGATCGCCGAGTTCGTCCTCCAGTCGGTCGCGCACGTCGCCGCTGTGCGGCGCGGCCGCAAGCGCATCGAACTCGACCCGGACTTCTTCCAACTCTTCCTTCAACTTTTCGATCACCGGCGCGGGGCCCGGCCAGTCGAAGCCGACAGTCGCGGCCTTTTTCTGCAGCTTCAGCGCGCGCTGCCATTCCGGCAGGCCACGGGCGATGCCGGCCAGCGCCGAAGCATCGGCGGAAGCGCCATGCCCTTGTGCGGCATGCTTCGCGAGCCGTTCTTTCTTTTTCTCCGCATCCCACATCGCATTGAGCGCATCGCTGTGGGCGATGCTCATGCCCGCGAACACATGCGGATGCCGGCGCTCCATCTTGTCGCTGATCGCTGCGACCACGTCGCCGAATGGGAACGTACCCTGCTCCTCGGCCATGCGCGCATGGAACGCGACCTGGAACAACAGGTCGCCGAGTTCGTCCTTCAGATCGTCCAGGTCGCCGCGGTCGATCGCATCGGCGACTTCATAGGCTTCTTCCACCGTGTAGGGCGCGATGGTGGCGAAGGTCTGTTTCAGATCCCACGGGCAGCCGTTCTGCGGGTCGCGCAAGCGCGCCATGATGGCGAGGAGGCGTTGGATGTCGGTGGGATCGGTCATCTTTTTCGCAGAGCTGTTCGTTACGACATCCTTGGGCAGGAGCGGCTTCAACCGCGATCCGGACAAGCTCGGGCCTGAAGGCCCTCCTACGAAAAACGGTGGCTGCGAGGTGTCATTCGACCCATTGCCGCCACGGCAGCGCCGCATCGCCCAGCGCCACGAAATCGCCATTGAGCAGCGTATCGCGCTGGTTGTAACGGAACGGTCGGCCCTGCGGATCCAGCACGCGGCCGCCGGCGGCTTCGACGATGGCCTGGCCTGCGGCGGTGTCCCATTCGCTGGTCGGCGCGAAGCGCGGATACACGTCGACGGCGCCTTCGGCGACGCGGCAGAATTTCAGCGACGATCCGACGCCGATGGTTTCCAGTTCGCCCATCTGCGCCGCCATCTTGCCCATGAACGCTTCGGTGCGCGCGTCGCGGTGCGAGCGGCTGGCGGCTACGCGCAGCGGCGGGCTTGGCCGCGCGCGGGTGTTCAGCGCGATTTCGTCGCCGATATCGTCGCGTCGATACGCACCGTGGACCAGGTCGCCCCACCACAGCTCGCCGGTGACCGGCGCCTGGATCACGCCGAAGGTGGCCACGCCGTCTTCGATCAGCGCGATGTTGACGGTGAACTCGCCGTTGCGCTTGACGAATTCGCGGGTGCCGTCCAGCGGATCGACCAGCCACAGCCGCGACCAGCTGCGCCGGGTCGCGATATCGATCTCCGCGGATTCTTCCGACAGCACCGGAATGTCTGGCGTGAGCCGCTCCAAGCCATCGACGATGCGCCGATGCGATGCGAGATCCGCGGCGGTCAGCGGGCTGTCGTCGGTCTTGTGCTCGACGTCGAACGGATGTTCGTAGATCGCGAGGATATCCGCGGCGGCGGCCACGGCCAGCGCGATCACGCTTTCGCGCACGGCATCTTCAAGCAACATCGGCATGACGCAACCACTCCCTGACCAGAAAAAGAGCGGCGATCGAACGCCCCTCGGAAAAATCCTCGGCGAGGATCAATTCGTGCAACGCATCGAGCTTCCACGGCACCACGTCCAGGATTTCCGGCTCGTCGCCGGGCAGACGCTCCTCGTACAGGTCGCGCGCCAGCACCAGCACGGTCTCATGGCCCATGTAGGTGGGCGCCAGACTGATCCGGCGCAGCACGGTGAGCGAACGCGCGCCGTAGCCGGCTTCTTCCTTCAATTCGCGATTCGCCGCTTCTTCCGGCGTCTCGCCGGCATCGATCTTGCCCTTGACCAGCCCAAGTTCGTAGCGATGGGTGCCGGCGGCATACTCGCGGATCAGCAGCGCGGTGTCGTCGTCCAGCAACGGCACCACGATCACCGCACCGTTGCCGGTGGCGGGCGCACGGTGGTAAAGGCGGCGCTCGCCGTTGGAGAATTCGAGATCCAGTTCCTCGATCACGTGCTCGGGGTCGACGCCACGGCGACGCACCTCATGGATGGTCGGCAATGGCCGGCTCATGGCGCACCTGTACGGACGCGCCGGGCGATAATGGGGGGATGAAGACGCATGTGCCGATGATAAACGACAAGGGCGCCGGCCAGCCGGGCGCAGGCGAAGCGATCGCCGATTCCGGTGGGCACGCTCTGGCCGACCAGTGGCGCGCGCGCGATCTCGCGGTGCTGTGGCACCCGTGCACGCAGATGCGCGAACATCCGCACGCCCTTCCCCTGTTGCCGGTGGCGCGCGGCGAAGGCGCATGGCTGATCGGCCACGACGGCAGCCGAACGCTGGATGCGGTCAGCAGTTGGTGGACGAACATCCACGGCCATGCCGAACCGCGTATCGCCGAGGCCATCGGCCGTCAAGCGAGGACGCTGGAACAGGTGATCCTGGCCGGTTTCTCGCACCCGCCGGCAGTGGAACTGGCCGAGCGCCTGCTCGCCGTGGCGCCGCGTCAGCCGGGCCGCGCGCCGCTGGCCAAGGTGTTCTATGCGGACAATGGCTCCTCGGGCGTGGAAGTGGCGCTGAAGATGGCGTTCCACTGGTATCGCAACCGAGGCGACGAGCCGCGGCGCACCCGATTCGTTGCGCTGACCAACAGCTATCACGGCGAGACCGTCGGTGCGCTGTCGGTGGGCGACATCCCGCTGTATCGCCGCGTGTATGCGCCGCTGTTGCTGGATGTTCTTTTCGCGCCGTCGCCGGACGCCTTCGGCACCGCGGATGCCTCCGCCGCCGCACAGCGCGCCGAGGACGCCGCCGATGCCCTTGCCCGCCTGCTCGACGCGCATCCGGGCGAGGTCTGCGCGCTGATCCTCGAGCCGCGCGTGCAGTGCGCGGGCGGCATGCGCATGCACGACCCCGTCTATCTCAGGCGCGTACGCGATCTGTGCGATGTCCACGGCGTGTTCCTGATCGCCGACGAGATCGCGGTCGGCTTCGGCCGCACGGGCACCCTGTTCGCCTGCGAACAGTCCGGCGTGCAGCCCGACCTGCTCTGCCTGTCGAAGGGCCTCACCGGCGGATTCCTGCCGCTGGCGGCGGTGCTGGCGACGCAGCAGATCTATGACGGTTTCCTCGACGATTCGCGCGAACGCGCTTTCCTGCATTCGCACAGCTACAGCGGCAACCCGCTGGCCTGCGCGGCGGCGCTGGCCTCGCTGGACATCCTGCAGAACGACGAGGTCATCGCCCGCAACCGTGGCACCGCCGCGAAGATGGCGGCACTGGCGGCGCCGCTCGCGACGCATCCGCTGGTGGCCGAGGTTCGGCAGGCGGGCATGATCCTGGCGATCGAACTGCAGCCCGAAGCCGATTGCCGCGACGACGGCCACGCGGTGGAGATCGCGGGCCGTCGCGGCCTGCGCGCGTATCGCAAGGCGCTGGATCACGGCGTACTGCTGCGCCCGCTCGGCGACGTGCTGTACTGGATGCCGCCCTACTGCGTGGACGACGCGCAGTTGGAACAGATCGCCGCCGCCACCCGCGCTGCCATCGAGGAAGCCGCCGCATGAGCTGCAACCGAATCATCGCGAATACGCGGCGCCGCCGTGCTTTGTGGGAGCGACGCGAGTCGCGACTGCGATCCGGCAGCATCGTTACTCGTCGCGACTTGCGTCGCTCCCACAAACGGATCAGCGCGAGGGTGATCGCATGCGCCTGACCCGCGTCTACATCGATCAGCCGCTCGCGCCCGGCGCGCGCGTGACCCTGCCCGAGAACGCCGGCGCGCATCTGGTGCGCGTGCTGCGCCTGCGCGAGGGCGAGGCCTGCGTGCTGTTCAACGGCGACGGCCACGATTACGACGCGCGGCTGCTCAGCGCCGGCAAGCGCGGGGTCGAAGCGGAAGTCGATGCCGTGCGCGTCGTCGACAACGAATCGCCGCTGCGGCTGGTGCTGCTGCAGGGCATCGCCCGCGGCGAGAAGATGGATCTGATCCTGCAGAAAGCGACCGAACTGGGCGTGGCCGCGATCGCGCCGGTGTTCGCGGATCGCACCGAAGTCAAGCTCGACGGCGACCGGCTGGAGAAGCGCATCGCGCACTGGCGCAGCGTCGTGACCTCGGCCTGCGAACAGAGCGGCCGCGCGCGCGTGCCCGAGGTGCTGCCGCCGCGCAGCCTTGCCGAAGCCGCCGCGTCGCTGGATGCGGATGCACTGAAGCTCACGCTGGATCCGGTCGGCGAGCATCGCTTCGACACGCTGTCGCCCAGCGTGGCCGGCGGCATCGTGATCGGCATCGGCCCGGAAGGCGGCTGGTCGGAGAAGGACCGCGTCATCCTGCGCATGCATGGCTTCAGCGGTCTGCGCCTCGGTCCGCGCGTGCTGCGCACGGAAACCGCAGGTCTGGCCGCGATTGCGGCGTTGCAGGCGAAATTCGGGGATTTGTAGGGCGGGTCTTGCACCCGCCGTTTTTTACTGCGAAGAGATAGTCGCAACCGGGATTACCGTAATGGCGGGTGCAAGACCCGCCCTACGACACCATCAAGCCGCCGGCCGCAACACCCCGGCGATCATCCGCTCGGCGGCGTCGAGATCGGGTACCAGCGCCACGTCTTCGTTGAACATCACCCGCAGACGGATGCCATCGGGCATCACTTCGCCGTGTTCGCTGTCGACGATCATGTTGTCGCGGGAAATCGTGACCAGGCGCGGGAAGCCCTGCGCCACCAGCGCGAAGTACGGCAGCTTCGGATCGCCGCCGAGGGCCTTGATCACGATGACCTTGGTGCCGACCGCAGCGCCTTCGGAATGCGTGCCGGCGATGCGCGCGAACGAAACCAGCGGCAGGCGCCAGCCGCGCCAGCGGATCTGGCCGAGCAGCCATTCCGGCGCGTTGTCCAGCGGTTCCGGATCGACGTAGGACAAGACCTCGACCGTCGCCGCATTCGGCAGCAGCAGCTGCGAGCCGGCGATCTGGATGAGGACGCCTCGGATGTCGTTGACGGTCGTGCTGTTCACGGGAGTGCTGATCCTGGATTCGTTCAACTGGGCCAGCGCGACGCGAGTCGACCGGCGAGTTCGGCGGGCAGCCCGGAGGTCACGCCGCGGTTGCGCAACTCGGCGCAGGCGGCGCCGTCATAGCAGTCTTCGGGGGACTGGGCCAGGACCACCGTGCCGGTCGCGGCGGCGGCCATCGCACTCTGTACCAGCTGCGGATCGCTGCCGCTGAGGAACACGAGCGCGCTGGCGCCCGATGGCAGCGCCGCGAACAGCGATGCGGGCGGAGCGGCATCATCGACGAAGCCGAACCCGCCCGCGTTCGCGGTCAAGCCGATGCTGTCGGGGAGGAAATAGATCGTGCCGGCGTTTGCGGTCGCGCCGCCTTGCGCCAACGCGACCGGCAGCGCCGCGGTGCGCTCCATCTGCGCGACCAGGCGATCGTAACGGCCGCCCTGCAGATGCAGGCGTACCAGCACGACGGCCATGAATCCGGCGGGCAGCGACGACAACAGCTGACGCGCGGGATCCGGACCGCCAAGGCCCGCTTCGATCAGCACCACCGGTGTGGCCTGGATACCGAACGCGGCTGGCGCGCCTTCATCGAGGTCGACCAGCGACAGGCTGGAGATGCGTGCCTCCAGTGCCGAGATGTCGCGCGCAGCTGGGCTGGCGGCGGGTCTCTCGACCATGCTGGGCGCCTCGTCCACGGGCGCCAGCGACAGGTCGCCGAGCGAAAATCCGGGCTTCGGCTCCGCTTGCGGTGCGACCGGCGCAGCCGGGGCCTCGGCAGCCGCGGCCAGACTGCTCGCGATCAACGCTTCGAACGACATCACTTCTTCGGACGACGCCAACGTTGCCGGCGCGCGCGACCGCGCATCGGCCGAGGAGATCGAGTCCAGATCGAGCGCTTCGAAGCCGGCGACATCCTCATCGCTGAAGTCGAGGCCACCATCGAAGTCGCCGCCGAACCGATTCATCGCCACCGGCTCGCCGCTCGTCGGCGGGAGATCGGTTACGGAGAGTGCTTCGAGGAAGAAAGCATCCTCATCCAGACGCATCGGCACGACGCTCGGCGCAGGCGCGGCGGAGCCGCGGTCGATCTGCATGCGGTCGATCTGCATGCTGTCGATCTGCATGCTGTCGAGCTGGATGCCGTCGAATTCGACGCTCTCCAACGTCATGCTGTCCAACGTCATGCTGTCCAGCGATACATCTTCGATCCCGGCGCCGTCGTCCGTCGTGAACGTCTCGAACGAAATGTCGTCGGGCGCAGCGCCGTACGCACTCGGTTCGGCATCCATCGATTCCAGCGCCATCGTTTCGAACGACGAGGTCTGGAACGCTGCGATTCCGGAATCGGACGGCGACGGCGCAACCGGCGGAAGGGGCGGCGGCACCGCGTGCACCGGCGCTGGCGGGGCTTGCGTCGGCGCGACCTGCACGGGCGCCGCTTGCACGGGCGCCACTTGCACAGGCGCAGCCTGCGCCGCCGAAGCGGGGATCGCATCGATCAGCATCGTGTCCAGCGGCGACAGCGCGATCCCGGGCACGACGTCCACCGGCGCGCCGTCGGCGGGCACGCTGTCGGCATGCGCGAGCGCTTCGCGGGTGAAGGCCGTCATGTCCACATCGGCGTAGGCGGCCGCGGGCTTCGGGATCTGTCCCGGAGACGGCTGCCAGTCCTGGTCGCTTTCGGCGCCCGGCGGCAGCACATTGCTGTCGTGGCGCAGCTTGGCGGAGAGATGGCGCGCCCAGCGCGCCGCATCCCAGCCGGCGCGATGCGCGGCCACATCGGCTTCGTCGTAGATCACGGTCAGCGCCGGATCCGACAGCAGCCCTTCGAGTTTGTCGAGCATCGGTTCGATGCTGGGTTCCAGCGCGACCAGCACCGCCTGCGGATTCAGCGCGCGCAGCGTGGCCTCGTCGGCGTTCGCCGGATCGATGGCGACCAGCAACTCGGCGCCCGCCTGTCTCACCGCTTCGGCGAGGTGATCGGCGGCTTTGCCCGCGCGCGCCAGCAACACGACGCGCGGCGCCGCGGCATGGGAGACGGCGTCAACCATCGGTCCTCACCGGTCTAGGCGAGCTGGGCTCCAACAGCGCGAACACGTTGCGCATGAGTTCGTTCTCCTGATACGGCTTGCCGAGGTAGCGATCGACGCCGATATCCATCGCGCGCTGGCGATGTTTGTCGCCGGTGCGCGAGGTGATCATGATGATCGGCACATTGGCCAGGCGCGGATCCGCCTTCATCGTAGTCGCCAGCTCGTAGCCGTCCATGCGCGGCATTTCGATATCGAGCAGCATCAGGTCCGGGACGCGATCGACCATGCGTTCCAGCGCGTCGATGCCGTCCTTCGCGGTCAGCACCTCGAAATTGTTGCGTTCCAGCACGCGGCTGCTGACCTTGCGCATGGTGATCGAGTCGTCCACCACCATGACCAGCGGGACCGCGCGCAGTTCGGCGGCGGGCGCCTGCAGCGCTTCTTCGAGTTCGAGCAGTTGCGCGGCCTGGCGGCGCACCAGCGGCGCGACGTCGAGAATCACCACCACACTGCCGTCGCCCATGATCGTGGCGCCGAAGATGCCGGGGATCGAGGCGACCTGCGGTCCGATCGGCTTCACCACGATTTCGCGGTTGCCCAGGATCTGATCGACGGTCACCGCGACGTGCAGATCGCCCGAACGGGTGAGCAGCAGCGGCATCTGCAGCTGACCTTCGGCCTTCGCCGGCGCATGGCCGAGAAGCTTGCCCAGATCGTGCAGCACGTATTCCTCGTTGCCGTAGCGGTAGCTGGTGAGGTCGCCCTTCGCCAGTTCCTCGCGCTGGATGCGGCCGACGCCGCGAACCGAAGCGATCGGCACCGCGAAGGTGATGTCGCCGATGCGCACGAACGCGGCCTGGGTGACCGCGAGGGTCTGCGGCAGCCGCAGCGTGAAGACGGTACCGGTGCCGCGCTCGGAGTGGATGTCGAGCGTGCCGCCGAGCTGGCGGACTTCGCTGGCGACCACGTCCATGCCGACGCCGCGACCGGCCAACTGGCTGACTTCCTCGGCGGTCGAGAAACCGGGCTCCAGGATCAGCGCATCGAGCTGGGCGTTCGACAGCACCGCATCCTTGCGCACGAGGCCACGCATTTCGCCGCGCTGGCGGATGGCATCGCGATCGAGCCCCTTGCCGTCGTCGGTGATCTGCAGCACGACTTCCGAGCCTTCCTTGCGGATGGCGATGGTGACCGTGCCTTCGGCGGGCTTGCCGGCGGCGCTGCGCTGATCGGGTTTTTCCAGACCATGCGCCACCGAGTTGCGGAGCATGTGCTCCAGCGGCGCGGTCATGCGTTCCAGCACGTTGCGGTCGAGTTCGCCCTGGGCGCCGTCGAGCTTGAGCTGGACCGGTTTGCCGGTGTCGGTCGCGGCCTGACGCAGCACGCGCCGCAGACGCGGCACGACGGTGTCGAACGGCACCATGCGGGTGCGCATCAGACCTTCCTGCAGCTCCGAGCTCACGCGCGACTGCTGCAGCAACAGGGTGTCGTAACCCTGGGTCAGGTCGTCGAGCGTGCTCTGCAGGCTGCTCAGGTCGGCCGCGGTCTCGGCGAGCGCGCGCGACAGCTGCTGCAGGTTGGAGAAGCGGTCGAGTTCCAGCGGATCGAAGGTCTCGTCGCGGGTTTCGCCCTCGCGCTGGTAGCGCGCGATGATCTGCGCTTCGGTTTCGATGTCCAGACGACGCAGCTGATCGCGCAGACGGGTATTGGTCTGCGCCATTTCGGCGGTAGCGCCGCGGAACGCACCGAGCTGCTGTTCGAGTCGCGAACGGTAGATCGCGACTTCGCCGGCGTAGTTCACCAGGCGGTCTAGCAGTTCGGCGCGGACGCGCACCTGTTCCTGCGTGCCGCGCAGGCCGACATCGTCGTCGCCACCGACGCCGAAGTCCACCGGCACCGACAATGGCTTGAGCTCGGGCAAGGGCGCGAAGCTGGGCATCTGCGGCCGGGCTGCGGCGACTTCCGCCTGCAGCTCGACTTCGACCTCAGGCTGGAGCTCGATCTCGACGCCGGTCGCGGCATCGACCGTTTCCGGCACCGCGGCGGCAGGAACCTCGAACTCGTATTCGTAACCGACGCGGGCGACGTATTCGCGTGTCTCCGGCTCGGCCGGCGCGACGATCTCGGTGAAGGCTTCGTCGATGAATACAACATCGTCGAACGTGTGCTCGGTGAGCGTTTGCTCGACCAGCGTCTGCTCGAACGGGGCCTCTTCGTCCACCCCTTCCACGGTCGGCGGCAACACTTCAAGCGCGGCATCGTCGAACGCGGTTTCGAGCGTCGTTTCCGCGACAGCGGGCGATTCGAACGTGGCTTCTTCGAGAGAGATCTCTTCGGGCGCGATCTCTTCGGGCGCGATCTCTTCGGAAACAGGTGCTTCGATCGCCTGCGCTTCAGCAACAGATTCTTCAGCTGCCGGTGCTTCGACAGCAGCTTCTCCGAGCGCGGCAGCGCCCAATGCGGCTTCTTCGAGGATCAATTGCTCGATGGCCGCTTGCTCGATGGCCGCTTGCTCGAAAGCAGCTTGCTCGAAAGCAGCCTGCTCGAAAGCAGCCTGCTCGAAAGCAGCTTGCTCGAAAGCAGCCTGCTCGGCAGCGGCCTGCTCCAGCGCCGCTTGGTCGATGGCAGCTTCTTCGAGGGCGCGCTCTTCGAGAACACGCTCTTCGACCACGACCTCTTCTTCTGCAGCGATCTCCTCGCGTGCGGCCTGTTCGAAAACCGGCGCTTCGAGCGCGACTTCTTCGCGCAAGACGTCTTCGGGAGCGACCTCTTCCGGCACCACGACTTCGAACACGGGCGCTTCGGAGAAATCCTCGACAGCGATGGCGGGCGCCAGATCCTGGGCCTGCGGCGCCCACTGCGCGGGCTCGAAGGCGCGACCGAAGGCGCGGGCATCGAACGCCGCGACCAGCGCTTCCGGAATGACGACCGCGCGGCGGTCGCCGACGCGGGTCACCATGGTGTGCAGACGATCGAAACCGCTTTCCAGCAGGGGAATGTCCTGTCTTTGGAGCTGCAGGCGATGTTCGGCCGCCGCTTCGAGCAGGGATTCCATGGCATGGCCGAGTTCGCCGATCGCCATGATGCCGGCCATGCGCGCGCCGCCCTTGAGCGTGTGCAGATCGCGCTGCAGGCCACCGATGATCTCCCGCTCTTCCGGGTTTTCGCGCAACGACACCAGCAACTGGTCGGAATGATCCAGCAGGTCGTGAGCTTCCTCGACGAAGATATCGATGAGTTCGGCATCGAGATCGGTCATGTCCAGATCGGTGTCCGGATCCACGACGGCCGTATTGGCCAGCAAGCGTGCGACGGCGGAAGGCTCGGCCTGCGCCGTTGCGATCGCCTCCGCTGCGGGCTCGCTGATCTCCGTATCGACGCTTTCGGCAAGCAGGCGTTCCGCTTCCAGCCATTCCGCTTCGCGACGCTCCGAATCGAGACGCACGGCTGCGAGCCGCTCTTCCTCGATACGGATGAAGTCGCGCATTTCCTGTTCGCGCAGCGCCGCTTCGGCACGCTGGGCTTCGACGCGTTCCGCTTCGAGACGTTCTGCTTCGGCACGTTCGGTTTGGAGGCGTTCTACTTCAAGACGTTCCGCTTCAACGCGCTCGGTTTCGAGACGTTCCGCTTCGGCACGTTCCGCTTCGGCACGTTCCGATTCGGCACGTTCTGCTTCGAGACGTTCTGCTTCGACGCGCTCGGCTTCGAGACGTTGTGCTTCGGCGCGTTCGGCTTCGAAACGTTCGGCTTCGAAACGTTCGGCTTCGGCACGTTCGGCTTCGACGCGTTCCGCTTCGGCGCGTTCAGCTGCGAGAAGTTCTGCTTCCGCGCGCTCGATTTCGAGACGTTCCGCTTCGAGACGTTCGGCCTCGTAGGATTCCATGACCGCAAGCAGCCGTGCGGCTTCGTCCGCATCGGTGGGCATGCCCGATTCTGGCGGAATCGTCGCCGACGGCATCGGCGGCGGCGGGGTCGGCGCCCATGTGGGTGCCACTGGCGTTTCCACGCTTTCGCCCAGCAGACGCGCAAGCTCGTCCTCGGCCGCGACGTCGAATTCGACGACGTCGAGCTGCGAAGACATCGCTTCGTCGCTGATTCCGGCCGGCGTCAGCACGGGCGGTTGGATATCGAAATTGCCGTACGCGCTCAGATCCAGTTCGGTCAGCTCGATATCGCCCTGCCCGCTCTGTCCGGTTTCGAATTCGATCCCGACAGGTTCCTCGACCGCACTGGCCGGCCTGGATTCCGGCAGGCCGTCGCGCAAGGCCTGGAAACGCGCGGCGAGCGCATCGCAGCGCGGCACACGGCCGCCCGATACCGACAGCGCGGACACGGTCGCGCGGACACGATCGGCCAGTTCGGCGATCGCGCTCACACCCTCGTCATCGGCGGCACCGCCGGATAGCAGCAAACGGCGCACATAGCTTTCGGCGGGAATCAGCGCGTCGGTGATGGCCGGCACTTCGGTCATCGCGAACGCGCCGTTCATGGTATGGATCGCGCGGACCAGCGGTTCGTCGGCAGCGGTCGGCGCGCTGCGCGCGCGCGACAGCCAGCCTTCGATGGTGCGCAGGTGACCGCCGACTTCCGCCTGCAGGATCTCGAACAGCACGGCGTCGACGCTGACCGGTATGCCTTCTTCCTGCTCGACCATCGCACCGGCGGTGAATTCGGTTTTGACCGGCTGGAACTCGACGACCGGCGCTGCCTGGGCGGCAGCCGCGATGACGATCACGGGCATCACTTCCTCGCCGCCGGCGATGCGGTCGGCGAAGGCTTCCATCGCACGCAGATCGGTGGTGACGGTGCCTTCGCCGCGCAGCGCGGCGTGCAACTGCGGCAGCGTCGCGTAGGCCTGCTCGACCATTGCGATCACCGGCGATGTCGCCGGGCGCAAGCCATCGCGCACCTTGTTCAGCATGTTCTCGATCTTCCAGCTGAACTCGCCGAGTGTCTTGGCACCGACCAGACGGCCGCTGCCCTTCAGCGTGTGGAAGACCCGGCGAACCGGCTGCAGACGTTCGATGTTCTGGGGCTCGGCTTTCCACGCCGGCAGCAATTGCGCGAGGTTGCCGATCTCTTCCTCGAATTCTTCGAGGAAGATTTCGCGGATTTCGTCGTCGATGTCGTCGCTGGTGACGTCGAAACCCGCGGATAGCGGCGCGGCGACCGGCGCTGGCGGCGCTACGGGCGGCGCAGCAACCAGCGGCGGCACAGGCGGTGCTGCCACCTGTGGCGGCGATACGGGCGGCGCAGCGACAGGTTCGCGCGGCGGCAGGAACAGGGGCACGAACGGCGCAGGCGCGGAAGATGCCGGCGCGCCGGTGCTTGGCGTCTCGACGGCAGGCGTCTCGACGGCAGGCGACGCGATTTCGAGCGGCTCGAAAGCCACCGGCTCGAGGTCCGGCGCCTCGGCGACAGGCGCCACGATCTCGAGAGGCTCGTCCATCGGCACGTCGGCGACGGGCTCTGCGATCTCGAGCGGTGCAGCCTCGGGTATTGATTCGACAGGCGGCGCGACCTCCACCGATACGATCTCCGGCTGGACAACCGCCGGGAGCTCGGCCGCGGGCGTTTCGACGGCAGACGTTTCGACGGCAGGCGTTTCAACAGCAGGCGCACGCTCGGCCGGGAGCGGCCAGTAGCCCAGGTTTTCGAGGCTGTTGCGGGTGATGTCGAGGATATCGTCGCGATTGGCGCGCTGTTCGCGCAGCGCTTCGAGGTAATACTCGATGCTGGCGAGCGCGTCGGCGAAGGTGTCGAGCTGACGGCTGTTCGGAATGCGGCGGCGTTCGAGCAGTTCGATTTCGGCGTACAGGCGCACGCCGTCGTGATACTGCGCGGGCTGCGACAGTTCGAGGATATTGAGCGCACCGGACACGTCGCGCAGGAGTTTCGGCACCTGCGCCAGTTCGGCGTGGTTCCAGCTGGTTTCGACGAAGGCGACGAAGGCCTGGCGCGCGCCTGCGAAGTTGGTGATCGCCTCGCGGATCAGGATGTCGAGCACCTTGCGGGCTTCGGCGCCGGCCAGATCTTCTTCGGTGTCGGCGCCATCGCCGCTGGCGAGGCGCGCAACCTGGTCGTCCAGCGAGGCGTCGACGTACAGCAGCGCACCGGCGACTTCCAGCAGCGCCGCTTCGTCGGCCTTGCGCTTGCCGTCGACGATTTCGCGCATCGCGTCGCGCTGCTGCAGCACGAGGCTGCGCGCCAGTCCCAGCCCGAGCATGCCGAGCGTGTCGGAGACGTTCTGCAGGCGTTCGGCCTGCGGCTGAAGCTCGGCCGGGTTGTTCTTGGACGTGCGCAGATACAGGTCCAGCTCGTCCTTCACCCGCAGCAGATCTTCCTTGATCGCGGCGGCGACGGTATCGAGCAGCGTGCGGTTGCGACCAGCGACGCTGCCGCGGGCATGGTCGAGTTCGGATTCGGTCGGCTTCAGCGAATCGAGATCGAACACTTCGCGCAATTGCATCAGCGCCGGGTGCACCGATTCACTGTGCGCGACGTGATAGAGCAGTTGCCGGGTGGGTTCGAGCGCAGCGTCCGCGCGCGGGGCATCGAAGCCGCCCTGCTGGAAGATGCCGCGGGTTTCGCGATCGACGCTGGCGAACGCCTGACGCAGGCCGGGATTGACCGTGAGCGCACGATCGCGCAGCGCGGTGGCGACCATCGAGGCCACCCACAGCATGCGTCGCTGCGATTCGTCGGTGGTGTGCGCCAGCAGGGCTTCGGCCGCGAAATGCAGGCCTTCGGCATCGCCGGGCGCGCCGGTTTCCGGCCACGACTGCAGCGCATCGCGCAGCCGCAGCAGATACGGCGCCACGTTGCTGGCGCGGCTGGCGGCCGGCTGCGGCGTCGGGCGCGGCAGCGAGGGCGGCAGATTGCGGTCCAGATCGGGAACGAACAGCACGCTTTCGCTCAGACCGGATTCGCCGCGGGCGGCGCGCAGTTCGTTGAGCATCGGCAGCAGGACGATCGAGATTTCCTTGTGCCCGCTCTGCAGACGCTCCAGATAATCGGGCAGCAGCACGACGCCGCGCATCAGCGCCGAGCAGGCGCCGTCGCGGTCGGAAATGCCGCCGTTCTGCAGCGCGAGGGACAGTTGCTCCATTTCCTCGGCGACCATCGCCGGGGCATAGAGTTCGACCATCCGCAGGGTGCCCTGCACCTGATGCAGCAGTTCGGCGCTCACCCCCATCCGGCTGGTGTCGGCAGGATCTTCGGCGAAGCCTTCGACCTCCATCCGCACCAGACGCAGGGTTTCGTCGAGCTCGGGTTTGACCCAGCCCAGCGCGCTGTGTTCGATCGCGTCATGGAGCGCGGTCATCGTGCGCCTCCACGGACGTGGTCACGTCCGGTTTCACGATCGGAAGACATTCGGATCATCTCGCCATTGCTCCGCAGCATTCCGCCGGATCAGACCGTGGGAAGCTTGAAGTCGGCGACCGAGCGGCGCAGGTCCGCTGCCAGTTGCGCGAGGTTTCCGATCGATTCGGCCGTCTGGTTCGCGCCCTGCGAGGTCTGCGCGGTAATCGACTGAATCGTGGTCATGGTCTGGGTGATGTCGGTCGCCGCCGCGGACTGCTGCTGCGCGGCGCTGGAGATGCCGCGGATCAGGCCTGCGAGGTTGTTCGACACCTGTTCGATTTCGCCCAGCGCGGTACCCGCGTCCTCCGCCAGTCGCGCGCCGGCGACCACTTCGGAGGTCGTCTGTTCCATCGAGCTCACCGCTTCGTTGGTATCGGACTGAATGGTCTGGACCAGCGCTTCGATTCGCTTGGTCGCGT
>JBKJTC010000016.1:0-3100 GCA_046590925.1 Lysobacteraceae bacterium | reverse complement strand
CAGGCGCAGGCCCTCGCGAACGATATCGCCCTTGGTCATGCGCATCAGCGGGGCGTGGACGCGGAAGCCCGCGCCCTCGACGCCGGCCTTGGTCGCGAGATTGGCCAGCGCCTCGAAGCCGGCGATGAATTCGGGCCGGCAGTCGGGATAGCCCGAGTAGTCGACCGCGTTGACGCCGCAGAACAGGTCGGTGGCGCCCAGCACCTCGGCCCAGCCCAGCGCGACCGACAGCATGATGGTGTTGCGCGCCGGCACGTAGGTGACCGGGATGTCCGCGCCGATGACATGGCCGTCGGTATCGACAGGCACCGCGATGTCTGCGGTCAGCGCCGAGCCGCCGAGGCTGCGCAGGTCGACGTTCACGGTCTTGTGCGCGGCCGCGCCCAGCGCCTGGGCGACGCGCACCGCGGCGTCGAGTTCGGAGGTGTGGCGCTGACCGTAACGCACGCTGAGGGCATGCGGCGCGAAGCCCTGCTCGCGGGCGATGGCGAGCACGACGGCGGAGTCCATGCCTCCGGAGACGAGAACGACGGCGGGTTTCATGGTTCGGGCTTCATTCCTGGGGATTGGGAAAAGAGCGAATGTTCTGTCGTCCCGGGCAGCAGGCGAGGGACCTGTTTTGTGTTCTGTCATCGCGATAAACAGCAGGTCCCTCGCCTGCGGCTCGGGATGACAATAAAAAGAGCTGCGGAGGTCACCTGCCCGGCTCGTCGTTCCACAGCAGCTTGTGCAACTGCATCTGGAACTTCACCGGCAGCCGGTCCTGCACGATCCAGTCGGCGAGATCGCGCGCGGAGACGTCGCTCTTGCTGGGCGAGAACAGCACGTCGCAGCGTTCCGACAGGCGATGTTCGGCGACGATGCCGCGCGCCCAGTCGTAATCGTCGCGGCTGCAGATCACGAACTTGATCTGGTCGTGCGCGGTCAGCAGCGGCAGGTTCTCCCAGCGGTTGCGCTCGACTTCGGCCGAACCGGGTGTCTTGATGTCGAGCACCCGCGAAACCCGCGGGTCGACGTCGGCGACATCGATCGAGCCGGAGGTCTCCAGCGAGACCCGATAACCGGCATCGCAGAGCCGGCGCAGCAGGTCGAGGCAGCGTTTCTGCGCCAGCGGCTCACCGCCGGTCACGCAGACGTGGCGCACGCCGTGGCTGGCGACTTCGGCCAGGATCTCGTCGATGCCGCGCCACTCGCCGCCGAAGAAGGCATACGCGGTGTCGCAGTACTGGCAGCGCAGCGGGCAGCCGGTCAGGCGCACGAAGACCGTCGGCCAACCGGCGTCGCGGGCTTCGCCCTGCAGCGACAGGAAGATTTCGGTGATCTTGAGGCGGTCCGCCGCTGCGGCGGTCGCAGCGGCGGCGACGGTATTCACCCCGGCATTTTAACGGGTCCAAGGCCCCGTAGAGCGGAGCGCAGCTCCGCTATGCCCTTGCGGAAAGCGGATGGCCTGAAAACCATCTGGACCGGATCGCTGGAATCCCTGGGATCCCTTCTGCGAGGAGGCAGGAATTCTTCGGAGAAGGTGCAGCGGAGCTGCGCTTCGCTCTACAAACAGCAACGCCGGAACGTGTAGTCGCCAAGCAGAAATTCTGCTTGGCGCTGTTTGTGTTATCTGACCCGCGACAGCTGGATCGCGCGCAGGCGATCGTCGGCGGTGCGGGCGGCTTCGCTGCCGGCGTAACGGGCGATCACTTTGGCCAGGGTCGCTTCCGCGGCGTCGAGCTGGCGCAGCCCGTACTGGCACAGCCCCACTTTCAGCAGCGCGCCACCCGCCTTGTCGTGGGTTGGATACTGGTCCAGCAGCGTCTGGAACTGCTCTTGGGCCAAGGCGTAGTTCTGGGTGACGTAGTAACTCTCGCCCAGCCAGTACATCGCATTGGGGGTGAAGGTGCCATTGGGATGGGCTTCGAGGAAGCCCAGGAATTCTCGCGCGGACTCGGCGTAACGGCCCGCTTTCAGCAGATCGAACGCGATGTTGTAGGCGCTCCGTTCGTCGGCGCCCTTGCCGAGCGTCGAGGCATCGCCGTAGACCCGCGGCGGCGTGTCCTGCACGGTCGGCTGCGCGGCGGCTGAGGGCTCAGCCGGCAATGCGGATTGCGGTGCGGGCGCAGGCTCCGGTGTCGCGCTTTCCAGCCGGTTGAGGCGGCTGTCCAGATCCAGATACTGGGTGCGGCCGGTCTGTTTGTACTGCTCGTGCTGCTGCTGAAGCTCTTCGATCTGCGCGCGCAGCGACTGCACTTCGGTCTTCAGCTCGCCGACCTGGTTGAGCAGATCCAGGTTGCCCGAACGCATCGCAGCGAGCTGTTGTTCAAGCGTAGTCAGACGGTCGGCGGTGCTGACGCGTTGCGCCGAGGCCGGCGCGGCGAACGCCAGCGCGAGAACAAGCCAAACGGAAAGCGGCAAACGTCTCATCATCACGACAGGCACGACCTCGGCGGAAAGAATTCGGAAACGCATCACAGCGCGATATCAAAGAAACGGCAAGGCGCGGTGAACATGCGAACAGGGAGCATCGCGGACGATGCTCCCTGTGCTGCGGACATCACTTCGCGGTGTAGACGATTTCCACGCGGCGGTTGCGGCCCCAGCAGTCTTCGCTGGAGTCGGTGCAGACCGGGCGCTCTTCGCCGTAGCTGACGACCGTGATCTGGCCGCCGGCGCCGCCGTTGGCCTGCACCGAGGACGACACTGCGTTGCCGCGACGCTCGCCGAGGCCCACGTTGTACTCGCGGCTGCCGCGTTCGTCGGCATTGCCTTCAAGGGTCATGCGCGAGCTGGGACGGTCGCGCAGATACTTGGCGTGGCAGGCGACGATGTTCTGGAATTCCGGCTTCAGCGCATCCTGGTCCAGATCGAAATAGACGACGCGCTGGCGCAGGCAGGCATCGGTATCCAGATCGTTCGGGCCGTAGAGGCCGCTGGGCAATGTGGAGGTATTGCCGCCGCTCACGGTGCCGGTGTTGGTGGAACCGCTGTTGGTGCTTTCGGTGGCGGACGTGTCGGGATTTTCCTTCACCTTCTTGCTGCAGGCAGCGGCCGTCACGCAGAGGATCGCGGTGAGCAGCACTCGGGTCGTCGTGTTCATGGTGTTCCTCTCTTT
>JBKJTC010000303.1:0-13492 GCA_046590925.1 Lysobacteraceae bacterium | reverse complement strand
AGAAATGGACATGCCGGAAGACAAGATCCGGAAGGTCCTGAAGATCGCCAAGGAACCGATCTCGATGGAAACGCCGATCGGCGACGACGAAGACAGCCACCTCGGCGACTTCATCGAGGACACCAACGTCGAGTCCCCGATCGAGAACACCGTCAACATCAACCTGCAGGAAACCGTCCGCGACGTGCTGGCCGGCCTCACCCCGCGGGAAGCCAAGGTGCTGCGCATGCGCTTCGGCATCGACATGAACACGGATCACACGCTGGAGGAAGTCGGCAAGCAGTTCGACGTCACCCGCGAGCGCATCCGCCAGATCGAAGCCAAGGCCCTGCGCAAACTGCGTCACCCCAGCCGTTCCGAACAGCTGCGCAGCTTCCTCGATATCGAGTAAGCGGCGGCGCCATTCGCGACGCAGAAAAAGCCCGCCGCATGGCGGGCTTTTTCGTGGCCGCATACTGCGGGTACCCAGCGACAACACGCATACATGAGGCTATCTCAGCCGCAGAACCTGTCATCCCGAGCCAAAGGCGAGGGACCTGCTTCTCGATCCGCCAAAAGCGCCGAAGCGCCTCTAATTCTTTGTTAAGATCGCAGCTACGGGCCTATAGCTCAATGGTTAGAGCAGAGGACTCATAATCCTTTGGTTCCAGGTTCGAGTCCTGGTGGGCCCAGTTGCTATTCATGCACGTCCCGATGCGAGACTTAGGCTAATGTTCCGACTCGGCCGGAGGCCGGTAAATTAGTCGAGTGCATATGTAATGCAAGAAAACGAAAATGCCACATTGCGATAGCAAGAAATTAGGAATGAATCGGACAAAAATGTATGAAGAAGCAGAAAGAAATTCCGCCCAAGACATCAGAAGAAATTGATGCTGCGGAAGCTCAGATTATCGATCTCTCCAAAAGGATCGATTTCTATTTGACTGAGTATTCAGTCGAATTATTAGCAAGCAAGATGAGCAAGGGTGAGTTTGTGGTCCCTCCTTACCAGCGCAAATATACTTGGGAGCCTGACCGAAAGTCGCGCTTTATTGAGTCTCTTGTACTGGGTTTGCCCATCCCTTTCCTTTTTTTTTGGGAAATGCCGAATGGCAAGCTTGAAATCGTTGATGGCTCTCAACGCCTTCGGTCCATTGAGGAGTTCGTGCTTGGTGACCTTCAGCTTGATGAGTTAAATGGGCTCACAGCTCTGTCTGGCTTCAAGTTCTCGGACCTACCTGAATCCAGACAGCGGAAAATCAACAATCGATCCATTCGCGGCATCGTACTGAATGAGCATGCCGACGAGCAGGCCCGCTTCGATATGTTCGAGCGTATAAACACTGGCAGCAAGATCGCGAACATGGCCGAAGTCCGCCGGGGCGCACTTGCGGGCCCATTTATGGACATGGTCATTGAACTGGCGGTTTTACCTGACTTCATGTCGGTTGCTCCAGTTTCTAAAAAGGCATCAGATGAACGGGAACACGAAGAATTGGTAGTCAGATTCTTTGCATACAGCGATGGATTGGAAGGCTATAAAGATCGGCCCTCGGAATTTATCTTCAACTACGTGAAAAAAATGAATGTTCGAGTGGCTGGAGATGTTGCTTTGATTGATCAATATCGTGCCCGGTTCATCGAGACAATTAGTTTCATTCAACGGGTATTTCCCTATGGTTTCCGAAGGAATCAAAATGGAAAAGCAACGCCGAGGGCGCGTTTCGAGGCGATTGCAGTTGGAGCACGACTCGCCTTAAACGAGCGTCCTGCACTCATTAACGAAGCCGTCGCCGATGTTTCCGACTGGTTGGCTGGTGAGGACTTCACGAAAGTAACGGGTTCAGACGGCGCGAACGCGATAGCGCGCCTCAGAGAACGTACGGAGTTCGTGCGTAATCGACTGCTCGGTGTTTGACATGAGTGACTTGGTAACAGAGTTTCAAGAAAGGTTAGCGGAAGTCGAAGCTTACCTTGAGTTTCTCTCTGTGATGGAGGCTCAAGCACAGCATGGGCCACCCAGGCTGCAAGGTGCAGAACACCCCATAAGTGCGCAACAACAGCGAATCCTCTATTCGAGCGTGTATCTGCAACTTTACAACTTGGTCGAGGCCACGATGTCTCGATGCATTGAAACCATTGCAGAAGCCGCGAAAGATAGCGATCTATGGAAGCCCAGCGACCTAAGCGTTTCGTTGCGACGTGAGTGGGTACGCGTTACAGCACGCACGCATGAGAATCTGACGCCCGAAAACCGCCTGGAAAGTGCGCTTCACCTTTGTGACCACTTAGTGTCATCGCTTCCCGTCGCTCCCTTCGATATCAGCAAGGGGGGCGGTGGCAACTGGGACGACGATGCGATCGAGGCCATAACCCAACGTTTGGGATTTCAACTCGTCGTGAGTCCGTCCGTCTACAGCGCAATTAAACAAAAATTTAGAGATGGACTGGGTCCGCTGGCCTTGGTAAAGAACCTGCGCAACCGTTTGGCTCATGGCTCTATCTCATTTGCTCAATGCTCCGAGAATGTGACCGTTGCGGTACTCATTGAGCTGAAGATCAAGACTGTCGACTATCTTACAGAGGTCATTTACTGCTTCAACAGCTACGTGACTAACTTCGAGTATCTGCTCCCGGAACGGAGGCCAACATGAAGCAGAATGCGAGCTCACGTCGAAAGCAAGGCTCTAGAATCGTTGGAGTAGATTTGTTCTGCGGCGTTGGAGGTCTCACTCATGGTTTAGTTCGTGGCGGCGTTCATGTTGCCGCGGGAATTGATATCGACCCGAGCTGCAAGTATCCGTTTGAGGCTAACAACGCTGCATTTTTCTTGGAGCGCGACATAGCCAAGGTGGCACCTGATGAGATTGCCCAATATTACGATGGCGCAGACTATACGTTGCTGGCTGGCTGTGCACCTTGCCAACCCTTCTCGACCTACAGTCGCAGCGGACGGAACAGCGAATACGAGTCTCAATGGCCATTGATCTCATCTTTTGGGCGTCTGATTAAAAAGATAAAGCCAGATCTTGTCACCATGGAGAATGTGCCGCAGCTTGCAGATCATCCAGTCTTCGATCATTTTCTCAAGAGTTTAGTAGGCTATAAAAAATGGTGGGCTATCGTTGAATGCGCGTCGATAGGAATACCTCAAACGAGAAAACGCCTCGTTTTGCTTGCATCACGACTCGGCGTTAACGGGTTGGAATTGAAGATTGAAGCTGCGCACTATGCAACTGTACGGGAGACCATTGGTTCACTACCGCTTCTCCAGGCGGGCCAGCGTCATCCAGATGATGACTTACATATGGCTCCATCTTTGAGCCCATTGAATTTGTCGCGGATCAAGGCTTCTCGTCCCGGAGGAACTTGGCGTGATTGGCCGACGGAATTACAGGCCTCTTGTCATCGAAAAGCATCAGGTGCGACTTATCCAAGTGTCTACGGGCGCATGGAGTGGGATGAGGCTGCTCCGACGATTACCACTCAATGTTTTGGTTATGGGAACGGTCGATTCGGCCACCCAGATCAAGACCGGGCGATATCACTAAGAGAAGCCGCCATGCTTCAGACGTTTCCGGAAGCGTACGCATTCGCACCTGCGGGTACGCCTATTAAGTTCAGTAAGATGGGTCGCTTGATTGGCAATGCAGTACCCGTACGGCTAGGGGAAGTGATTGCTCGATCCCTTGTCGCTCATGTCCAAGCCAATTCCGATTGAACATTATGCGACGCGTGAATCGTAAGCATCATGCATTTAAATTTTGAAAGTTCAGTTTCACGGTATTTTCTTGAGGGGTAGTGGAATCCGTCGGTGCGATGGCAGATCGCTGCTACATCTGCGGGCCACGCTTCTCGCGCCATTCGTCGAGTTCAGCATCACGTCGCACGTCGATGGCCGTTCGCGTGTCCTCATCCGCGAAATGGTCGTAGAACGTGTCTTCATCGAGAGGATGCAGTTTGCCCGCACCGTATTGCGCGTAAAGTGCTTCTCGCACTTGGGACAGCATCGCGGCACCAGCATCGTTCCGCGCAGTCAAGACGTCGCCGTCGTCGGGATACGCTTCGATGCAGAGGTCCAGTACAGCTTCGACGGCATCAGTGTGCATGCATGGCCTGATCGCGCCGCTGCGATGTATCAGTTCCCACTCGCCTTCGGCGTGGGGCAACAACCCTGCGATGATTTCCTCGTCGCGCTGGAGCACCAAAACGGCATCGGCAAGGCGTGTGGCATGTTCGATCTCGCGAGCAGCGACCGCCTCCGGCCGATGCCATCTGATTTGCTCGATGAGTCTCGCTGCCTTTTCCTGGCGTGCCGACTCCCGGGCCTCCCGGTGCCCTGCTTTGCGCTCGCGCCGCGCTGCGATCCGGGCGACCGCCGCCTCATCCAGCGGTTTGCGTTTCGGTTTCTTCTTGGCCATCGTCATTCGTTCCGTGATGTGGGTTGGCCATTTTACCGGCTGCCCGATGGGGCCATCAGCGCGGCCGGGTTCACGCCGAGCGTTGCGGCCAGCCGGTCGATGTTGAGCAGGGCGATACTGCGCTGCCCGCGCTCGACCACGCCGGGATTGAACTGCCCCGGGAATCCCGGAGGCTGTTTGTTTGAGTCACGCCGCCTGCTTTTGCTCAGCGGCCTTCGCATGGCAAGCCGCTTCAGCTTCTGCTGGCGGGATGTTGCCGATCGACCACACGGTTCTGGGGCATCGCTGCCGTACGGGCCGACAGGATGGAGCGGGAGGCTCGGACCGACCCGCGGATCAGAAACCATAACGCAGGAACCCGCCGTCGACGGCGATGCATTCGCCGGTGATGTAACTGGATGCGGGCAGGCACAGGAACGCCACCGCTGCGGCGACTTCCTCGGGTTCGCCGATGCGACCCATCGGCGTGCGCAGCAGCACTTCGGCCAGATAATCCGGGTCGGCGAGTTTGGTCGAGGTGCGGCGGGTGCGGATGTACCACGGTGCCACCGAATTCACGCGGACGCCGTCTTCGGCCCATTCCACCGCGAGGTTGCGGGTCATCTGGTGCATCGCGGCCTTGCTCATGCCGTAGGGCGCGCCGCTGCGCACGTGGGTGATGGCGGAGACGCTGCCGACGTTGACGATGCACGAGGCCGCGTGCCGGGTCAGCAGCGGGTAGGCGCTGCGCGCGAGTTCGAAGGCGCTGAACAGGTTGGTCTCGAAGATGCCGCGCCATTCGTCTTCGCTGTAGTCGATCGCGGGTCTGGTGACGTTGCCGCCGGCGTTGTTGACCAGGATGTTGAGACCGTCGCCGAGGTCTTCGACCCAGTCCAGCAGGTCGCGGCGCTGTTCGTCGTCGGCCACGTCGGCCACCCGGGTGCGGACTTCGCCGTCGGGGAATGCTTCTTCCAGTTCGATCCGCACCGAATCGAGGCCGTTGCCGTCGCGGGCGGCGATGAGCACGCGGGCGCCGAAGCCCAGCAGTTCGCGCGCGATGGCGCGGCCGATGCCGGCGCTGCCGCCGGTGACCAGCGCGAGTTGTCCGTCGAGGCGCCAGCGGTGAGCGAGCATGGGGTGGGCCGTCCGCGATGTGGATGGGCGTAGGATAAGCCGCGACCCCGCCGAGGAGGACCACCATGCGCCAGGCTTTCGTATTTCGCGCGATCTTCACGATGTCGTTGCTGGCCGGTGTCGGCGGCCTGACGGGCTGTTCGAAGCCCAAGGTGCCCGATCACGACGATCCGCCCGAACCGCAGGCCGCGGCTGCGGCGCAGCCCACGCAGCTGCGCGAGGCGATGCAGAAGCCGATCGACAAGGCGGAAGCGGCGCAGGGCGAAGTCGACGCCGCGGCCGAACGCCAGCGCGCGGCCATCGACGCCGCGACCGGCGGCTGAGGCGGTTGACCTCGACGAAAACGACGACGCCCGGCGTTGGCCGGGCGGCGTCTGGATCGGTGCAGTGGAGTGTGGCGCTGCTGCGATCAGAACCCGCAGAAGCAGTAGGCGTAGGCCTTGGCCGGGGCGCCGCCGGCGCGCGGTTCCAGTGCGCGTTCCAGCATGCGCAGGTCGCGGTCGGCCTGCGGCACCACTTTCGCCAGCATGCCGCGGGCGATATCCGAATGGCCGAGCAGGGCGCGACCGGCGGCGCTGCCGGCGAAGCCGCTGAACCACTGTTCGAACGGCGTCATCTGCCGCTCGATATAGCGCACCGGATAGGTGCCGGGCTTGCCGCCGAGCTTGGCGCGTTTGGCGGCGTCGGCGATCGCGGTTTGCAGCCCGCCGAACGCGTCCACCAGACCGTGCTGCTTCGCCTGCGCGCCGCTCCACACGCGGCCGCGGGAGACGGCGTCGACATCGGCCAACGGCTTCTTGCGCGCTTCGGACACCTTGCCGGTGAAGTCGCGGTAACCCTTCTCGATCACGCTCTGCATCACCTGCGACACGTCCGCCGACAGCGGGCGGGTGACATCGAATGCACCGGCGAACCTGGTGGTGGACACGCCGTCGGTATGGACGCCGATCTTTTCGAGCGTGCGCGAGAAGGTCGGGATCATGCCGAAGATGCCGATGGAGCCGGTGATCGTGGACGGGTCGGCGTAGATGCGGTCGGCGTTCATGCTGATCCAGTAACCGCCCGACGCGGCCAGATCGCCCATCGACACCACCACCGGCTTGCCGGCCTTCTTCAACGCGACGATTTCGCGGCGGATCTGCTCGGAGGCGAACACTTCGCCGCCGGGGGAGTCCACGCGCAGCACCAGCGCCTTCACGCTGTCGTCCTCGCGGGCTTCGCGCAGCAGCGCGGCGGTGGATTCGCCGCCGATGGCGCCGGCGGGCTGTTCGCCGCCTCTGATTTCGCCTTCGGCCACCACCACCGCGATATGGTTCTGGCTGCCCAGCATCGGCAGTGCGCCCTTGAGGTGGGTCAGATAGGTGTTGAACGAGACCTGGCGGAAGCCGCCCTCGGCCTGTTCGTCGGGCGTGCCGCGCTTGGTGAGCAGGGCTTCGACTTCTTCCTGCGTCTTCAGGCCGTCGATCCATTTCTGTTTCACCGCGTACCGGGCCAGATCGCCCTGCACCGCGGCGATATCCGCCGGCAGCGTGTCGAAACTGGCGACCAGCTGCTGCGGGTCGAGCTTGCGCGCCTTGCTGATGTCGCCGAGATACCGCTGCCAGATGTCGTTCATCCAGAACAGGTCGGCTTCTTTGGATTCGGGCGATGCCGCATCCAGCACGTAGGGCTCGGCCGCGGACTTGAACTCGCCGACCTTGAACAGGTGCACGTCGACGCCGAGCTTGTCCTGCAGGCCTTCGCGGAAGTACTGGCGGTAGCGGGCCAGGCCTTCGATCAGCATGCCGCCCATCGGATCGAGGTAGATTTCGTTCGCCTGCGACGCCAGCAGGTACTGGGCCTGGTCGTAGCTTTCGCCGAACGCGATGATCTGCTTGCCGGAGGCGCGCAGCTCGGCCAGGGCTTCGGCCACTTCGCGGATCGAGGCATAGCCGCTGAAGGACATGCCGTCCACGCGCAGCAGCACGCGTTCGATGCGCTTGTCGGTCTTGGCCGCGTTCAATACCGTCAGCAGGTCGCGCAGCTGCACTTCGTTGGCCCGCGGATCGTTCAGGGCTTCGGCCAGCGCGCGGCTGGTGGGATCGGTCGTGTACTGCTCGACCAGCGTGCCTTCCGGCGCGATCACCAGGGTGCTGCGGTCGTCCACCGGCAACACCCGCTTGGTTCCGCTGCCCAGCACGGCGAGGCAGAGCAGCAGGAAGCCGAAGAACAGGATGTTGAAGATCAGACGGCGGGTGAAATTCATCGCATCCCAGAGACCGACCAGGATGCTGGCGATGGGGCCGCGGCGGCGCGGTTCGTTCATTGGGGAACTCTCCTTAATTAATCCGGTACGAGTATGTTTGAATTCGATGACTGTGCTGATGACTGTGCTTGCGCAGGAGAGGCTTCAGCCCCGAGCAGGCTTTTGATCGGGTTTGCGGCCTGGAGATCGGGCCTGAAGGCCCTCCTGCGAAAGTATGCGGACTTCAAACGTCGTCAATAGATGTGGGGGCAGTGTGCTGGTCGGCGGCGGTGGCGTCATCCGCCATCGGTCACTCCTACCGGCAGCACAAGGGGGGCACGCCGCGACAGCCGCAGGAAGCGCAGCCCCAGCAGCACCGCGGCCACGGTGAGGCCCGCGATCAGGCCCACCCACATGCCGCGCGGGCCGTACGCGGGCACCAGATCGCCCAGGCCCAGGCCCAGCACCGCGCCCAGCGGCATGCCGATGCCCCAGTAGGCCACCGCCGCCAGCAGCATCGGCACGCGGGTGTCCTTCAGCCCGCGCAAGGCGCCGACCGACAGCACCTGGATGCCGTCCGGGAACTGGAACGCCGCCGCCAGCAGCAGCAGCGAAGCGGCCATCGCGCCGACCGCGGCATCGGAGGTGTACATCGCGGCGATGGCCTCGTTGCCCAGCAACAGCGAGCTGCCGGTCAGCAGTTGGGTCATCAGCACCAGCGTGTAGCCGGCGAACGCCGCTCGGCGCAGGCCGTCGCGGTCGCCGCGGCCCACCGCGTGACCCACGCGGACCGTGGTGGTCTCGGCCAGCGCCATCGGCACCATGAAGCAGAGGCTGGCGACGTTGATCGCGATCTGGTGCGCCGCCGCCGGCACTTCGCCCAGCCGCCCGATCACCAGCGCCGTCGCCACGAACAGCCCGCCTTCCAGCAGCCAGGTGATGCCGATCGGCAGACCCACCGTCAGCAGGTCACGGATCTGTGCCCAGCGCGGCGGGTCGTAGCGGTTCAACAGATGCAGATCGCGAAACCGGCGCGCGCGGGCCAGATAGGCGGCCATCGCCAGCACCTGCAGCCACATGATCAGCGCCGAGGCCAGTCCCAGCCCGCCCGCGCCCAGCGCCGGCAGCCCGGCGTAACCGAAGGTCAGGGCGTAGCCGGCGGGCACCAGCAGCAACAGCCCGCCGAAGCCCAGGATCATGGTCGGGATGGTGTAGTGCAGGCCGTCGCAGAGGTAGCGCATGCACAGGAACACCGCCAGCGCCGGTACGCCCCAGCGGATGCCGTGGACGAAGGCGGTGGCGCCCGGGCGGATCTCCGGCGCGATGCCGAAGGCCTCCAGTGCCAGCGGGATCGCGCTGAGGAAGAGGAACATCGCCAGCCCCAGGGTCAGCGCCAGCCACAGCGCCTGCCGGAACAGCGGGCCGATCTCGTCGCGGCGCCCGGCGCCGTCCAGCTGCGACACCGAGGCCGGCACCGCGATCAGGGTGCCCATCGGCACCAGCAAGGGCAGCCAGAACAGCGCCGTGCCCACCGACACGGCCGCCAGCGTGGCGGTGCCGTGGTGGCCGGCGATGACCGCATCGACCAGACCGATCAGTCCGGTCGAGACATGGCCGGCGATCAACGGCGCGGCCAGCCGCGCACTGCTGCGCAGCTCGTCGCGAAAACGCGGTGTGGGAGATTCGGACATGACTGCGCCGGATGCGGGAGCGCGGCATGGGACCGGCGCATGGGCTGGTATCTTACGGCACCGCCGATGAGATCCATTTCGGCCACCCACGTCAGCCCGGGGAGCGCATGACCGAACCGCAAGCCCACGCCGCGCCTGCCGCCTGCGAAAACTGCGGCAGCGCACTGCAGGGCAGTTACTGCCACGTCTGCGGCCAGCACGCGCACAGCCCGCTGCGCAACCTCGCCCATGCGGTCGAGGAAGTCTTCGAGTCGTTCTGGCAACTCGACGGCCGGATCTTCCGCACCGTGTACGACCTGTTCGTGCCCGGTCTGGTCGCCGCCGGCTATCTGGCCGGTCACCGTGCCCGCTACGTCGCGCCGCTGCGGCTGTTCGTGATCGTCAGCCTGCTGACGTTCTTCGTCGGCAAGGCCACGCTGCACATCGACAAAGAGGCGGTGTTCAGCACAGACAGTCCGGCAGAGGTCGGACTGGACGCCGGCCCGGCGTCGGCATCGCAAACCAGGACAGGTGACGCCGCCGCGACCGCCGCCTCAGCATCCGCCCCATCGCCATCCGCGCCTGCCACCCTGGTTGACGCCGCCGCGGCGCCCAAGCGCGCCCTGACCACCATCGACGCCGTCATCGCCGACCGCAACCGCCAACTCGCCGGGTTCCGCCGCGAGGCGCTCGAATCCGACGGCGGCTGGCTGCTCACGCCGCTCTCGGGCACGGTGAAGTCGGGTGTCGACGATGGCGCCCGCAGCCGGATGCGCAAGCTCGGCGCCTCGGAGGCCGAGATCGCGCTGGCGATGGCCCGCGCCGACATCGAACTGGAACAGGCCACGGCCGCCAGCAGGTCCGCTGTCGTCAAGGACACCGCCGACACCGAGTGGCTCACGCGCTGGATCAAGAAGCGCGGCGACCGTTTCGCGCGCAACAGCGAGGCGATGCGCGAAAACCCGGACGAATTCATCCGCCTGTTCCTGGGCGCGGTGCCCGGCGCGCTGTTCCTGCTGGTGCCGTTGTTCGCCCTGTTCCTGAAGGTGATGTACCTCGGCTCGGGGCGCGGCTACCTGGAACATCTGGTGGTGGCGCTGTACAGCCACGCATTCCTGCTCGCCACGCTGCTGCTGCTGTTCGTGCTGACCGGCGTGGCGGGACTCGCGCCGACGGCGTGGATCTGGCCGAAGGTGGGGCTTGGGATCGCTGCGACGGGGCTGCTGTTCGGCGTGTCCGCCTATCTGCTGGTCATGCAGAAACGGGTGTACGCGCAGCGCTGGTGGGTCACAGTCGCGAAATTCCTGGTCATCGGCATCGTCTACACGGTGTTGTTGACCTGCGCACTGCTCTACGCTGTGATCGCCGGACTGAGCAGCTGACAGCCATCGTGAGAACCGCATGACCCCGAAGCGCGTGATCTATGAAGTGAACATCGAGGTCGACGCCGCGGCGCACGACGACTACCGCGTGTGGCTGCACGACCATATCGCCGAGATCCTCGCACTGCCGGGCTTCACCGGCGCCAAGCTGTTCGAGGTGCTGGAACCGCCGCCCAGTGCGGGCCGGGTCGGTCTGAGCGTGCAGTACGCACTGAAGAGCCGCGAGGCGCTGGACGATTATCTGCGCGACCATGCCCCGCGGCTGCGCGCCGACGGGATGTCCCGCTTCGGCGGCCGTTTCCAGGCGACGCGACGGGTGCTGCGCGGGGTGCGCTGAGCGCAGGTACCGCGCGACCTCGGCTCAGGCCGACTTGCCCCAGAGCTTGCCCAGCCAGCCCGCCTTCGGCGATGCGGATGCGCCGTGCGCGGCGGACTTCGCCGCAACTTCGCCGGTCTTCGCCGCGACCGCGGCATCGCGCAGCCGGGCGATCGCCGCCACCCGCTCCGGCGACAGCTGTTTCATCACGAAGCGCGCTTCGTCGTTGAGCGCCAGCCAGGCTTCCCCGTCCAGGCTGCCGTCGGCGCGCTGCGGCAGGGCGCGCTGCAGCGCCTGCTTGTATTCCACCGGGTCGACGCCGAACACCGCCGCCGCCTGGGTGTCGTCCAGCCCCACCACCACCCGCAGCAACAGCACCGCGCGGGTGCCGAAGTCCAGCCGGGCCAGCGAGGCGAAGTCGGCGTGCCAGTACGGCGTCAGCGGTTCGGTGTTGAGGGCGGGGCACTGCAGCAGGGTGGTCCAGAACAGCAGCGGCCACTCGTCGGGCGCGGCGCCCTGCGCCGTTTCGCTGAAGGTTTCGATCGCGAAGGCCAGGGCGCGGTCGCCATGTTCGGCGTCGCCGCACTGCAATTCGGCCAGCAGGGCCGCCCGCCGTTCCACCCCGCGCAGGAAGCTGACGACAGCCCCGAAAGAGGCGGCAGCGGTATCGAGCGTGTGGTGGGAAGACATATCGGACGATAGATCAAGTACTTGACGAAGGGGTCGCATGATGCCTTCCACGTCCGATCTGCGACTTGACAACCATCACGAAACCGGCTCCCCAAGGCCCCATCAGGGTTGCAGGCCGATCGACGGCCCGATCCGGTTGTGCACAGCGGTCATCGACGTGCAACAAATCCGGCTTTGCCGGCCGCGCATCCCGCGGACGCGCGATGTTTCACGGACAAGCGCTTGATTTCAATGGGTTTTCATGGGGTGGCGGTTTTTTAGCCATACACCGCGGAACCCTTGGATTTACCGCACAAAACTCTTCGCGCATCGAGTCATGCACAAACTTATCCACAGCTTGTGTGGATAATGCCGAATTCCCTTTGCGATCCGCCACTTGCGGCTCATTCGTGTGCCGACCGGCAGCAATGCGGTGCAAGTGAGGGTCGAAGCCGCCGCGCCGGGACTCGGTAGACTGCCGGCCATGTCCGCCGCCATGTCCGTCGCTGATCCCGTCCTTCGCGTCGCCCTGCCGGTGCCGCTGCCGCGCCTGTTCGACTACCTGCCCCCGGGTGATCGCTCAAGCGAGGGCCCAGGCGATGGGCCGGCCGAGGTCGGCTGCCGCGTGCGTGTGCCTTTCGGCAGCCGCAGCGTGGTCGGGGTGGTGGTCGGCGTGGGGCCGCCCGAGCCCGGCGTCGCCGAACTGCGCCAGGCCGAGGCGGTGCTGGACCCGCAGCCGCTGCTGCAGGGCGAACTGCTGGAGTCGCTGCGCTGGCTGGCGCGCTACAGCCACGCCCCGCTGGGCGAAGTACTGGCCACCGCGCTGCCCAGCGCCCTGCGTCGCGGCGAACCGCTGCCCGACACCCATGCCTGGGCGTGGCGGCTGACCGAAGCCGGCGCCACCGGCCTGCCCCGCCTGCGCGGACGGCCGCGACAGTTGGCGGAGCTGCTGGATGCCGTGCAGCGGCAGGCATTGGACGAAGACCAGCTCGACACATCGCTGGACGATTGGCGCAGCGCCGCCCGCGCGCTGCTCAAGCGCGGTCTGGCCGAACGCGTGGCCGTGCCGGCCTCGCAGTGCGCGCCGATGCCGCAGGCCGGCCCGGTGCTCAACGACGAACAGGCCGCGGCGCTGGGCGCCCTGCGCGACCGCCCGGGCTTCGCCGCCTGGCTGCTGGACGGCGTGACCGGCAGCGGCAAGACCGAGGTCTATCTCAACGCCATCGCCGATTGCCTCGCCCGCGGTCGACAGGCGCTGGTGCTGGTGCCGGAGATCGGCCTCACCCCGCAGGCATTGGCGCGGTTCCGCCAGCGGCTTGGCGTACCGGTGCACGCGCTGCATTCCGGCCTGGGCGATCCCGAACGCGCCCGGGTCTGGGCCGCCGCCTGGCGCGGCGAGGCGCGGGTGATCGTGGGCACGCGATCCGCCGTGTTCACGCCGCTGCCCCAGGCCGGGCTGATCGTGATCGACGAGGAACACGACGGCAGCTACAAGCAGCAGGACGGCATCCGCTATCACGCCCGCGATTTTGCGCTGGTGCGCGGCAAGGCGCTGGACGTGCCGGTGCTGCTGGGCAGCGCCACGCCGTCGCTGGAAACCCTGCACAACGCCCAGGCCGGCCGCTACGCCCACCTGCGCCTGCGCAAGCGCGCCGGCGACGCCCAGCCGCCCGTGGTGCGGGTGCTGGACGTGCGCAAGCGTCCGCTCGACGCCGGCC
>JBKJTC010000211.1:0-22618 GCA_046590925.1 Lysobacteraceae bacterium | reverse complement strand
GAGCGCGCGCTGGTGGTCTGGGGTCGCGACGGCATGGACGAACTGTCGCTCGGCGCCGCCTCGCTGGTCGGCGAACTGCGCGACGGGAAGGTCCGCGAATACGAAATCCATCCCGAGGATTTCGGCATCGGCATGGCCGCCAGCCGCAACCTGCGCGTGAACGACGCCGAGGAATCGAAGGCGATGCTGATCGAGGCGCTGGAGAACACACCCGGCCTGCCGCGCGACATCGTCTGCCTCAACGCCGGCGCGGCGCTGTACGTCGCCGGCAGCGCCGACAGCATCGCCCAGGGCATCGACGCCGCGCGCACCGCCATCGCCAGCGGCGACGCCCGCGCCAAGCTCGAACATTTCATCGCCACCACGCAGACACTTGCCGCGTCATGAACGATCCACGCTTGAATGATGCACGCTTCAACGATGCACGCTTCAACGATGCACGGTTCGCCGATACGCCCGCGCCGCCGTATTACGCGGTGGTGTTCTCTTCGCTGCGCAACCATGAGGACGCCGAAGGTTACGCCGAAGCCGCGGACCGGATGATGACGTTGGCGGCGCAGCAGCCCGGCTACCTCGGCGCGGAATCGGTGCGCGACGTCGATGGCGTCGGCATCACCGTGAGCTACTGGCGCAGCGAAACCGATATCCTCGGCTGGAAGCATCAGGCCGAACACGCCGCGACCCGCGCGCGCGGCCGCAGCGACTGGTACACCCGCTACATCACCCGCGTCGCCAAAGTCGAACGCGCCTACGATTGGATCGCCAAGACCGCATCATGAATCACCCGATCAGCAACGCCCCCCAAAGCGCGGGACGCGCCGACATCCTGCAGCGCATCCTCGACCGCAAAGCCGAAGAAATCGCCGAACGCAGCGCGCGGGCATCGCTGGATGCGCTGCGCGCGCGGCTTGCCGATGCGCCGCCGACCCGGGGTTTCGTCGCCGCAGTGGAAGCCAAGCGCGCCGCCGGCAAACCTGCGGTGATCGCCGAAGTCAAGAAAGCCAGCCCGTCGAAAGGCGTGATCCGCGCGGATTTCGACCCCGCCGCCATCGCGCGCAGCTACGAAGCCGGCGACGCGGCCTGTCTGTCGGTGCTGACCGATATCGATTTCTTCCAGGGTGCCGACGCCTATCTGCAGCAGGCGCGCGCCGCCTGCGCGCTGCCGGTGCTGCGCAAGGATTTCACCGTCGACGCGTATCAGATCGTCGAAGCGCGCGTGCTCGGCGCCGACTGCATCCTGTTGATCGTCGCCGCGCTGGACGATGCGCAGTTGTCGTCGTTGTATCGCACAGCGATGGACATCGGCCTTGACGTGCTGGTGGAAGTCCACGATGCCGGCGAACTGGATCGCGCGTTGGAATTGCCGGTCATCGACGGCCGCCTGCCGCTGATCGGCGCGAACAATCGCAATCTGCGCACCTTCGAGGTCTCGCTCTCGACCACGCTGTCGCTGAAGTCCGCGATGCCCGCCGGGCGCACCCTGGTGACCGAGAGCGGCATCGCAACGGTGGATGATGTCGCCGCGATGCGCGCCGCGGGCATCGACGCTTTCCTGGTCGGCGAATCCTTCATGCGCGATCCGGACCCGGGCGCGGCGCTGCAACGCCTGTTCTTCGCATGAGCATGCATCGCCATCCCGTCCCGGCCGCCGATGCCCCTCTGGTGGTGTTCGACTTCGACCACACGCTCTACAACGGCGACTCGGGCACCCACCTGTTCAAATGGCTGATCGGTCGCGCGCTTTGGCGCAAAGCGCTGGCGCTGCTGATCGCCCCGGTGTTCGCGCCGATGATCGCGTTCATACCCACCCGTCGTCGCGGCATTTCCGCATTCGTCTGGGTCGGTACGCTCGGCATGCGCACTGTCGCCGACTTCGATGCCGCGACCGACCGCTACGTCGCCGCGCACACCGATCTCATCAAGCAGCGCCTGCTGCCGATGGCGCTCGACGTGCTGCGCGCGCATCGCGATGCCGGCGATCGCGTCATTGTCGCCACCGGCGCGCCGCCGGAACTCGCGCGCGCGATGCTCGCCTTCGTCGCTCACGAGGATCTGCCGGTGATCGGCACCCTGATCGGTCCGAGATACGGTGCCATCGGCGCGCTGCGCCACTGCCATCACCACATGAAGGTGACGATGATCCGCGACGCGGGCTTTACCGGGCCGATCGAGAAAGTGTATTCCGACAGCAGCGCCGATCTGCCGCTGCTGCAGTCCGCGCTGCATCCGGTGGTCGTCAATCCCAAAGCCAATAGCGTCGAGATGTTCCGTCGCGTCATGCCCGCCGGCACGCCGATCCTGAATTGGGGCTGCCCGGGGCGGGGCGGGGACGCGGTGTGACTCCGTAGCGATGTGATCCCGTAGTTACGCGTCGTCCGCGCACTGCGCCCGGCACAGCGGCAGGGTGAGTACAAACTCACTTCCCTTGCCGATCCCGGCGCTGCTGACCCTCACCGAGCCCTTGTGGCTCTCCGCCAGTTCCCTGACGACGGCCAGGCCAATGCCCAGCCCCTGACCGTTGAAACCCGTGGCGTGGGTGTCCTGCGCGAACAGCTCGAAGACCCGGCCGAGCGCCTCCTGGCTGATCCCGATACCACTGTCGGCGACCCGGATCACGACCTTTTCATCCTCAAGACTGACCCGAAGGGTGATCATTCCCTCTTTTGGCGTGTATTTCGATGCATTGTCGAGAAGATTGCACAGGATCTGCACCAGCCGGATCGGGTCGGCTTCCAAGGTGATCGGCTGCGACGGGAGCTGCATCCGGAAATGCTGCAGGCGCATGTCCATGGCCGGTCGGCACGCATTCACCGCATCGTCGACAACACTGGCCAGCTGCACCTCGCGGAAATGCAGTCGCAGCTTGCCGGTGCTCGAGCGCGACAGGTCCAGCAGGTCGCCGACCAGCCGCGCCATATGGGTCACCTGCTGCTCGATGATCTGTTGCATGCGCGTCAGGTCTTCCGTATCGGAACCATGCAGCATCGACGCGGCGATGCTCAAAGGCGTCAGCGGATTGCGAAGCTCGTGCGCGACCAGCGCCAGCACTTCTTTCTGGCGCGCCTGCGACCGCTCCGCTGCTGCCTGAAGCTCTTGGGCGCTGAGTGCGGCCATCACCAGTCGTTCGTTGGCTTCGCGCAGTTCGCCGATGCGAAGCTCATGCTCGGCGACCGCGGCGTCGTACTGGATGACCACCGTATACCGGGATGCGACCGAAGCCCCCGGCGCATGGCGGACATCGTCGCCGTCGCGGTCGGTGTAGAACGCAAAACAGTCCTTCGGCAATCGTTTCGAGCGATACATGGCGGTATCGGCGCGATCGATCAGCAATTCGGGGGTGTCGCCGTCTTCCGGATGCATGCAGATGCCGATACTCGCGGTCATGCGGATCACGTGATCTCCGATACGGAATGGCGTTCCCAGCGCGGTCGCTATTTTTTCAGCGACCAGCATGGCGTCGGAGGCGTGCGAGATATCGGTCACGAGGATCAGGAATTCGTCGCCGCCGTGCCGGCTGGCGGTATCGACTCCGCGCAGGACCGATGCGATGTTGCGCGCAGCCTGCTTGAGAGCGAGGTCGCCGACGGAATGCCCCAGCGTGTCGTTGACCATCTTGAAATTGTTCATGTCGACGAATAGCAGCGCCAACCGGCCGCCATGGCGCTTGGTATTCGCCATCGCCTGGGTGAGGCGGTCGAGGAACAAGGCGCGGTTAGGCAATCCGGTGAGCACGTCCAATCCGGCGGACCGAGATACCTCCTCCAGCGTCCTGGCGCATTCTTCCGCATGGGCCTGCGCGCGCAGGTTCGACAGGACCAGCTTCTCGTTGGCTTCCCTCAGACATTCGGAATCGATGGTATCCAGACGATGTTCCGCCGCCTCGACCTCTCGGTTGACCGACTTCAGATCCGTGCGCGCATCGCTCAGATCGGCTTTGGCTTGATCGCCCTGGGGTTTCAGCGCTTCCAGCTCGCGCGTTGCATGGGCGGTCTGCTCGACGACAGAAGAATCGGATGGCCGGTTCGTCATGTCCGCGATTCCGAAGCCGGGGACGGTTCTTCGCTGTCGTCCGGATAGGCCCGGCGGCGCGCCTTCGCCGTAGGCCGACCGCCCAGCAGGCCTTCCTGCCCGTCCAATCGATCGCCGATGCACAGTCCCGAATCGTCGATGGTGAACGAGCGGAGTTCGTTGGAATGCGCGCTTGCGCGGACTTTCACCACCGCCATGACGCGCAGCAGCCGGCTGTCCAGTTCGATGTAGCGCTGGACGATGATCGCGTCGGTCATGAAGGCCGTGCCGTAAGGGCTGAACCGCAGATCGGAGTAGCGATCTTCCAGTTCGGACGTCATCAGGACGGTCACGCCGGACGCGGCCAGTGCGGCGACCATGCGCGACAGGTTCTCGCGGAAATCCTCGCGGAAGGTCGGCGCCAACGCCAATTCGAAGCCCGACAGCGAATCGATGACGACGCGGCTGGCGTTCAACCTGCGGATTTCGCCTAGCAGCAGCTGCAGGGTTTCGTCCAGGGAAAGATCGGGCGCCCGGCTGTCGACCAGACCCACCTGGCCGCTTTCGATCAGGCGCGTGATGGTGGGCGAGCGCGACTGCGCCGTGTGCTGTTCGAATGCGGCGATGACGCCCTTTTCGCCCATGCGGGTGCCCTCGGCAAGAAAGGCGGCGGCGAGGATGCTCTTGCCGGATCCCGATGGGCCGGCCACCAGCAGCGAATAGCCCTGCGGCAATCCTCCGCCCAGCATCTCGTCGAGTCTCGGGATGCCCATTTGCAGGCGCTGACTGTTTACGACCAGTTCCGGAGCCAACGGGGCGATGCTGAGCGCCGGCGCGAACACTTCGATACCCGCAGCGCTGATCCGGAAGGTGTGCAATCCGGGCAGAGTCGGCTGGCCGCGCATCTTCATGATCTCGATCTTGCGGACCATGGAGTTGCGAACCACGCTTTGCCGCAGCCAGATCAATCCATCCGACACGGTGAACACCGGATTCGCATCGGTTTCGGTGAAGTATTCCCCGATCAGGAATGTCGTCGCCTGCCAGCTGGTCATGGCCATGCCCAGCGCCTGGACGAACTGCTGGAGCGTGTTGTGGGCGCTTTCGTTCGACTTGTTGATGAGCACGACGGAGCGGAACGAATCGACGAAGACGAACGCCGGGTTAAACGCCTCGACTTCTTCGACGATGCGTTTGAGTACCAGCTCCAGGTCGCCCGCCAAGGTGTCTTCGGAGAGGTTGACGAAACGGATGGCCGGGCCGATCGCTTCGCTTTCGAAGAAATCGAATTGCTGCTGATAACGCAGCATCTTCAGCGGAGGCTCGCCCAAGACCGTGAAATACAGCGCCCGCCGCTGCGGATCGGCCATCGAGAACATCATCTGATGGGCCAGCGTAGTCTTGCCGCAGCCCGGCGGACCGGCGATCAGATTGAACGAGAATTCGGGCAGGCCGCCGCCCAATACTTCGTCCAGCCCGGGAACGCCGGTCGACAATCGATGGATGACTACTTTGTCTTTCATGGGGTCGGTTCCGATGCGGGCGGGTCGCTCAACGGGCGGTCCCACAGAGAACGCAACAATCGCTCCGTGAGCGAAGGCCCTACCAAGCTGCTGATCAACTCGTAGAACACGGTGAGAAGCGCGCCGCCGACAAGCGTCGCTTCGGCATCGCTCAACGGTTTCAATGCCGTCATCAGTGGCGAAAGATTCAGCTCGCTCTGCACGTTATCCTGCAGGCCGAGCAACTCGGGATGCGATTGAGCGGTGAGAAAGAGACTGCGCTTGTACAGCGCTGACACGCCGCGCGGGCCGATGATGGGCGTGAGCGCCGCGCCGATCTCGGCGCAAAGCGCAACGACGCAGGACGCAATTCCGCCTTCGCCAGTTCCGTTGCGAGTTCGAAATGCCAACGTAGCTAGAATCCGACTGGACGTTTGGCTTTCCATGGGTTGAAATTGGTCGGATAACAGACACTACGCTCATTTGCCGGCACTTGTTCGTTTTATTGTGCGCAGAGGCGAACGGGATGCCGTACAGAGACAGCGTAGTCTTCGGTCTATGCGTCGTTGCCAGCATGTCGTCTGCTGATCTGCATGGTTTCGGATGCTTGATCTGCCTTCGGTCGGGCTGATTGCACGATCCGGGACGATCCGGAAACAAAATGTTGTCTTTCAGGACATGCAAAAACCGGGCTCAAAAACCGGAGTCAGTCTCAATGCCGGTCAGTCAAGCCATATCTGCCGTCCGTAAGCGGCCTTCAGGTCGCTGAAGCTTTGCCCGGAGCGATCAGCGGCCTGAAGGCCGCTCTACAAAAAGAGAGTCCGCGAATACAAAAAAGCCAGTCAGCGTTAACTGACTGGCATTAGGAGTCAGTCTGGACTTTCCCTACAACCCGTAGCGGCCCAATCCGACAGACTGGCAAACGACGCAGCATCGGCATGCCCGCTACGTCCTCCCTGCACTCATGCCATGCCATGCCCCGCCCGACCAGACTTGATGTGCCCGGCGCGCCGCAGCACGTCATCCAGCGCGGCAACGACCGCCCGCCATGCTGCTTCGCCGACGCGGACGACCACCGCTATCGCAACGATCTGCGTGAGGTCGCCATGCGCGAAGGCTGCGCCCTGCATGCCTATGCGCTGATGACCCACCATGTCCACCTGCTCGTCACACCGATGACCGCAGGCGCGATCGGCCGGCTGATGCAATCGCTGGGCCGGCGTTAAATGCGCTACATCAACGACCGATGTCGCCGGACGGGCACGTTCCGGGAGGGTCGCTACAAGGCCTGCCCGGTCGAAAACGGCGACCACCCGATGCTGTGCCATCCCGACATCGAACTCGATCCGCTGCGCGCCGCCATGGTCGTCGACCCGGGGGACTACCCGTGAGCGGAACGCGTCAACACCTTTGAGACAGTCAGTTCAAGAGTTCAGTGTAGTTTTCGCACCTCGCCTGGCGGGTGTTTGCTAGCGTCGTGTTGGATGATGCCCGGTGCTGCCTGTTCGCCGTCGGTGTGCTTTGACGGTGTCTGGATTTCGTTGTTTCTGGCCGCAGTGGGCAGGCTGACGACGGACGCCGGGAGTGGATTGATCGACACGATCGCTGGGGGCGCTTTGGCTTCTGGCGCGCCGTTGACGAAGCGTTCTGGATGATCGCTGTAGGCACGATCCAGTGCCGCTTGCTTGACCGCTTTGATCGCTTGGGCACGACCGTAGAACACGTCGGCGGGGATGTGCCCGTTCAATCCACTGTGCTGATGCTCGTCGTTGTACCCGTCGATGAACTCGCCGCACCAGCTGCGCGCATGCGTGGTGTCGGTGAAGCGTGCCGGGTAGTCGGGCTGGGTCTTGAGGGTTTTGAAGTGCGCTTCGGAGAATGCGTTGTCGTTGCTCACCCGAGGCCGAGAATGACTGGTGTCGATCTTCAGTTCTGCCAGCAGGTGGATGAAGTTGTTCGCGGTCATCGGCGCACCGCGATCCTGGTGCACGGTCAACTGGTGGGGGCCGATCTGGTGGTTCGCGGCACAGGTGCCGACGAAGCGGCAGGCGAGCGCGCTGCTTTGGGTATCGGCAATCATCCAGCCGACCACGTAGCGGCTGTACAGGTCGAGCAGCACGTACAGATACAGGCATGCGCCACGATCATGCAGCGCCAGTTTGGTGATGTCCCAGGTCCACACCTGATTGGCCGCAGTGGCCTGCAGGCGCGGTATGGCGTGCGTGTGCGCCGGTCGAATGGGCCGCCGGTCGCGTGCCTGATTCGCATCCTTGAGGATGCGCAACATCGCGCCCAGCTCGCCGTGGCTGCAAGCATCGGCAGCACGCACAATGCGCTGTTTATCGGCAGCGCTGAACTGGCGCCGCCCTTGGGTCCGTGGTGCCTGCACTTCAGAGGATGCAGAGGATTCAGGCGGGCTGACCCGCAACGGCTTTGGCATGTCGATCTCCAATAAAGCCGCCGTAAAATAAGGGGTAACTGACAGCGTTACTGTCTCAGGGATTATAGGCGCGTAGGGGCGGGGCAAAAGCAGCGCGTGTTGATCGCGCGGGTCATTGGCGCTGCTGCCCATGGCTGAGCCCATCAGGATTTCTTTCTTCCCGCCTTCCGGTGTCAAGTCCGTCGATCACTCGAATGACAGAATGCCGGTGATATCGCCGCGCCATCCGGCCAGTGTTGAGCCGGATGCTCGGGATTTTCCCGTTCAATCCCGCTGGCAGACATCATTTCAAATTCGGGTCGGCCGACAAGGACGTTTGTATAAAGGTGCACCGCTTGGAGAGGATTCAATTCCAATCGTACTTCGTGTATGCCGACAGCAATTCGTCCGGAGGCCGACGTTCCCGGCCCGAGATCGCGACGTTTCGATAGGCCGCCTCGATCATGGATTCGTCCTTTTCGGCGAGGGCCAGTTTCAGCTGCATCAGGGCGACGCGGTAGTCGTCGTCGACGCGCTGCGGGGCGCGGGCGCGCAGGGCGATGAGAACGTCCCGCGCCGATGCGGTTTCTCCGCGTTGCAGCAACACGTCTATGAGGGGTTCCGCTGCCAGGACCATCCGGTAAAGTTGATTATGGGCGTCGAAATCGGCCATAGCCTGGCGGAGTTCGATCTCCGCGTCGGCACTGCGGCCCTGGATGAAAAGCCATCGACCACGTGCGCATCGAGCGGTGGCGGTTTTCGGGTCGTTCAGCAGCTGCGTCATTGCTTCGGATGGCGTCGGTATCGGTTCGCCCGCGGCGACCAATGCCCGCGCTGCCGACACCCACAAGAGCGCCGCCCCATCCTTGTTCTCCAGCAAGAGGTTGCTGCGGGTATCGATTCGCGAACTCTCGAACTCCCGGTCGGCGGCTTCGAGCGAGGCTTTCGGATCGCCTGCTTCCAGGTAGTGAATGGCCGGGATGATGAAGTCGCGACGCTCCGATTTCACGCTTTCGGCATCCTCCAGCAGGGTGGCGGCCTCGCGCAGGCGCCCGAGGCCGGTGAGCGTGAATGCGCGCAATTGCAGGGTAGGGTAACGGCGTTCGGATTCATGAACCTCCTGCAGCAGCGCCATGCTGCGATCGCTGCTGGCCAACGCATCCTCCCAGCGCAGCAATTCGATCTGAATTTTCGTTATCGTATTGCGCGCGAAAATTTCGCGAATCCTGTCGTCGTGGCGCGACAGTTCGTCCGCGACCTCACGCATTTCCTCCAGCGCATCCGAAAGGTTTCCGGTCCGCATCCGCACGCGGGCCAGACTGCCGCGCACATCCGCGCCCCGATGTTCGTCGCCGATGCTCTGGTACAGGTCGCGCGCGCGAATGAGGTCGCGCTGTGCTTCCTCGAACCGGTCGCTGAGGCTGAATCCATTCGCACGACGCCAAAGCGCGTCGGCGAGGATCTCCGGTGCCGCCTGCGCGCCCGCCGATTCCAGCAATTCGACGGCGGATTGCGCGGGCGCGAGGATGTCCGCCCCTGACGCCTGCAGGCGATTCTTGAGCTCGCTGTGCTGAAGCAGCAGGCGCGCCCGCCACACCGGGTCGCCGGCCGCTTCGGCCCGGGCCGTCTGGATCGACAGTTTCTCGTCCGCGCGCGCGTAGCGGCCGCGCCGGATGTCGAGTTCGATCTCGATCAGACGCGCTTCCATGCCATCGGCGATGTCCGGCGGCAGCCCGGCCAGACCTTCGCGTACCTGCTCGAAGCGGCCCATGAACAAGGCCTGCCGCAGCGAGCCGATCGGATCGGAAGACAACGCGTAGTCGGCACCGGAGGACAGGGTGGTCCCGATGCTGCCCTTGGACGCGAGACTTTCGATGCGTTGCGGTCCGACCGCAAGGACGACGAGGCAGAGCGACAAGACGGCTGCGGCCCGGAGTCGCCGTTTTTTCGTGATGCTGGTGTGTACGGCGGCGGCTACGCTGGGGGCGGGCTCGGGCGCTGGAGGCGGTGCCAGGGGTGACGCCTCGGGCGTCTCCTCGCAGGACGCAGCAAGCGACGTCGTGGTGGGCGGCTCCGCAGGTTCTTCGAGCGGTCGAAACGTTGCGACCCAGCGATAGCCGATGCCGGGCATGGTGCGGATGGAATGCTGGGCTTGACCATCGTCTCCGATCGCCCGACGGGTCTGGAGGACGATCTGCGACAACTGGTGGTTGGACACATTGTGGTGTCGCCAGACCGCGAGGATCAATTCATCGTAACCGACGACCCGATCATGGTGTTCGACCAGGTGAAGGATGCAGTCGAGGACTTTGCGCGAGGCTTCGATGTGGCATCCCCGGAGCGTCAGCAGAGAGCCTGTGCGATCCAGACTGAAGTCGCCCCAACGGTACTGCATCCCGATTTGTCTCCGATGCCGCGTTCGATCCATTCGGGGGTGAGTATGGCAATGATCCGTTTGCCGGCCCCCCCGGTCCCGACGGAGGTAGTCTGCCATGTTGATCGCCCCGGGCAAGTACAGTGATGTCGAACGCGTCACGGAACATGGGCGCTGACGTCATGGTTTCGCCGTCGTCCGCCGAGGCCCGTCCGCGGCGGCGCGACGGTACGCGCTTTCGAGATCCTTTGGGATCGCCCGTTCGCCCGCCAGCGCGTTGGCCCGACGGTAGGACGCTGCCGCGCGCGTGCGATCGTTCGTCGCCAACGCCAGCCGCAGGGTCAGCAGGTTCGCGCGATAGTCGTTGTCGAGATCCGCAGGGGCGTATCGCCACAGATCGACAAGCAAGCGCTCGGCCCCCGCGGTGTCTCCACGTTCCAGCAACAGCGGGATCAACGACTCGCTGGCGGTCAACATGCGCGAGAGATGGCGCATCGCGCGCGCCTGGGACATCGCTTCGCGGAATGCGGTTTCGGCTTCTCCCGGTCTGCCCTGCGAACGCAGCCATCGTCCGCGCGCGATGTGGCCGATGCTGGATGTCGGCGCCTGCAGGATCGCCAGTCGGGACGCCGGCAACGGATGGATCGACCTGCCGTCCGCCGACTGCGCCTGTGCGGCGGTCAGCCATAGCAGCAATGCGCCTTCCCTGCTTTCGAGATTCAGGGTTTCGTTGGCGTTGTAGCCGCCGAACCCGTCGGCATCGGACGCGATCGCCATCGTGCGCGGGAAATCCCCGGCGGCGAGGTTGTAAGTGGCGGCGGCGATCGGCGAGTAGCGATCGTCCTGCAGCCTGTCGGCCTCCTTGATCAAGGACGCGGCTTCGCGCATGCGCCCGATCCCGGTGAGCACCAGCGCGCGCAGCAGCACCACGCGGGTACGGCGTTCCGATTCGGGCACGTCCTTCAGCAACGCCAGGCTGCGGTCGGTGCTGGCGAGCGCATCGTTCCAGCGCAGCAGTTCGATCTGGATCTTGGCGGCGGCGTTGCGTGCGTAGATTTCCTGGACCGCATTGCCGGATCGTTCGCAGAGCGCCGCGATCTCGGTCATCAGCGCCAAGGCCTCGTGGAAACGACCCATCCGCATGTAGATGCGGGCCAGCGTATCCGCGGCATTGGCGGCGCCGCCCGCGTCGCCGGCGTCATGCAGCAGCTTCTGGGCCTGGATGAGATCGCTCATCGCCTGCTCGAACTGGAGCGTTTTCATGAAGCCGTAACCGCGCGCGGAGAGGGCTTCGCCCATCGCGATCGGGGGTGCCGTGCGACCCGTGGATTCCAGTAATCGAACCGCCGATCGTGCCGGTGCCAGAATGTCCTGCCCCGATCCGCCCGCGGTGCCGTTCAGGATCGCCTGCGCGCTGAAGAGACGCGACTGCCAGACCGTATCGGCGGCTTCGGCGGCGCGCGTTTGCTGCACGCGCAGTTTTTCTTTCGCGCGGTCGAAGCGGCCGCGCTCGATGTCGAGTCGGATTTCCAGAAGTCGGGCCTCGGGCGAATCCGCCAGACTCGCGGGCAGCGCGGCCAGTCCTTCGCTGACGGCTTCGAACTGTCCTTTCGCCAGGGCATCGCGCAAGGCCGAGAGAGGATCCGATCCGACGTTTGCGGCCGGGGCAGGCGTCGCTGGAGCCGCATCGCGGCTGCGCTGCCATTCGATGCCTGCGGCCACGATCGCGATCGACGCGACCATGCCCGCGACTGCGAGAAGCCACCCGCGCGCGCGCGGTCGTGCGATCGCCGATGCCGGATGCATCGCCGCAGGCGATAACGGAACCGCTTCCGATGCGGGCGGCGTTGCCTGAGCCGGCGACGCGGGCATATCCCCCACGGATGTCGCCGGCTCGAACGCCTGCGTCGCTGCCGTCGACGCCCCATCCTCGATCGGAGTGACATCACCCACCCAGCGATAACCGATGCCGGGCATCGTGCGGATCAGGCGTTGCGCCTGGCCGTCGTCGCCCAGCGCGCGTCGCGCTGCGAGGATCACCTGCGACAATTGATGATGGGTGACGTTTTCGTGTCCCCACACCTTGCGGATGAGTTCGTCGTAACCCACCACGCGCTGGCGTTGTTCCACGAGATGGCTGATGCAGTCGAGAATCTTTCGTGAGACGTCGATCTGCTGTCCTTGCCGCATCAGGAGCATGCCTTCGCGGTCCAGACTGAAATCGTCCCAGCGGTACAGCATGCTGCTTTCTCCGACTCGTCCAACCCCGGGAGGGCAGGATGAACGACGGGTCGGGCCAGCAATGCCCCGTGCCGGTCACGCCCCCGCTGACCGGCCTTGCTAGTCTGCCACGGTGCGGTACGCCCGCAAGCATCGCCGCCGGGCTTCCGTCACGAACAGATCGCACGCTTTCGCAAGCGTTACGCATCGGTTGCGGGGGTGTCCATCCCCACCTCGACCGGCGATAATCCGCACATGGACACCTGACCCTGTCGCGCCCCCGTGGTGCGATGACCGCCGCCACCGGGAGACCCGAATGGCCGAGACCATCCGCCACGACAAGACCGCGCGTCAGCTGCGTCTGCTCTCAGATGCGCTCGACAGCGGTCGCCTGGGCCCCGTGCGGCGGCTGGTCAACACGCTGTCGCCGGCCGAGATCGGCAATCTGCTGGAATCCCTGCCGCCCGGCAAACGCGGCGTGGTGTGGGGGCTGGTCGATCCCGAAGACGACGGCGAGGTGCTGGTTCACGTCGGCGAGGACGTGCGCGAAAGCCTGATCGCGGACATGGACCAGGACGAACTGGTCGCCGCGGTCGAGGATCTCGATATCGACGATCTGGCGGATCTGGTCGAGGATCTGCCGGACACGGTGATCGACGAAGTCCTGAAGTCGATGGATCGCGAGAACCGCGAGCGGCTGGAGCAGGTGCTGTCCTACGACGAGGACAGCGCCGGCCGCCTGATGAATCCGGACGTCGTCACGGTGCGCGCCGACACCACCGTCGATGTGGTGCTGCGCTACCTGCGCCTGCGCGGCGAACTGCCGGAGCACACCGATCACCTGTACGTGGTGAGCCGCCGGCATCAGTATCTCGGCCGCATCGCGCTGCAGTCGCTGCTCACCTGCGACGCCAGCACGCCGGTCAACCAGTTGGTCGACGACGAACAGCCGGCGATCGGCGTGGAGGAACCCGCCGATGAAGTGGCGCGGATGTTCTCCGACTACGACTGGATCAGCGCCCCGGTCGTCGACGACAACAATGTGCTGCTGGGCCGCATCACCATTGACGACGTGGTCGACATCATCCGTTACCAGGCCGAGCATCAGGCGCTCGGCGCCGCGGGTCTGGACGAGGACGAGGATCTGTTCAGCCCGGTGCCGCGCGCGGCCAAGCGCCGCGCGATCTGGCTGGGCATCAATCTCGCGACCGCGTTCCTGGCGTCGTGGGTGATCGGCCGTTTCGAGGCTACGCTGGAGCAGATCGTCGCGCTGGCGGTGCTGATGCCCATCGTCGCCAGCATGGGCGGCGTCGCCGGCACGCAGACGCTGACGCTGATGGTGCGCGGCCTCGCGCTGGGCCAGGTGGCGCATGGCAACCTGCGCGCGCTGCTCAGTAAGGAAGTACTGGTGGGGCTGCTCAACGGCGTGGTCTGGGCGATCGTGGTCGGTGTCGTCGCCACGCTGTGGTTCCAGGACTACAAACTCGGACTCGTCATCGGCGGCGCGATGGCCATCAATCTGGTCGCCGCCGCGCTGGCCGGCGTACTGGTGCCGCTGGCCTTGAAGCGGATGGACGTCGATCCCGCGCTGGCCGGCGGCGTGGTGCTGACCACGGTGACCGATGTCGTCGGTTTCCTGAGCTTCCTCGGTCTGGCGACGCTGGTGTTGTTGAAGTAATCGGTCGGCGTCGAACATCCGGGATGGCGAACGCCGCGCAGAAAAAAATGTCATCCCGAACGACCGCGCAGTGGTCGGAGGGACCTGCTTATCGAGCAATCCATTTGCGAACAGCCGATCCCTCAGAGCCTCCGCGCTCTTGCGATGACAATCACAAACGACATCCCGTCGTAGAGCGGCCTTCAGGCCGCCGAGACTTCACGCGGTCGCTGGAGCAGCGGCCTGAAGGCCGCTCTACGGGCTTTCGATAGATTTCGAACAGGTTCTCACATACGTTCGTGACGACATTCCGTCATTCCGGAATGACAGTCCGCAACAAAAAAACGCCGCGAAAGCGGCGTTTTTTCGATGGCGTAGCGACCCGGCTCAGAGCTTGACCAGTTCGACCCGGCGGTTCTTCGCGCGACCCGCTTCATCGGCATTGTCGGCCAGCGGCTTGTCCGGGCCGAAGCCCTTGGCGCTGAGCCGCGAAGGCGCGATGCCCAGACCGACCAGCGCGTCGAGCACGCTGCGCGCCCGTTCGCTGGAGAGCTGGCGATTGCGATCCGCGCTGCCGGTGTTGTCGGTATGACCTTCGATCGACACCTTCAGATCCGCGTTCGAATCCAGCAGCGTCCTGATTTCCGCGATCGCGGCCTGACTGTCGGGCCGCAGCGTCGACTTGTCGGTATCGAAGTTGATGTACAGCGCGACGCGGCCATCGGCGTCCAGCGCGGTTTTCATCGCGGCGGCATCGAGAAAGCCGAGCGACTGGGTCATCGCTTTCTTCTCGAGAACGACGATGTGCCCGGTCTTGCCTGCTGCCGAGGTTCCGACATGGATCCAGTATTCCTTGTCGGCGGTGCGGATCAGATAGCTGTAGTGCTCGTAGCCGCTGGTGGGCGGCGCGCTGTGCCAGGACTTGTTGACTTCGCGCAGGCCGCCCACTTCATCGACGATGGGGCGGGTGAACTGCGTTTCGCTGATCTTCGCGCCGCCCAGTGACTGAATCGCGTTCTCGTAATTGCGATGGAATTCCAGAGGCGTGTATTCGCGGCTCTTGTCCTGCGAGATCAGGCCCATGCTGTTGTGGTAGAGCCGGCCTTCGACCGGAATCATCTTCTTTCCGGCAAGAAAGAAATGACGCCCGAAGTCGACCGTGTGCTTGCCGTCCTTGACCTTCGCGACCAATCCGTCGGGAATTTCGAAGAACGGAAACGGCGGCAGCGTCGCTGTCGAGACAGCCATCTTGTCCACGCTGAAACCGGTATCCGCGACTGCGGGCGGCGCTTCGACGGCATCGGCGGTGGGCGCTGTCGCAGGCTCTGCCGGGGCCATTACCGCTGCCGGCGCGTTGGCGGTCGCGTCGGTCGCTGCCGCCGGTTCCTTCTGACACGCGGTCAACAGGAGTGCCAGAGATGCGCTGACGATCAGCAGAAGGCTATGACTCATGGTGCTTTCCTCGATGCGGCGGGATGTCCGGCAAGCATACCGGACCATATCTGGATCCGCGGTGCCGGCGCGGGTCGGCAATGGATCAGGCGGTGTGCGAAGTCCCCGTGCATGGCATCGAAAAGCTGCCGTTTCCCATGGAGTGCAATCGTTTTCCGGTTGACCCCCGGTAGCTGCAGGCGTACACCCGGCGGACGACTCTGGAGCCTGTCATGCGCCTGCCCGTTCTGTTCGCGATGGCTCTCGGCCTCGCCGCTTCCGCTTTCGCCGTTCTGACCCATGCCGCACCGATCGGGGATCCGATGAATTCTTCCGTGGATGAACGCTACCAGCCGAAGCCCTACATCACTCTGAAGCATCCGGCGTGGTCGAAGGATGCGGTGCTGTACCAGATCAATACACGACAGTTCACAGCGGAAGGCACGTTCCGCGCGGCCGAACGCGAATTGCCGCGGCTGAAGACACTCGGCGTCGACATCCTGTGGCTGATGCCGGTGCATCCGATCGGCGAGAAGAACCGCAAGGGCACCCTGGGCAGTCCGTATTCGGTGCGCGATTATTACGGCGTGAATCCCGAATTCGGCACGCTCGAAGACCTCAAACATTTCGTCGACGCCGCGCACGCGCAGGGCATGTACGTGATTCTCGACTGGATCGCGAATCACACCGCTTGGGACAATCCGCTGGTCGCGCAGCATCCCGAGTGGTACCAGCGCGACTGGAAGGGCGAGTTCCGGCCGACGCCGTGGTGGGACTGGTCGGACATCATCAATCTCGATTACGAGCAGCCCGGCCTGCGCAAGTACATGACCGAGGCGATGGCCTACTGGGTGCGCGAGGTCGGCATCGACGGCTATCGCTGCGACGTCGCTGGTTTCGTGCCGGTGGATTTCTGGAACAACCTGCGCAAGGAACTGGATGCGATCAGGCCCGAAGGCGTGTTCATGCTGGCCGAATGGGAGTCCCGCGATCTGCACGCCGAAGCCTTCGATGCGACGTATGCCTGGAGTTGGGAAGCCGCGATGCAGGCCATCGCTGCCGGCAATGCCGACGTCGGCAAGCTCTACACTTATTATTCATGGAACGAGGCTTTTTTCCCGCGCGGCGCGATGCGCATGACGTTCGTCAGCAATCACGACAAGAATTCGTGGGAAGGTACGGAGTTCGAGCTGTTCGGCGACGCCTTGCCCGCGGCGATGGTGCTGTCCTTCGTGGGCGAGGGCATGCCGCTGATCTACAACGGTCAGGAAGCGGGCAATCCGCGCCGGTTGAAGTTCTTCGAGAAAGACCCGATCGCGTGGCGCGAGCATCCCAACGGCGCGCTGTACGCCGACCTCATCCGGCTACGGAAAAAGACTACCGCGCTGCGGAACGGTGAGTGGGGCGCGATGATGGTGCATGTGCCGAACGACAAGGCGGCGCAGGTGCTGAGCTTCGTCCGCCAGGACGCCAACGGCAAAGTGTTCGCAGTGTTCAATTTTTCGGCCCAGCCGCAGACGGTGCGCTTCGAGCAGACCCTCTTCCACGACCGTTACGTCGAGCATTTCAGCGGAAAATCCGCGACACTCGATGCATCGACGGTGCTGGAGTTGAAGCCATGGGATTATCGGGTGTTCGTGCGCTGATTCGCGCCGTTGCGTTTGCGGGTGTCGCGATAACGGTCATCACACTCGCGGGGTGTTCGACGATGCGGAATGAATCTGCGCCTGGCGCATTCGTCGAACGCAGCGTGACAGTCGACGGCGCCGCGTATCGGTATCAGGTGTTCGTGCCGGCGCGTAACGCGCGACGCGCTACTGCGCCGACCGTCTTGTTTCTGCACGGCACCGGCGAACGCGGCAGCGACGGCGACAAGCCGACGCGGGTGGGGCTGGGGCCGTACATCCGTGCGCATGCCGATACCTTCCCGGCCATTGCGGTATTTCCGCAGGCGCCCGACGGTCGCGACTGGAATGGCGTCGCCGCGGAGATCGCCTTCGCGGCGCTCGATGCCGCGACGCAGGAATTCGCCGGCGATCCCGACCGCAGCTATCTCACCGGACTGTCGATGGGCGGTTACGGCACCTGGGAACTGGCGCTGATGCAGCCGCAGCGTTTCGCGGCGCTGGCGCCGGTGTGCGGCGGCCTGACCGCGCCGCGCGCGGAACGGAATCTGGTTGTCGCCCCGCTTCAGGGCGAATCCGATCCGCCGGCCGCGCTGGCGCGGCGCCTGAAGCATCTGCCGGTGTGGATCTTCCACGGCGCGAAGGACGACGTGGTGCCGCCGCGCGAATCGCGCGAAATTTCGATCGCGTTCAAAGCGATCGGCGGCGACGTGCGTTACACCGAATTTCCCGAAGCGAACCACAACAGTTGGGATCCGGCCTATTCGCAGACGCCCGAACTGTGGCCGTGGCTGTTCGCGCAGCGGCGGAACTGATCCTTTTGAGCCGGTGCAATGCGCAAAGCTATTGCAAGGGCAACTACAAAAAACGCGTTTCATCTCTTGTAGAGCGGCCTTCTGGCCGCTGAAGCTATTCAGGGTCATTGGAGCAGCGGCCTGAAGGCCGCTCTACAGGACTTGATCGGTAGATTCCAACAGCCGCTCAGCGTTCCTGCTGCGGCGACTTCAGCGCGATCGCGCGCGCGCCGGAAATGATCATCGTCACCATCGTGCCGAGCTGATCGATCAGCTCGCGGTCGCGTTCCGGCGGCAGATCCATCGCCATCGCGCCCATCGCGAACACCAGGCGGGTGATGGCTTTCGAGACCAGCGCGGGTTCGTGCATGGCCGCGCCTTCCGCTGCCGCCAGCCGCACCAGGTCGGTGCGCAATTCGTCTTCGAAGAACGTCAGCTCGCGGTCGACCGCCCGCTTGAACGCGTCCGAACCCACGGTGCCTTCGCGCAGCAGCACGTGCAGGAGTTTGTCGTCGGCGCGGACCTGCTGCATGAAGGTCTCGACCGAGCCGCGGACGATTCCGCGCTGGGTCTCGGCGCGATGGCGCGCGGCGCCGACGATCTTGCGCAGCGAACGCCCGGCCAGATCGATCAACGCCACCGCCAGTTCGTCCATGTCGCGGAACTGGCGATAGAAGCTGTTGGGGGCGATGCCGGCTTCGCGTGCCACTTCGCGCAGGCTCAGGCTGGACACGCTGCGGTGCGGCCCGATCAGGCGCAGCGCCGCCGCAAGCAGATCGTCCCGCGAGATCGCGGTCTTGCGCCCGGCGTGGAGGTCGGCGCTGTCGGCGGAGAGCTGTTCGGTCACGGTCGCGGCAGGGAAGAGCGGAGTGACCGGCATGATAGCCCTGCCAGAAAATATACACGTGTATAGACAAATGTATTCTCACCTGTATAGTGCAGGCCATGAACGCTGCCGCTAGTCCCGCCCCCGCCCCGACCAGCCCGCCAAGCAAGCCTGGCAGCCGTCGTCTGCTCAAGCGCCCTTTACTGCAGCGCATCGCGCGGACGCTGCTGGCGCCGGATGCCTTCGATTTCTGGGCGTCGAAGCTGAGGCCGAACTGGTCCTGGGAGCGCCCGCTGGCGCGGATCGTGTCCCGCCAGGCCGAATCCAGGGATTCTTTCACCCTGTTGTTGCAGCCGAACCGTCACTGGCGCGGCTTCCAGCCCGGCCAGCATCTGAACATCGGCGCCGAGATCGACGGCACCCGCATCACCCGCAGCTACAGCCTCAGCGACGCCCCGCGCGCTGACGGCCGCATCGCCATCACCGTCAAGGCGATGCCCGGCGGCAAGCTCAGCCAGCACCTGTGCCACACCGCCAGGATCGGCGAGGTGCTCACGCTGGACGCGGCATTCGGTGAGATGAGCCTGCCGCAGACGCCGGAAGGCGCCTGGCTGTTCCTTGCCGCCGGCAGCGGCATCACGCCGCTGATGGCGATGATCCGCGCGCAGGCCGCGCTGGGCATGCCGGTGCCGCTGGCCCTGATCTACTGGGCGCGGACCCGCGATGAACTGTGTTTCGTCGAGGAACTGCGCGCACTCGCTGCGCGACAGCCGAACTTCCGCGTCGATTTCGTGCTGACGCGCGATGCCGCCGCAAGCGATGCCGCAACCAGCGATACCAAAGTCGGCGACCTCAGCCATGGCCGCATCGATGCGCAGTCGCTGTCGATGCTCGCGCCCGATCTGCACCAGCGCCGCGTGTTCGCCTGCGGCTCGGACGGTTTCGTCGCCGCCGCGCGCGCCCTGGCCGCCGATCGCGCGATGGTATTTCGCTCCGAAGCCTTCACGCCGCCGCCGCGGGTGGTGTTCGAGGACGAGGGCGAAGCGCCCGGCCACGTGCGGATCACGCTGGCGAACAGCGGGCGCACGCTCGACGTGCCGCGCGGCACCTCGTTGCTCACCGCGCTGGAAGACGCCGGGCTGAAACCGGCCTCCGGCTGCCGCATGGGCATCTGCAATACCTGCGCCTGCGGCAAACGCGCCGGCAGCACCCGGCATCTGCACACCGGCGACATCGAACACGAGCCGGTATCCGCGCTGCGTCTGTGCGTGAACAGCGCCGGCAGCGATCTCATCCTGGACCTGTGACCCGACCATGACCGCACACACCGCCAATCGCGCGCTGACGCCCGAAGAACTCGAACGCTTCGGCCACGAACTCGACGCCGTGCGTGCGCGCACCGCTGCGACGCTGGGCCAGCGCGATGCCGATTACATCCGCGCGGTCGTGGCCGGCGTGCGCTGGACCGGCTTCGCGGGGCGCCTGCTGCTGTGGGGCGGCGCGGTCGGCGGCGGTCTGCTCGGCGGCGGTCTGGTGGGGAGCTTCACGCACATCGCGCCGCTGTCGGCGCTGATCGTCGGCACATTACTGCTGGGCTTGTCGAAGATCCTCGAAAACATGGAGCTGGGTCACAACGTCATGCACGGCCAGTACGACTGGATGCGCGATGCGAAATTGAATGGCAACACCTACGAGTGGGACATCGCCGGAACGGGCGACAACTGGCGCCGCACGCACAACCATCACCACCACACGTGGACCAACGTGCGCGGCATGGATGACGACGTCGGTTATGGCTTGTTGCGCCTGTTCCCGGAGCAGCGCTGGAAGCCGTTCTACCTCGCGCAGCCGCTGATCGCGGTGATTTTCGCGCTGCTGTTCGAGTGGGGCATCGCGATCCAGGATCTGCGCCTGGGCCGCTGGTTCGCCGGCAAGATGACCAATGCCAAGCTGCGCGAAGCCTTTCGTCCGGTCGGGCGCAAGATGGGCCGCCAGATCCTCCGCGATTACGTGCTGTATCCGCTGCTGGCCGGCCCGTTCTTCCTGCCGGTACTGCTGGGAAACATTATTGCCAACATCCTCCGCAACCTGTGGACCTACGTCATCATCTTCTGCGGCCACTTCACGGCGGACGTGGAAACGTTCTCGAAGGAATCGGTCGTCGGCGAATCGCGCGGCCACTGGTATCTGCGCCAGCTGCGCGGTTCCTCCAATCTCACCGGCGGCAGGCTGATGAATCTGCTGTCGGGCAATCTCAGCCACCAGATCGAACATCACTTCTATCCCGACCTGCCCGCCAACCGTTACGCGGCGATGGCGGTCGAAGTGCGCGACATCTGCGCGCGCTACGGCCAGCACTACAACACCGGCTCGCTGCCGAAACAGTTCGGACAGGTGATCTGGCGGATTTTGCGGCATTCGCTGCCGAGCAGGCCGGCGGCGCGGCGCGCGGCGGTATCGGAACGCGTTCGGCTGCAAAGCACGCCGGGTTGAGCCACATCATCCGTAGGCTGGGCTGAGCAACGCGAAGCCCGGCATTCGTCCGAAGGCGCGGGAAATCGGGCTGGGCTTTGCAGCCCAGCCTACGGGCGATTCGTTCGGGCCATTTCGTAGGCTGGGCTGAGCAACGCGAAGCCCGGCATTCGTCCGAAGGTGCGGGAAATCGGGCTGGGCTTTGCAGCCCAGCCTACGGGCGATTCGTTCGGGTCATTTCGTAGGCTGGGCTGAGCAACGCGAAGCCCGGCATTCGTCCGAAGGTGCGGGAAATCGGGCTGGGCTTTGCAGCCCAGGCTACGGGCGATTCGTTCGGGCCATTTCGTAGGCTGGGCTGAGCAACGCGAAGCCCGGCATGCGTCCGAAGGTGCGGGAAATCGGGCTGGGCTTTGCAGCCCAGCCTACGGCGCTTGTGTGGATGCGTAATCTTGTCTGGTCTCGCTTTGCGGCAACTGCGATGCGTTTCCCCAATCGACGGGCAATGCACCTTCGCGCACATAACGATGGAACGACGACCATGGCCAATCCGCGGTCTTCGGCACCCAGCCGTGTTTCACCGGGTTCCAATGAATGTAGTCGATATGGGCTTTCATATCGCGTTCGTCGCGGATCGTGTGTTCATAGAATCGTCTTTGCCAGATTCCGCGCTCGCGTCGACGTACCCGGCTTGCGGAGCGTGTCTCGCCGCGTGCGATGACGCGCGAGAAACCGGCCTTGATCAACGCCCAGCGCATCGAATAGTCGGCGTCTCCGATAGGAAGCGTCCACAACGCATGCAGGTGTTCCGGCAGCACGACGATTGCGTCGATGGAGAATGGATGCGCGCGTCGTGTTTCGGCGATGGCATGCCGCAATGCATCGATGCGGTCGATGAGCAGGCGGTTACCCTCGCGCTGTTGCAGATTGACGGTGAAGAAATACGTCGCGCCGGCGCGGCGGAGACGAAGGTATCTGCGCATGTTGAGTCCATGTCCGAGTGGGTTCATGAACAAGGTACGGATTCATCGTGCCGTCGCCATCGGGAAATCTCCCGCCAAAGGGTAGTAAATTCCCGAAGCATCGAATTCGACGCGTAGGCTGGGCTGAGCAGCGCGAAGCCCGGCATGCGTCCGAAGGTGCGGGAATCGGGCTGGGCTTGGCAGCCCAGCCTACGGCGATTCGCTTGGGCCATTTCGTAGCCTGGGCTGAGCAGCGCGAAGCCCGGCATTCGTCCGAAGGTGTGGGAATCGGGCTGGGCTTGGCAGCCCAGCCTACGGGCGATTCGTTGGG
>JBKJTC010000115.1:0-2928 GCA_046590925.1 Lysobacteraceae bacterium | reverse complement strand
AGCCGCTTCCGGCGGATGACCGGCCACAACGTCCTGCAGCCGATGGGCTGGGACGCCTTCGGCCTGCCGGCCGAGAACGCCGCGATCAAGAACAAGACCGCGCCGGCCAAGTGGACGTACGCCAACATCGAGCACATGCGCAGCCAGCTGCAGTCGCTGGGCTATGCCATCGACTGGTCGCGCGAGTTCGCGACCTGCCGCCCGGAGTACTACGTCCACGAACAGCGCATGTTCACCCGGCTGATGAAGAAGGGCCTGGTCTATCGCAAGAATTCGGTGGTGAACTGGGATCCGGTCGACCAGACCGTGCTGGCGAACGAGCAGGTGATCGACGGCCGCGGCTGGCGCTCCGGCGCGGTGGTCGAGAAGCGCGAGATCCCGCAGTGGTTCCTGAAGATCACCGCCTACGCGCAGGAACTGCTGGACGGCCTGGACACGCTGCCGGGCTGGCCGGATTCGGTCAAGACCATGCAGCGCAACTGGATCGGCCGTAGCGAAGGCCTGGAAATCCAGTTCCGCGTGGATGGCGAAGACGAACCGCTCACCGTCTACACCACGCGTCCCGACACCCTGATGGGCGTGACTTTCATCAGCGTCGCAGGCGAGCATCCGCTGGCGCTGAAGGCCGCCGGATCGAACCCCGAACTGGCGGGCTTCCTGGCTGAACTGCGTCAGGGCGGCGTGTCGGAAGCCGAGCTGGAAACCCAGGAAAAGCGCGGCATGGCCACCGGCCAATGGGCGATCCATCCGGTCACCGGCGAAGACGTGCCGATCTACGTCGCCAATTTCGTGCTGATGGGCTACGGCACCGGCGCAGTGATGGCGGTGCCGGCGCACGACCAGCGCGACTGGGAGTTCGCCAACACCTATGGCCTGCCGGTGAAGCCGGTGATCGTGCCGCCGTCGGTGCGCGATGCGCTGGCGGAAATCGCCTCGCATGTCGCCGGTCACGACGATCCGATGGCCGTCGCGCTGGGCGCGCATGCGCCGGTGGATGTGGTCGAGATCGATGCGGCGGTATCGGTCGTCCGCGAGTATTTCGAAAACATCGAACAGCGCGGGGCGCAGACCGAGCGCGGCCTGTTGATCAATTCCGGCGAGTACGACGGCATGGATTTCGATGCCGCATTCGATGCGCTGGCCGCGCGTTTCCATGCCGCCGGCACGGGCAGCCGCAAGGTGAATTTCCGCATCCGCGACTGGGGCGTCAGCCGCCAGCGTTACTGGGGCTGCCCGATCCCGGTCATCTATTGCCCGACCTGCGACGCGGTGCCGGTGCCGGAAGACCAACTGCCGGTGATATTGCCGGAGAACGTCGAAGACGCCTTTGCAGCCGGCGTCGTGTTGTCGCCGATCAAGGCCGACCTCGAGTGGCGCAAGACCACCTGCCCACAGTGCGGCGGCGCGGCCGAACGCGAAACCGACACCTTCGACACCTTCATGGAGTCGAGCTGGTACTACGCGCGTTACACATCGCCGGGTGCCAGCGGCATGGTCGACGAGCGCGCGAAATACTGGACGCCGGTCGACCAGTACATCGGCGGCATCGAGCACGCGATCCTGCATCTGCTGTACTTCCGCTTCTATCACAAGCTGCTGCGCGACGAAGGGCTGGTGAACAGCGACGAGCCGGCGATCAACCTGCTGTGCCAGGGCATGGTGATCGCGGAGACGTACTATCGCGACAACGCCAACGGTTCCAAGGAATGGTTCAACCCGGCCGATGTCGATGTGGTCCGCGACGAGAAGGGACGCATCGTCGGCGCCACCCTGCGCAGCGACGGCCAGCCGGTGCAGATCGGCGCGGTCGAGAAAATGGCGAAGTCGAAGAACAACGGCGTCGACCCGCAGGCGATGGTCGACAAATACGGCGCCGATACGGTGCGCCTGTTCTCGATGTTCGCCGCGCCGCCGGAACAGTCGCTGGAGTGGAACGAGGCCGGCGTCGAAGGCATGTCGCGCTTCCTGCGCCGGTTCTGGCGCGAAGTCACCACGCATGCGTCGCAGCCGGATCATCCGCACGTCGGCGAGCTGTTGAAGAGCGGATCGCAGCTCAATGCCGCGCAGAAGACCCTGCGCCGGCAATTGCACGAGACGATTCAGAAAGTCGGCGACGACTACGGCCGCCGCTACAGCTTCAACACCGCGATCGCGGCGCTGATGGAACTGCTCAACCATGTCTCGAAATTCGACGACATCAGCGAACAGGGGCGGGCGGTGCGCCACGAAACGCTGCAGACCATGGTGCTGCTGCTCAACCCGGTCACGCCGCACATCAGTCACCAGCTGTGGCAGGTGCTGGCCAACGCCGGGACGCTGCTCGAAGACGTGCCGTTCCCGCAGGCCGATCCGGCCGCGCTCGCCCGCGACGCGGTGACGATGGCGGTGCAGGTCAACGGCAAATTGCGCGGCACGATCGAGGTCGGCGTGCAGACCCCGCGCGAGGACATCGAAGCCGCGGCCCTCGCCGAGCCCAACGTCGCCAGGTTCATGGATGGCATGTCCGTGAAGAAGGTGATCGTGGTGCCCGGCAAGATCGTGAATATCGTCGCCGGCTGAACCTTGGCTCGACATCTCCGCGAATGCGGGGATGTCGTTGCTTTTTCCGACGGCTGACGCAAATAAACGACGCCTCGGCTCGGACCCGCCCGCGCCTTGCCTGCCGCCCCCGCCTCCGCCAGACTGCGCCCATGAAAAAACTCCGACCCGTCCTTGCCCTGTCGCTGCTGCTGGCCCTCACCGGCTGCGGCTTCCACCTGCGCAGCGCCCTGGTGCTGCCACCCGACCTCGGCCCGGTCGCGGTGACCGCGCGAGACCCCTACAGCGCGCTCGCCGATTCGCTGGCGCGTTCGCTGGAACGCGCGGGCGCGACGCCGGCGGCGGCCGATGCGGTCGAGACGTCGACCCGGCTCGAAATCCTGTCCGAGA
>JBKJTC010000187.1:0-3585 GCA_046590925.1 Lysobacteraceae bacterium | reverse complement strand
GAATTCGATCCGCTCGCGCACGTGCTGCTGATGCGCAACGAAGACCGTCCCGGCATGATCGGTCAGGTCGGTTCGCAGTTGGGCATCGCCGGCGTGAACATCGTCAACTTCGCGCTGGGTGCTGCCGGCGATGGCCAGGCGCGCGCCGCGATCACGGTAGACAAACCGCTGGACGAGGCGCAGATCGCGATGCTCAAAGCGGTACCGGGCGTGCTGTCGATCCAGCAGGTCTGATGTCGATTCCGAAATGCGGGCTTGTCTCCCTCCACCGCCTGCGGGGGAGGGTTGGGGTGGGGGTAACGGTCGCGAAAGACCTGAGCGCCCCCCTCCCAACCTCCCCCCGCTCGCTGCGCGAGCAAGGGGAGGAGACCAGCAGCGCCACCTTCGAGATTTAATCGAATATTTAGGACACCCATGAAAATCCTCCTCGCACGCCACGGCGAAACGCCGTGGAACGCCGAAGGCCGCTACCAGGGCCAGGAAGACATTCCGTTATCGACAATCGGCGAAACCCAGGCGCGCGCGCTCGGCGCGCGGCTCGCCGCCGTGCGCATCGATCGCGCCGTCGCGTCGCCGCTGGTGCGCGCCAAGACCACCGCCGAGTTCGCGCTCGGCGACGCGCGCAAGGCGCAGCTCGTCACCGATCCGTGCTTGATGGAAATCGCCCACGGCACGTGGGAAGGTCTGCTGGCCAGCGAAATCCGCGACCGCGACGGCGAACGCCTTCAGGCATGGCGCGATGCCCCGCACACCGTGTTGATGCCCGGCGCCGGCGGCGAATCGCTGCAGATGGTGTTCGATCGCGCATGGCCCGCGTTCGCGCGCGCCGCCGAGGGTCTCGGCGACGACGACACGCTGCTGGTGGTCGCGCACGACGCGGTCAACCGCGTGCTGCTGTGTCGTCTGCTCGGTATTCCGTTCGCGAAACTGTGGACGTTCCGCCAGGCGCCGACCACGTTGAATCTGCTGCAGGGCGCCACCGCCGATACGCTGGAGATCGTCCGCCTCAACGACTGCGCGCACCACACCGCGCTGTTCGGCGAAGCGGTGCATCGGGCGTTGTGATCGCGGAGGGCGTTGTAGGGCGGGCCCTGGCCCGCCATGACATACCGGTGCAATCAACGGCGGGCCGGGGCCCGCCCTACGGCATTGTTTGGTGAAGCGGTGCATCGGGCGTTGTGATCGCGGAGAGCGTTGTAGGGCGGGCCCTGGCCTGCCATGACATACCGATGCAATCAACGGCGGGCCGGGGCCCGCCCTACGGCACCGCTTTGCCCCGCGCCGCTTCCCACAGCGCATACCACGCATCGCGCGGCAGCGGTTCGGCGCAGGCGCGCACGGCGTCGCGGATGCGTTCGATCTTCGTGCTGCCCAGCACGACGCGCGTGTCCGGCACCGACGCCACCCAGCGCAGCAGCAACGATGCCGGGTCCAGTCCGAATTCACCGGCCATCATTCGTAGCCGCTCATGCACACGGCCGCCGACCGGCGAATGCAGATTCAGCAGATCGCCGCCGCCAAGCGGCGACCACGCTTGCACCTCGGCGCCGCGCGCGCGGGTCGCGTTGAGCGTGCCGTCGTCGATCGCGCCGCTGTTGGCGAGCGACAGTTCGATCTGGTTCGCGACCACCGGCAGATGACCGTCGAACAGCGCGATCGCATGCGCGTCGAAGTTAGACACGCCGAAATCGCCGACGCGACCTTCGCGCTGTTCCTCTCGTACCCACGCCGAGATCGCGACCGGATCGATGCGCGGGTCGAAGCGGTGCAGCGTCAGCGTGTCGACATGTTCCGTGCCCAGCGCAGACAGCGTGTCCTGCAGCGCGGCGCGGAGATGTTCCACCGACAGATCGTAGTAGGCCACGCCGCGCGCATTGCCCGGGCTGGCTGCCATCACGATGCCGATCTTGGCGATCAGCTTGAACCGCGCGCGCAGCCCGGGCCGAAGCGCGAACGCCGCGCCGACCAGCGCGTTGGTGGTGTGGCCGCCGTAGATATCGGCCAGGTCCAGCGTGTCGATGCCCAGATCGAGCGCGGCTTCCAGCAGATCCGCCACTTCCGCGGGCGACAGTCGCGCGCCCCATTCGCCGAAGCGCATCGAGCCGAGGATGGGTGTCGATGTCGTGCTCATGCGGACGCTCGCGATGGCCGGAACGGCGGGGCATGGCGATAATAGCCGGATGACGCCGCGCACCCTCTCCGAATGGCTGGAGTACATCCAGGCCCAGCACCCGAAAACGATTGCAATGGGCCTGGAGCGCGTGCGCACTGTGGCCGAACGCATGGCGCTGGCGAAACCCGCGCGCCACGTGATCACCATCGGCGGCACCAACGGCAAGGGCTCGACGGTCGCGTTCGTCGATGCCATCGCCCGCGCCGCGGGCTGGCGCGTCGGCGCCTACACGTCGCCGCATCTGCTGCGCTACAACGAGCGCGTGCGCATCGATGGCGCCGATGCCGACGACGCATCGCTGGTCGAAGCGTTCGCGGCGGTCGAGGCGGCGCGCGGCGACATGCTGCTCACTTACTTCGAATACGGCACGCTCGCCGCGCTGTGGCTGTTCGCGCGCAGCGATCTGGATCTGGCGATCCTCGAAGTCGGACTCGGCGGGCGTCTGGATGCGGTGAACATCGTCGACCCCGACGTCGCGGTGATCACCACCGTCGATCTCGATCATCAGGACTGGCTCGGCGACACCATCGAGGCCATCGGCGCTGAGAAGGCCGGCATCGCCCGCGCGTGGAAGCCGCTGGTGATCGGCGACGACGATCCGCCGTCGAGCGTGCTCGGCCACGCCTATGCCATCGGCGCGTCGGCGGTGCGGATCGGTTGCGATTTCTTCTTCGAGCGCGACGAAGACGACGGCCAACGCTGGCGCTGGCGCGAGATCGGCTGCGAGCTGGAATTGCCGATGCCACAGTTGGCCGCGCCGGTGCAATTGCGGAACGCCGCCGTGGCCATCGCCGCGCTGCGCGCGCTGCCGGTCGATCTGCCGGAGGCCGCGTTCATCGACGGCGTGCGCGAGGCGCGGATCGCGGCGCGGCTGCAGCGCTTCGAGCGCGACGGCGTCGAGATCGTGGTCGATGTCGGCCACAACCCGCAGGCCGCGCGCGCGCTCGCCGCGTGGCTGGAAGCGACGCCTGTCGCCGGACCCACGCATGCGGTGTTCGCGGCGCTGGGCGACAAGGACATGGCTGGCGTCGTCGCGGCGCTGGAAGACCGGATCGACCGCTGGTGGCTGGCCGGGCTGGACGATGCCGGGCCGCGCGGCCTGACCGTGGACGCCTTCGCCGAACGGCTCGCGGGCACTGCCGCGGGCACCGGCGCGCGATCGACCAGCGTCGCCGAAGCCCTGGCCGCCGCGCGCCGCGAGGCTCCGGCAGGCGCGCGGATCCTCGTGTTCGGTTCGTTCCACACCGCGGCCGCCGCGCTGGACGCGCTCAACGCCTGAACGATCCGCGCGCGGCGGCCCGGTCGGGCACGACCGGACGCGGCGTATAATTCGCCCGCTCCCTCTTTCTCCGGATGCCGATGGACACTGGACTGAAGCAGCGCCTCATCGGCGCCGCCGTACTCGTTGCCCT
>JBKJTC010000084.1:0-9789 GCA_046590925.1 Lysobacteraceae bacterium | reverse complement strand
ACCGTCTGCTTGCCGGCGTTGATCAGATCGGCGTCCACTTCGTCATCGGTCGGGAACGGGCCGATGCCCAGCAGGCCGTTCTCGCTCTGCAGCCACACATCCATGCCTTCGGGGATGAAGTTGGCGACCAGGGTCGGCAGGCCGATGCCCAGGTTCACGTAGGCGCCGTCGCTGAGTTCCTGTGCGGCGCGCTGCGCCATTTCGTCGCGGGTCCAGGCCATTATTTTTCTCCTCGCACGGTGCGCTGTTCGATGCGTTTCTCGGGCGTGGGATTGACCACGATGCGGTCGACGTAGATGCCGGGCAGATGCACGTGATCGGGATCGATCTCGCCGATCTCCACCAGTTGCTCGACTTCCGCCACGCAGACCTTGCCGGCCATCGCGCAGGCGGGATTGAAGTTGCGCGCGGTCTTGCGGAACACCAGATTGCCGGCCTTGTCGGCCTTCCAGGCCTTGATGAGCGACACGTCGGCCTTCAGTGCGGTTTCCATCACGTACCAGTGGCCATCGGGAAACTGGCGCGTTTCCTTGCCCTCGGCCACGATGGTGCCGTAGCCGGTGCGCACGAAGAACGCCGGAATGCCGGCGCCGCCGGCGCGCAGCCGTTCGGCCAGCGTGCCCTGCGGATTGAATTCGAGTTCGAGTTCGCCGGACAGGTACTGGCGCTCGAATTCCTTGTTTTCGCCGACGTAGGACGAAATCATTTTCTTGATCTGGCGTGTCCCCAGCAGCATGCCCAGGCCGAAACCGTCGACGCCGGCGTTGTTGGAGATCGCGGTCAGGCCCTTGACGCCGGAATCGCGCAGCGCCGCGATCAGCGCTTCGGGTATGCCGCAGAGGCCGAAGCCGCCGACCGCGAGGGTCTGGTCGTCCGCGACGAGGCCGCGCAGCGCTTCGGCCGCGTTCGGAAAGATCTTGTGACTGCTCATGCCGACACCGTGCGTTGCATGCGGAAACTCCTGGCAGAACGTGGGGGTCCGTACGGTCGAAGCCGCGCGGGTGGGGTCCGTGGAGCGGGCAAGTTTACCGGCTGCATCGGGTCGCGGCACACCGTACTTTCGGGCATGTCGCCCGGTCCGCGGCCGGCTAGACTTGAGGCCATGACCCGTATCGCATTCGTCACCGCCATCGCATCCGCCGCGCTCGATGAAGACATGCCGCCGCTGCTCGCAGCCTGTGCCCGGGCCGGATTGACTGCCGATGTCCGCGCCTGGGACGACTTCACCGTCTCCTGGCCGCGTTACGACGCGGCGGTGCTGCGTTCGCCCTGGGATTACCACACGCGGCTGCCGGAATTTCTGCGCTGGTGCGAACGCATCGATCGCGTGGCGACCCTGCTCAATCCGCTGCCGGTGCTGCGCTGGAACACCGACAAGCATTATCTGGCCGATCTGCACGCCGCAGGCGTGGCGGTGGTGCCGAGCCGTTTCGTCGAACCCGACGCGGAGCCGCTGCCGGTGCTGGAAGCATTTCTGGCCGAGTTTCCGGATGCCGGCGAATTCGTTGTGAAGCCGACCGTGAGCGCCGGCTCTGCCGACACCCAGCGTTATCGCCGCGAGCAGACATTCCCCTCCGCCAATCACATCGGTCGACTGCTCGATGCCGGCCGCAGCGCGATGCTGCAGCCGTATCTGGCCGCGGTCGATGTGCACGGCGAAACCGCGCTGCTGTATTTCGATGGCGTTTTCAGCCACGCCATCCGCAAGGCCGCGCTGCTGCGGCTGAACGAAGCCGGCGCCGATCACACCCAGGTGCCCGACGCCATCGCCGCGCGCGAACCCGATGCCGATGAGCTGCAACTGGCGGAAGCGGTACTGCAGGCGGCGCGTGCGCGGATCGGCGACATGCCGTTGTACGCGCGCGTCGACCTGATCCGCGATGCCGCAGGCCGGCCGTGCCTGCTGGAACTGGAGCTTGCCGAGCCGTCGCTGTTCTTCGATCGGGCGGCGGGCGCGGCGGACAGGTTCGTCGCGGCGTTGCTGTCCCGCATCGACGCCCGCAGCGAAGCGCCTGTCACAGGGCCGGGCGATATGATCGGGTAACATGCCGGCCTTGCATTTCGCTGTCCGCCGGTGCCCGTCTCCGCCATGAACACCGCCATCGGCCCGCTGCTGTCGCCTGCATCCGGTCGCGCACCATGAACGCCGCCCTGCAGCGCCACGATCACACCGCGCGCGCCGATTTCGTCGTCGAACTGGCCAGTCGTCTCCATGCCTACGGCACCACCGCGCACCGGCTGGAAGGCTCGGTCACCGCGGTGGCGGCGAAGCTCGGCATGGAATGCGGCGCGTGGTCCAATCCCACCGGAATGATCCTCTCGTTCGGCGAGGCCGGCGGCCGTCGCGACACTGTGCGCGTGGTGCGTCTGCTGCCCGGCGAAACCGATCTCTACAAACTCTGCGAAGTGGATCGCGTGGCCGAAGACGTGATGTCCGGCGCGCTGGATCTCGAAGCCGGACACGCCGCGCTGCGCGCGCTCGACCGCGCCGCCGGTTGGCGCGGCAAGGCTATTTCCATCTTCGCCTTCGGCCTGTGCGCGGCCGCTGTCGCCGGCCTGTGGCGACTGCCGTGGCTGGATATCGCCACCGCGGGATTCACAGGTCTGTTGCTGGGCCTGTTGGACTGGGCCACGAAGAGCCGGCCGAGGCTGAAGGAAGCCGGCGATGCGATCGCCGCGATGTTCGCCGGCGTGGTCGCGGTGCTGGTCGCGAGCCTCATCGGCCCGCTCAATCTCAATACGGTGATCATCTCGTCGCTGATCGTGCTCATGCCGGGCATGACGCTGACCAACGCGGTGAACGAGTTGACCAACCAGAATCTGGTCTCCGGCACCGCGCGCTTCGCCGGTGCGATGAGCACCATCCTCAAGCTGGCCATCGGCATGATGGTGGCGCTGACCGCCGCCGAGATGGCGGGCATACAGCCGCAGATCCGCGCGCTGCGACCGCAGCCGGACTGGGTCGAAGGTCTGGCGCTCGTGCTGGGCACGTATGCGTTCGCGGTGCTGTTCCGCACCGGCCGCCGCGATTATCCGCTGGTGATGCTGTCGGCCGCGACCGGGTATCTGATTTCGCGCTTCGTCGGCGGCGAGTGGGGCAGCACCGTCGGCATTTTCGTCGCCGCGTTGGCGATGACCGCGCTGGGCAACGGGTATGCGCGCTGGTTCAACCGCCCGGGCGCGCTGGTGCGGCTTCCCGGCATCATCATGCTGGTGCCTGGCAGCGCGAGCCTGCGCGGGCTGCTCGCGCTGGTGCAACAGCAGAACATGGAAGCGGGGCAGGCGGCGATGGTCGCAGCGCTGAATGTATTGCTGGCGCTGGTCGCGGGCCTGCTGTTCGGCAATATCCTGATTCCCACGCGCCGGAATCTTTGACCCGCGGGTTTTCTGGAGCAGTTTCGTAGCGGCTTCGTAGAGCGGGCTTCAGGCCGCTGTTTTATTTTCGTGAGCAAAGCAGCGGCCTGAAGGCCGCTCTACGAGAGCCAAGCCTCACGGGAGCGCCAGTGCGCCGCACCATCGAAAACGCCGGCATAAGCCGGCGTCGTCGTTTCGAAAACAGCCTGCGCTTATTTCTTGATCAGGAACTCTTCGACCTTCTTGCCTTTCTTCACCTGCTCGGCGAGCCAGCGCGGCTGTTTGCCGCGACCGCTCCACAATTCCTGGGGATTCGCCGGATTGCGGTATTTCGGCGCCACTTTCTTGCCGGGCTTGCGCGGCTTCGCGGCCTTCGCCGCTTTTGCGGCCTTCTTGGTCGCTTTCTTGGCCGCCTTCTTAGTGGCCTTCTTGGCGGGAGCGGCTTTCTTCGCAGCGGCTTTGCCGCCGAAGAGTTCGGCGATGGTGTAACCATCGGCCTTGGCCAGTGCGATCAGTTTCTTGCGCACCCCCACGACGGGTTTGCGCTTCTTGAGCGCGGTCTGCTGCTTCCTGGCCTGGGTGATCAAGCTGTCGAGTTCCTTCTTTGTAAGACCTTTCAGATCGAGTGCCATATGGGCTCCGAATTGCGGGGGGTAAGACGCTGCGAAAACGTACACAACCGTTGATGATAATCGAATATGTCGGCCAGAGAAAATCAAGGCCGTCACAAACAGAATCGCCGCGCGCGGGCCGCGGCGATTCTGTTCTGCCGTCGATATACGCGACCGGCGCGATGTTTATCCGCGCTGCGGCGCCAGGCGCTGCATCAAAGCGTCCCGATCCAGCGACTCGGCTTCGCTCGCGCGGCGCGCGCGATATTCGAACGTGCCGGCGGCGAGGCCGCGTTCGGAGACCACGACGCGATGCGGAATACCGATGAGCTCGATATCGGCGAACATCGGCCCGGGGCGCAGGCCGCGATCGTCGAGCACCGCTTCCGCGCCGGCGGCGTTCAGTTCGTCGTACAGCGCCTGCGCAGCGGCGATTACGTTCGCGTCGTTCTTCGGGTTGATGATGCACACCGCGACCTGCCACGGCGCCATCGCCTCGGGCCAGACGATGCCGGCAGCGTCGTGGTTCTGTTCGATCGCCGCGGCCACGATGCGGCTCACGCCGATGCCGTAGCAGCCCATGGTCGGCGTCGCGGCCTTGCCGTTGGCGTCGAGGACGCTGCACTTCATCGCTTCGGAATATTTGCGGCCCAGCGCGAACACATGGCCCACTTCGATGCCGCGCGCGATGCCCAGCGTGCCCGTGCCGCAGGGCGAAGGATCGCCGGCCAGCACGTTGCGGATATCGGCGACGACATCGGGTTCCGGCAGATCGCGGCCCCAGTTCACACCGGCAATGTGATAACCGGGTTCGTTCGCGCCGACCACGAAATCGCGCATCGCGGCGACGCAGCGGTCGGCGACGATGATAATCGTCTTCGCCGGTTTCACCGGGCCGAGGAAGCCGGGTTCGCTGCCAAGATATTCGAGGATTTCCGCTTCGGTGGCGAGGCGATGATCGGCGAGGCCGGGCAGTTTCGAGAGTTTGATCTCGTTGACGCCGTGATCGCCGCGCACCAGCGCTAGCACGAACTGAGGCGCGCCTTCGGCGTCGACGCCCATCAACGCAACCGACTTCACCGTACGCTGCAACGCAAACCCCAATAGCGCCGCCACGTCCTCGCAGGTCTTCTGCGTGGGCGTTTCAACCTTGCGCATCGTTTCGCTTGCCGCCGCGCGTTCGCCCGGCGAGACCGCTTCGGCCAGTTCGACGTTCGCCGCGTAATCCGAGCCGTCGGAGAACGCGATGGCGTCTTCGCCGGAATCGGCCAGCACATGGAATTCGTGCGACGCGCTGCCGCCGATCGCGCCGGTGTCGGCGAACACCGCGCGGAACTTCAATCCCAGACGGGTGAAGATCCGCGAGTACGTGTCGTACATGTTCTGGTATTCGGCGGTGAGCGACGCGTCGTCGATGTGGAACGAATACGCGTCCTTCATCAGGAACTCGCGCGCGCGCATCACGCCGAAACGCGGGCGGATCTCGTCGCGGAACTTGGTCTGGATGTTGTAGAAGTTCACCGGCAGTTGTTTATAGCTGTTGATTTCCTGGCGCGCGAAATCGGTGATCACTTCCTCGGCGGTGGGGCCGTAGCAGTATTCGGCCTCCTTGCGGTCCTTGATCTTCAGCAGTTGGCCGCCGAACTTCTCCCAGCGCCCGGTTTCCTCCCACAGCTCGCGCGGCTGGATCGTCGGCATCTGCAGTTCGATGGCGCCGGCGCGATTCATTTCCTCGCGCACGATGCCCTCGACCCTGCGCAGCACGCGCAGGCCCAGCGGGCTCCAGGTGTAGAGGCCGGCCGCGAGCTTGCGCAGCATGCCCGCGCGGAGCATCAGCTGATGGCTGACGATCTCGGCGTCGGCGGGCGTTTCCTTTTCGGTACGGAGGTGGAACTGCGACAGGCGCATGAGGCGGAACTCGGACAAGGAGGGGGCGAACCCCACATTTTGCCCGATGTCGGCCGGATCCGGCTCAAACCATCCGAATATCGACCGGAAAGCGACGCCGTGGCGCCGCTGCAGCGCCGGTCAGGGCGCCTTGGCGGTGCTGGGGCTGCAGTTCACGCGGGCCACGGTCTGCGCGATCCGCAGCTGTTCGGCACGCGCGCTGTCGTCGAGATCCTTGTCGGCCTTGCCGTCGCCGTCGCTGTCCAACTGCAGCTTGGCGCCGCTCTGCAGCAGTTCGATATTGCCGCGCGCGGTGAGGCACTGCTTGGATTCGGTGGGCGCGGCCTCCGTGGCCGGCTGGCCATCCGCCGCCTGTTCGCGGTGATAGATCGAGCGCGCGGCGAATTTGCCCTGCGTCGGCGGCGTCTGCGAGTAATGGGTGACGCCGTTGGCGTCTTTCCACTGGTAGACCTCGCCGGCGAAGACGGTCGGGGCGGCGCTCAGCGCGAGCGTGGCGAGGAGGGCGGTGAGCGGGGCGATGAGGCGTGCACGAGTCATGGCGATACCTGCAGAACGGCCGGCGGGGGTGCCGCGATGGGGGGATTGCAGCACCCCCACGCGGCAGGCGCAAGCGCCCGGCCGCCGGGTGGTCGGTCGAGCTTCATCGCCGGTCGCCGGGGAGAGGTCGTGGAACGCGGCCGAAGCTGTGACCCAGCGCACGTTATGCCCGATGCGGCGCTGCCGTTACACTGCGGACATGAGCACACCTGAACCGCCTATCGCGCCGCGGCGCAACCGTGGCATCTACCTGTTGCCGAACCTGTTCACCACTGCGGCGCTGTTTTCCGGGTTTTTCGCGATCATCGCCGCGTCGCAGGGGCGATTCGAAGCCGCCTGCGTGGCGATCTTCATCGCCGCGGTGCTCGATGGCCTCGACGGCCGTGTCGCCAGGATGACCAACACCCAGAGCGAGTTCGGCGTGCAGTACGACTCGCTGTCGGACCTGATCAGCTTCGGCATGGCGCCGTCGCTGGTGATGTACCACTGGGCGCTGGCGTCGATGAAGCTGGACGGCGTGACCATGGGCAAGATCGGCTGGCTCGGCGCGTTCCTGTATGCCGCCTGCGCCGCGCTGCGGCTGGCGCGCTTCAACAGCCAGGTGGGGCAGGTGGACAAACGCTGGTTCATCGGCCTGCCCAGCCCGTCGGCGGCCGGTCTGATGGCCAGTTTCGTCTGGACCATGCACGACCTGGGCTGGAGCGGCGAAGACCTTCGTTATCCGGCGCTGGCGGTGACGGTGATCGCTGGTCTGCTGATGGTCAGCGGTTTCCGCTATTCCAGTTTCAAGGGCAGTAAGCCGGGGCCGAACAGCGACCGCATCCGCTTCTTCACGCTGTTCGCGATCGTCATCGCCATCATCGGTCTGGTGATCGATCCGCCGAAGGTGCTGCTGTTCGTGTTCGCGACGTTCGCGGTATTCGGGCCGCTCATCTCGCGACGGATGGCGCGCAAATCGACGACGGAGGACGCTTGAGCCTGTCCTGGAGCCCGCAGCAGCGCGAAGCGCTGGAGGCGATGGGCCTGCCGGTCTATCGCATGGCCGGGGCGACCGCGCCGGCCGCTGCACGAACCGACGCGTCCACCGCTGCGCCGGCCGCGATGCGCGGCGAATCCGCCGCCGCTTCGACGCTCGATCCGCTGATGCTTGCCCTGCTGCGCGCAGCCGGACTCGGTCGCGACGCCGCGCCGCTGACGGGCGACTGGCCGGCGCCGCAGACGCTGCGCCGCGACCCGCAGGCCAAGCGCGCGCTCTGGCCGCGGCTGCGCGCGCTGCGCCGGTCGCCGACCTGAGCCATGTGTTCTTCGGCAGGTCCTCATGGGCACGCTGTCGCGAGCAGGCTTTCGTGAGCATGGTTCTGTGAGCATGTTTCCATGAGCGTGTTTCCGTGAGCACGAAATCGCTGCCGTCCGTCGAATCCGCGGCGCCGGCGTCGACCACCCTGCGCGCGATGCGCGAGTCCGATCTCGACGCGGTGATGGCGATCGAGCTCAGCGCCTATCCGTTTCCATGGTCCGTCGGCATCTTCCGCGACTGCCTCACTGCGGGCTATGCGTCGTGGCTGCTGATCCAGGACGACAGTGTCATCGGCTACGGCATCATCAGCATCGCCGCGCGCGAAGCGCACATCCTCAATATCTGCATCTCGCCCGCGGCGCAGACGCAGGGCCACGGCCGCCGCCTGCTGCGCGCGCTGGTGCGCATCGCCCGGATGCAGAGCGCCGAACGCATCTTCCTGGAAGTGCGACCGTCGAACCCGCGCGCGATCGCGCTGTACTTCGACGAGGGCTTCAACGAGATCGGCCGCAGGCCGCGCTATTACCCGGCGAACATGGGCCGCGAAGACGCGATCGTGATGGCGATGGAGCTGCTGCCGGACGCCTGATGCTTTTGTAGGAGCGGCGGGAGCCGCGATGGCCTACGACATAGTTTCGCCATGCCCGATCAACCCCTCCCCAACCCTCCCCTTCGCTGCGCGAAAGGGAGGGAGCGAAGCTACAGCTTGGCGCATTGTTCCTGCAGCGCGGCGAGCTTCGCGGTCCTTCTCCTCCCCTTGCGCGTAGCGCAGGGGGAGGTCGGGAGCAATGCTCCGAACTTAGCACTGAAGCTTGTAATTGGAATGTGCATGCGGTTTGTTTTTTGCCGTTCGCGGATAGCTTCGTCCGGTCTGGATGCGGCATCGGGTTCGTATGATGATTTCGAGTGTCCTGTCGAGTCTGACGATGCAGTTGCTTAGACCCAGCAGGCAACCGCCCAGGATAGGCCTGAGCGCGCCGAAGGCGTAGGTGCGATTGGGTCGGCTCTGAACGGGCGCGGTGTGTTGGCCACGCGTTGTCTCATGAGCGGTTGCGAGCAGGGTGTGCAGGTTGTCGGCGAGGATTTTTGCTGAAAAGTCCTGCTGAAGAGCCAAGTGAGTGAGGCCGCTGACTGCCTCAAGCCGGAGTCGATGTTTGATTCGTTTGAACGCCTCTTCGATCCGCCAACGGCGATGGTAGAGATCGCCGAATGTCCGGGCGGGATAGCGTTTGCTGTCGAGCAGGGAGGTCATCAGCACCCGGACCGAACCGCCGGGTGTGGGGTCGCGGATCAGACGGACCCGGGTCGGTCGATCTTGCAGTTCATAGTCGATGCGGTCGGCATGCCGCGGCGGGTTGAGATCAACAATCGCCTCGGTATTGCCGCTGTGGAGAAATTCCCTGACGCATGCGTATCCGGACGCATCGACACGCATGCAGAAATGGCGTTGCCGCTGGGTGATGGCAGCGGCGATGGTGTTGCCGATCAGGCCGCGATCCAGGACGAGCAGATCGTCGTGTGCGGTCTGGTCCAGCGCCTCGAACAGCATCTGTCGTTCGCAGGCGTCCGCTGGACCGAGCGCGGCATGCAAGGTGAGCTCCGCGCCGGGCAGATACAGGGCGAATGCGTAGTGATCGGCATCAAGATCGGCACCGCGCCGTGTGGACACGCGCAAACGCGAACCATCGGCAGCGACAACGCGCAGGCCATGCCATTGATGGGTATCGATCAGCGGCGCCGCAGTGCGCAGCAGGGTTTGGTTGAGGGAAACAAAAGCCTGCCAAGATAAGCCACGGCGTGCTTTGGCGAAGGCGCGATCGGTGCAGGCGCGTGTGGGTAGGTCCTGGCCTGTGATCTGGCCGAAGAGGTGATCGATGGAACTCTGCACCGAGGCGCACATGCCGGCGATCATCATGGCCAGCATCCGCGACGCGGTGAGCGTGCGGTTGCGTGTGAAAGCTGTGGGGATGATGCGGTTGTGTTCGATCAGCTCGGGATCGAACAGTGCGCGGCGGAACTCAGACAGCAGCGATGGCAAATCGAGTGTTTGAGTTCATATTTTCCATTTAAATCAATGAATTA
>JBKJTC010000105.1:0-7180 GCA_046590925.1 Lysobacteraceae bacterium | reverse complement strand
CGGATCTGCGACACCATCGTGTCGGGCGAAGTGAAGCGGCCGACGCCGACCACCACCAAACCGGTGGTCTTCTTCATCGATTTCGTGAAGAAAACCACCACCAAGCCGGTGGTCGGCGTCGGCCGCTTCACTTCGCCCGACACGATGGTGTCGCAGATCCGCCGCGGCGTGCTGGACATGATCGGCGCGGCGCGTCCGTCCATCGCCGACCCGTTCCTGCCGAAGAAGATCGAGGAAGGCCGGATCGACGACATCCGCGAGTGCATCGGCTGCAATCTCTGCGTCTCCGGCGACAACACCATTACCCCGATCCGCTGCACCCAGAACCCGACCATGGGCGAGGAATGGCGCCGCGACTGGCATCCGGAAACGATCGCGCCCGCGAAATCGACCGCGAAAGTGCTGGTGGTCGGCGGCGGCCCCGCCGGGCTGGAAGCGGCGCGTGCGCTGGGCCAGCGCGGCTATGAGGTCAATCTGGCGGAAGCTCGGCGCGAACTGGGTGGCCGGGTTACCCGCGAAGCGCGCCTGCCGGGCCTCGCCGAATGGGCGCGGGTGCGCGACTGGCGCCTCGGCCAGATCCGCAAGCTGCAGAACGTCGCGATCTACCAGGATTCGCCGCTCACTGCGCAGGACGTGCTGGACTTCGGCGCCGAACACGTGGTCGTCGCCACCGGCTGCCACTGGCGCCGCGACGGTTACGGCCGCAGCAACGGCGCCGCCATTCCCGGCTTCGAGGGCAACGCCGCGGTCTTCACGCCGGACGACATCATGGACGGCGCGCTGTCCGACGACGGCAACGATGGTCGCCTGCCCGAAGGCCCGGTGGTGATCTTCGACGACGATTACTTCTATTACGGCAGCGTGGTCGCCGAAACCCTGCGCAAGCACGGCCGCGAAGTGATCTATCTCACGCCCGACGACACCATCGCCTCGTGGAGCGCGAACACCCTCGACTACCGGCACATCCAGTGGAAGATGGCGGAGCTCGGCGTCGAGCAGATCGTCTCCCACAACATCGTCGGCTTCGAGAACACCGCGCCCGGCAGCGGCACGCTCGAACTCGAACACGTCTGGAGCGGCAAACGCCGCACGCTGGCCTGCGCCGCGGTGATCGCGATCACCGCGCGCGTGCCCGACGACGCCCTGTATCACGCGCTGCGCGAACGTGAGGCCGAATGGGCCGACGCCGGCATCCGCACCGTGACCTGCATCGGCGACGCGCTGGCGCCGGGGCTGATCGCGCACGCGGTCTACGCCGGACACCGCTACGCCCGCGAACTCGACGAACCCAGCCAGGGTGAAGTGCCTTTCAAACGCCACTTCCACACCGCACGCGAGACCGACCTGCTGCGCATCGGGGATTGATCGGGCTTCTGCTCCCCTCTCCCGTCGGGAGAGGGGCTGGGGGAGAGGGTGCGGCGCAGCGACGAGTGCCGTCGGCGCAAGAACCCTCATCCGGCGCTTCGCGCCACCGTCTCCCGACGGGAGAAGGAAAGAACAACGGTCTCCACACCAAATCAGTGCTCCTTTCGCCAGCCAAGATTCCCTTCCCATCGGACCCCACTGCCCGAAAGTGTCATTTGCGGCAGTGCAACATGAGTCGCATAATCCGCGCAGCCACGGCCCGCCCCACCGGCGCCGACCCGCTCAACGCCTGCGCAGCGGCTGCGCAACCGCCATGGAGTTCCACATGTCCGACATCGTCATCGTCGGTGCCAAGCGCACCGCCATCGGTTCCTTCCTCGGCCAGTTCACCGGCGTCCCCACCACCACGCTCGGCGCAGCGGCCATCGCCGGCGCGCTGGACCACGCCGGCCTGGCGCCGGACCAGGTCGACGAGGTGATCATGGGCTGCGTGCTGCCGGCCGGTCTGGGCCAGGCGCCCGCCCGCCAGGCCGCGCTCGCCGCCAAGATCCCCACCGCCGCCGGCTGCACCACTATTAATAAGGTATGCGGCTCGGGCATGAAGGCGATCATGTTCGCGCACGACCTGATCAAGGCTGGCTCGGCCAGCGTCGTCGTCGCCGGCGGCATGGAGTCGATGACCAACGCCCCGCACCTGCTCAACGGCTCGCGCACCGGCATCCGTTACGGCAGCGGCGAACTCCTAGACCACATGGCGTGGGACGGCCTGACCAACCCCTACGACAAGCAGGCCATGGGCGTGTTCGGCGATGCCGCCTGCGCCAAGTACGGTTTCGACCGCGCCGCCACCGATGCATTTTCGGCCGAAAGCGTCGCCCGGGCGCAGAAGGCCATCTCGGAAGGCGCGTTCAAGGACGAAATCACTCCGGTTACAGTCGTTACACGCAAGGGCGAGACCGTCGTCGACACCGACGAAGAGCCCGGCAAGATCGATGCCTCGAAGATTCCGACCCTGCGCCCGGCATTCGGCAAGGAGGGCGTGCTGACCGCCGCATCGTCGTCGAAGATTTCCGACGGCGCCGCGGCCACGGTGGTGATGTCCGCCGACGAAGCCGCGCGCCGCGGGCTGCAGCCGCTGGCGAGGATCGTCGCCCATGCGACGCACGCGCAGGCGCCGGAATGGTTCACCACCGCACCGGTGACCGCGATCGAGAATGTGCTGAAAAAAGCGGGCTGGAGCGTCGCCGACGTCGATCTGTTCGAAGTCAACGAAGCGTTCGCGTGCGTCGCGATGGCGCCGATGAAAGACCTCGGCATCGCGCACGAAAAATTGAACATCCGCGGCGGTGCATGCGCGCTCGGTCACCCGATCGGCGCCAGCGGCGCACGTCTGGTGGTGACCCTGATTGCCGCGCTGCGCGCCACCGGCGGCAAACGCGGTGTGGCGTCGCTGTGCATCGGCGGCGGAGAAGCGACCGCCGTCGCAATCGAACTGGCATAAGGTCCAAAAACGGACAAACCGGAAAAAACCGGCCACGCTCGCTTGACAGCCGGCAACGGCTTGTCATCATTGCATCCAGGCGCTGGTGGGCACCCTGCCCACCACTCCATCACTAACACTTGAGGATCTCTACCATGACCCTGAACAAAGCACTGCTCGCCCTGGCCCTGGGCTTCGCTCTGACCGCTTGCAGCAACAAGGACCAGGCCGAGAACTCTGCCGCCGACGCGACCGAAGCCGCCTCCGAAGCCGCCGGCGCCGCCGGTGAAGCTGCCGCCAGCGGCGACAGCGCCGCTGCCGACGCCGCCCAGGCCGCCGCCGAATCCGCCGCCGCCGCCGCCGACGCCGCCACCGCCGACGCTGCCAACGCCGCTGCCGCCGGCACCATGAAAGCCGCCGACGCCGCTGCCGATTCGGCCGAGAACGCTGCCGACGCCGCCGAGAATGCCGCCGACGCCGCAGGCGATGCCGCCGACGCGACCAAGAAAAACTGATTCCGACGCAGTATTTTCGGCGCAAGCCGATTCAGCCGGGCTTCACCTGACTGAGTCGGTTGATAGAATGAATCGGCCACAGGTCTTCCTGCGGCTTTTTCACGGTGCTGGCAAGCACCTAAAGTAAGTCAGTGAACGAACACAAGCCGGCGTATGCCGGACTGCCACGCGCACTGGCGTTGCCTGACCCCTAAATGTTCTTTCAGTCAACTCCTTTGGAGAAAAGCATGAATACGAAGCTTTACGTTCTTCTCGCCGCTGGTGTCCTCGCTCTGTCGGCCTGCAGCAACAAGGACCAGGCTGCCGACTCGGCCGCCGACGCCCAGGAAGCCGCTACCGAAGCGACCGACGCCGCTGCCGATGCGGCAGCGACCGGTGAAACCGCCGCCGCCGACGCCGCTGCTGCCGCTGCTGCCGCTGCCGGTACCGCTGCCGACGCTGCTACCGCCGCCGCTGGCGACGCCGCTGCCGCGGGCACGATGGGTGCAGCCGACGCTGCTGCCGATTCGGCTGAAAACGCCGCCGACGCCGCCGAGAATGCCGCCGCCGCCGCAGGCGACGCCGCCGACGCTGCGAAAGACGCTGACAAGAAGTAATCCTGCGATCGAAACCGGCTTTTTTCGCCGGATCCGTCCCGCAGAATGGAAAGCCGCCAGTTCGCTGGCGGCTTTCTGTGCCGAATGTACGCTCGACGCCTACACCAGCCGGCAATTGCCGATCGCTTCAACGGGTTTGCACTTGCTTCCGATACCAGCCCACTCTCCATACACGGGGTCATGACCATGAACAAGAATATTCACGCTCTGCTCGCCATCGGCGCACTCGCGCTTTCTTTGACGGCCTGCAAAAACGAAACCGACACGGCCAAAGAAGAAGCTTCGGAAGCGAGCGCAGCGATGGACGAGGCAGGTGACGCTGCGGCCAATGCCGTCGATGCCGCCGGCAATGCCGCCGCCCAGAGTGTCGATGCCGCTGCTGCTTCCACCGGCGAAGCCGTAGGCGAAGTCGCGCAGAACGTCGAAAATGCTGCGGATACCGCAACTGCTGCGGCCGCCGATGCCACCGCCGATGCCGCCAACGCCACCGCCGACGCTGCGAACAACATGGCCGACAAGGCCAATGCGGTCGCCGACAAGGCCAACGCCGCCGCCGAAGAAAGCAAAAAGTAATCGGCGCGCAATGATCGAATCCACGCAGCCCCTTCCAGGGCGTGCGCGACGAAAGGCCTGCCGGTTCCGGCAGGTCTTTTTTTTGGGCGAGAATCGCCCCCTACAGCCGCAACCGCCTACAGCTGCGACTTAAAGGGCAGCACTATCTTTTCCATGAACTTTTCCTTGAACGGCCGCTTTTGCCAGACCTCATAGGTATAACGCTTGGTGGACATGAGATCCCGCTCGAACACAGCAGTCATGCGCGCGGCGAAATCCCGGTCGTAAATATTGAGACTGGCTTCATCGTTGAGCCGGAAAGAACGCACGTCGAAATTCGTGGATCCCACCGACACCATTTCGCCGTCTACTATCAGCATCTTGTTGTGCATCATCGTCGGCTGATACTCGTATATCTCGACTCCACCGAGCAGTAGGTCGCCCCATTGGCTTTTTGAAGCCAATCTCACCGTATCCGAATCGATATGCTTGCCGGGGAGAATCACCCTCACGCGGACTTTGCGGTGGCGGGCGGCGAGCAAGGCCTTGATGATGAGTTCGTCCGGCACGAAGTACGCCGCCTGCAGATCGATCGAACGCTCGGCCGCAGCGATCGTCAGCAGATACATCAGATGCATGCTCTCGCTGCCGCCGGCGGGCGAAGAAATGAACATGTGCGCATCGACCCCCGCCCCCTTGCCCGCTGTATGCGACGGAAAGTAATCTTCGCCGTTCAGTACGACACCCGTGGTCTTGATCCAGTTGTCGTTGAACGCGGCTTGAAACTGCAGGACTACAGGGCCTTCGATACGAAAGTGCACGTCCCGCCAGTGATTCTGATCCTGCGCATTGCCCTGCCACAGATCGGCGACCCCGACGCCGCCGGTGAAGCCGATCCGACCATCGACGACGAGGATCTTGCGATGGGTGCGATTATTGATGCGGCCAAGGTTGTACCAGTGTAAAGGACGGTATTTCTTTACATTCACGCCAGCGGAAACCATTTGCTCGAAGAGATCATCCTTCATGTTGAGGCTGCCGGCCCAATCGAGCAGCATGTTGACCTTCACACCGGCGCGGGCGCGTTCGGAGAGCGCATCGGCGAATTGCTTGCCGACGTCGCCGGACCAATAAATATAGGTCTCGAAATTGATGTTTTTCTGCGCGCCGCGAATCGCCTCAAGCATCGATGGAAAGATGGCATCGCCGTTCTGCAGATCTTGCACGGTATTGCCGGACAACAGTCCCGGGCCAAGCATCAGGCCCATTTCCCGTCGGAACTGCGGATCGCTGACCGCATATTTGTGTTCGAGTTTGCGGTCGAGTTTCTTCTCGGGCGTCGCGAAATTCATCGCGACAACAACGAGCAATATCGTGACCATCACCGTGATCAGGATTGTCCACATGCGCTTTCTGCTCCAGCCGAAGATCATCTTTCGTCTCTCTTTAATTCCGAACTGCGGGCACTGCGCCCATCGTCGACGTCTACGGCCATCGGCTTCCCCATCCGGCCGACCAGGAAGCTCGCTCTTGCAGCTTAGGACCGAACATTAACCGAAATATCATCCGGCGGATATCTGGTATTCGGAACGAAAGAAAGGTCCGATGCAATGCCGAAAAGCCATGGAGGCAGCGTTGGCTGGCCCTGTGCGAGCCCATGACGCACGCACGACCGACGCATTCCTGTCTATGCAGCCAAGGGGGTATTCTTGCGGTTCTCAACGATGAGCACGTCGCGCCATGCCTGTTCTGAGCACCCGCCTCGACCCGCAGTCCCAGGAATTCCGCGACACCGTCGCCTATCACCGCGAACTGGTCGCCGAACTCGATGCGCGGCTGGCGCGCGTCGCGGACGGCGGCGGCGAGAAAGCGCGCAACAAGCACACCGAGCGCGGCAAACTGCTGGCGCGCGACCGCATCACCGCCCTGCTCGATCCGGGCTCGCCGTTTCTCGAAATCGCGCCGCTGGCCGCCGAAGGCATGTACGACGGCGCCGCGCCGGGCGCGGGCATGGTCTGCGGCATCGGCCGGGTGATGGGCAACGAGGTCGTGATCGTCGCCAACGACGCCACGGTCAAGGGCGGCACGTATTTCCCGATGACGGTGAAGAAACATCTGCGCGCGCAGGAAATCGCGCGCGAAAACCGACTGCCGTGCATCTATCTGGTCGATTCCGGCGGCGCGTTCCTGCCGCTGCAGGATGAAGTCTTCCCGGATCGCGAACACTTCGGCCGGATCTTCTACAACCAGGCGCGGATGAGCGCCGACAACACCCCGCAGATCGCGGTGGTGATGGGCAGCTGCACCGCCGGCGGCGCCTATGTGCCGGCGATGAGCGACGAAAGCATCATCGTCAAGGAACAGGGCACCATCTTCCTCGGCGGCCCGCCGCTGGTGAAGGCCGCGACCGGCGAAGTGGTGGATGCCGAAGCGCTGGGCGGCGCCGACGTGCACACCAGCGTCTCCGGCGTGGCCGATCATTTCGCCGAGGACGACCGCCACGCGCTGCAGATCGCGCGCAATCTCGTCGGCAATCTCAACCGCCGCAAAACGCTGCCGGTCGCGGTGCGCGCATCCAGCGAACCTCGCTATCCCGCCGAAGAACTCTACGGCATCGTGCCGAAGGACACGCGGCGTCCGTTCGACATCCGCGAAGTCATCGCGCGCATCGT
>JBKJTC010000061.1:0-5109 GCA_046590925.1 Lysobacteraceae bacterium | reverse complement strand
GCCGCGCTGCGCCACCTGTGGCCGGAGGCCGAGGTGCTGCCCATCGTCGCCACGGTGCCGCCGCAGCACATGTACGGCATGGAGCTGTCGGTACTGATGCCGCTGCTGGCCTCGGCCGCCGTGCATGGCGGCCGCCCGTTCTTCCCCGAAGATGTCGCCCGCGCCCTGGGCCATGCGACCGCCCCGGCGCTGCTGGTTACCACGCCGGTGCATCTGCGCGCGCTGGTCGAATCCGGCATCGCGCTGCCGCCGCTGGCCGGCATCGTCACCGCCACCGCGCCGCTGCCGCAGGGGCTGGCCGCCGCCGCCGAGCAGACCTTCGGCTGCGAAGTGCGCGAAATGTTCGGCTCCACCGAAACCTGCGTCATCGCCCATCGCCGCACCGCGCGCGACGACTTCTGGCAGTGCCTGCCCGGCGTGCAGCTGCAGCCGCAGCCCGACGGGACGCTGGTGATCGCGCCGCACCTGCCCGCGCCGATGGCGTTGGCGGATCTGGTCGAACTGCGCGGCGAAGGCCGGTTCCAGCTGTGTGGCCGGCAGTCGGACCTCCTGGAGATCGCCGGCAAGCGCGCCTCGCTGGGCGACCTCACCCGTCGCCTGTTGATGGTGCCGGGCGTGATCGACGGCGTGATGCTGCAGCTGGACGCCTGCGACGTGACCGGCGTGCGCCGCATCGCCGCGCTCGCGGTCGCGCCCGGACTGGACGCCGCCGGGATCCTGGAGGCCCTGCGCAACAGCGTCGACCCGATCTTCCTGCCGCGGCGGCTGCGCATCGTCGACGCCCTGCCCCGCAACGACACCGGCAAACTGCCGCGCGATGCGCTGCTGCGGTTGCTGGGATGAGCGCGCGCGTGAGCGCGAACATGCTGCGTTATGATCGCGGCCGGCCGTATTTCCAGAGCGAGCACCCCACATGAAAGGGGCAGGCGGCACCGAGGGCGGCATCGGACAATTCTTCATCGGCCTGATGTGCGCGGTGGCCGGCGGCTGGTTGCTGACCAACCAGGTGTCGGTCAGCTCCGGCGGCGGCTGGATGCTCTACGGCTACAACGGCTTCGGTTTGTCGCTGATCCCCTTCATCCTCGGCACTGGCCTGATCTTCTTCAACGGCAAGTCGATCATGGGCTGGCTGCTGCTGGCCGCGGGTCTGGTGATCGTGTTCGTCGGCATCCTCGCCAACCTCAACATCTATTTCCGGCCCACCAGCCTGTTCAACACGCTGCTGATGCTGGCGTTGCTGGCCGGCGGCATCGGCGCGATGGCGGCGGCGTTGCGGACCAGGCCTGCGCCGCAACCCGACAAGCCATAGCGCCTGCGCATCCGCCGGGATGCCTGCAGGCCGCAGACTGCAAAACGCAATCCTGGCGCAGCGGTGCCGTGCAGAATACCGGCGGAATTTTTGGAAAATCGCAAAAAATCGCCACTTTTCCAGCGGAAATGATGCCTTGCTGAACAAGATCCGCCATCTGCTGCGACGGATGCCGGTTGGCTTCAATCTTCGTCGGCGCGACGAACACCAGCGCGGGTCAGGGAAGCGCCCTCGGCGTGCCTGGCGCCCAATAAACCCGCGCAGGGAACTTCGTCGATTGCATATCCAAATCGGCTGCACCGATATCAGATGAGGGATCCGGTGCCGGTCATTTCAATTTCTAATGTGGAGAACAACATCATGAATATCATCATCTGGTTGATCGTCGGCGGCATCATCGGCTGGCTGGCCAGCATCATCATGAAGCGCGATGGCCAGCAGGGAATTTTGCTCAATGTCATCGTCGGCATCGTCGGCTCGTTCCTCGGCGGCTTTCTGATTGCGCCGATGCTGGGCTCAGGCACCGCCAACACAGGTGACTTTTCGATCATCGGGCTGCTGGCTTCGCTGGGCGGCGCCGTCATCCTGCTGTTGCTCATCAATCTGGTCACCCGGGGCCGCGCACGCTGAGCGGGCTTCGGTTGATGGATGAAAAAAAGCCCGGTTTTCCGGGCTTTTTTTTGCGCTGTGCGCAGCCGATGGGCTGCCGATGATGTTGGCGCAACGGCTTGCGCTGCCATGCGCTCAAGGCGCAGCGAGGGTCACCCACGCCGGCGCATGATCGCTCGGTCGGTCCCACGTCCGCGGTTCGCGGTCGATGTCTGCGGCGGTCGCCTTGTCGCGCAGCGCATCCGACACCAGCGTCAGATCGATGCGCAGGCCGAGGTTGCGGCGGAAGCCGGCCTGGCGGTAATCCCACCAGCTGAAGAAGCCGCCTTCGCTGTGATGCAGGCGGTAGGCGTCGTGCAGTCCCAGGTCGAGCAGGCGTTTCAGCGCGGCGCGCTCGGCGGTGGAGGTGAGGATGCTGTCGTCGTTCCACACCGCCGGGTCGTGCACGTCGCGGTCGTCGGGCGCGATGTTGAAATCGCCCATCACCACCACGTTCGGGTGCCGCTGCATTTCATCCGCGAGCCATGCATGCACGGCGTCGAGCCAGCGCAGTTTATAGGCGTATTTCTCGGTGCCCACATCCTGGCCGTTGACGACATACAGATTGACGATGCGGATGCCGCCGACGGTCGCGGCGATCGCGCGTCGCTGGGCATCGTCGAAATCCGGAATGCCGATCTGCACATCGTCGAGCGCATGCCCGCGCGCGAGCAGGGCGACGCCGTTGTAGGTCTTCTGCCCGGCGAACACGCTGCGATAGCCCAGTCCGGCCAGCACCGTATCCGGGAAGCGGTCGTCTTCGAGCTTGGTTTCCTGCAACCCGACCACGTCGGGCGCGGCGGCTTGCAGCCACTGTTCCAGATGCGGCAGCCGCACGTTGAGGGAATTGACGTTCCAGGAAGCGATTTTCATGGCCGGAGTCTAGCGAGAAACGTTGCCGGAATCGCGGCATGCATCGCCATGTCCGCCGCCGCCGTCAGGCGTAGCCGATGCTCACCGCGACCGCCACCGCGGTTGCGGCCAGGCCGACCAGCAGCAATTCGAATCGCCAGATCGCGCGCAGCCAGCGCTGCCAACTCACCCCGGCCACGCCCAGTGCGCCCATCAGCACCGCCGAGGTGGGAATGATCAGGTTGGTCACGCCGTCGCCCAACTGGAACGCCAGCACCGCGACCTGCCGCGTCACGCCGACGATGTCGCCCAGCCCGGACATCAGCGGCATGGTGATCGACGCCTGCGCCGAGCCGGAGGTGACGAAGACGTTGAAGATCGCCTGGAACAGCAGCATGCCCTGCGCCGCGAGCATCGGCGGCCAGCCTTCCAGCGCGTGGCCCATCGTGTACAGCAGCGTATTGAGCACCGAGGCCTTGTGCGGATCGGTGCCGCCCAGCAGCCACAGCATGCCCTTGGCCGCGGCGATCACCAGCGCCACCGGCACCATCTGCGCCACGCCGGTGGTGAACAGTTCCGCGAGCCTGTTTGCGCTGGGGCGCGTCGCGTCGCCGTCTCCGCCGCGCCGGCCCAAACGCATCACTACCGCGCAGAACAGGCCCAGCGCGAAGAACTGCGCCGCCAGTTCCGGCAGGTAATACCCGCGCGAGGTGATGCCCCACACGATCCAGACCACCGTGGCCACGATCGCCAGCAGCACGATGCGGTCGCTGCCGCGCAGCGGCGATGCCTGCAGCATCGCCGCGACATCGCCGCTGCCGGCGATGCGATGGCGCAATGCGTAGCGCAGCGTGAACACCAGCGCCGCCAGGGTGAACACCGCCCACACCGCGATGCGCAGCGGCGCGCCGGACAGCGCCGGCACCTCGGCCACGCTCTGCGCGACCAGCACGCTGAAGGGGTTCATCCAAGAGGTCGCAAATCCGATCTGGCTGGCCATGTAGGTCGCCATCACCGCGCTTTCGCGCGGCAGTCCCAGCCGGTCGATCAGTGGCAGCAGCAGCACCAGGAACGCGATGGTCTCCTCGCCCATGCCGAACACTGCGCCGCCCAGCGAGAACGCGACCGTCAGGCTGCCGAGCAGCCACGCCGGATGGCCGCCGCTCAGCGCGACCAGCCGCAGCAGGCCGCGTTCGACCGCGCCGGTTTCGTTCACCAGCGCGAACGAGCCGCCGATGATGAAGATCAGCGCGATCAGGCCGACCGCGGCGCCGTTGCGGTCGCCGCTGGTCATGCCTTCGAACAGGAAGTTGAGGAAGCCGCGGCCGTCGGCGGTGCCGAACACGGTCGACACCGCGGCATCGGGGTCGATGCGGAAACGCTCCAGCGCCACCGGCGCGCCGGGCTCGAACAGCCCGGCCGGCACGAACGGCACCACCAGCGCGGCGAGCAACGCGATGCCCAGCAGCACCAGCAGGGTGTTGAGGCCGCGCTCCGGCGCGGCCTCGGGTGGAACGTTCGACATCGATCACCTCGATCAAGCGGGGAAGAGACGCGTAGCTCTGTTGGCGTTGTCGTATTGGTTCGCCGTCATCCCCGCGAAGGCGGGGATCCATGCCTTCGCGCGTTCATGGCGAGCCGTGCGCTGCTTCTGCGCGGCCAACGACGGAAGCATGGATGACCAGCCTCCGGCGGTTGAAAGGCGCTTCCCGCCTTCGCGGGGATGGCGAGCCAGGAAAATTCGGGCGAACGCGTTGAAACAGCGGGACGACGATACGCCGTCCCGCGTGCGGCGCTCAATAACGATAGGTATAGCGGAAGGTCACGAACCGGCCCAGCGTGTTGTGGTTGTACAGATCAACGTTGCTGTTGGAGCCCAGCGACAGCGGCGGATCGCGGTCGCCGAGGTTCTTGATGTTCAGGCCGATCGACTGGCGGTCGTCGATGTCCCAGTCCACGTTGAAGTTGAGCGTGGTCCACGACGCGACCTTGCTCCCGGCCGGCACGCCGGAACGCTGGTCGTCGTCGTAGTAACCATCGACGTAGTTCGCCCACAGCCGTGCGCTCCAGTCGCCCCGCGACCACGACACGCCTGTGTTGACCAGCCATTCGGGATAGCGGAATTCGCCGACTTTTTCGAGCAGACGCTGACCGCCGCTGCAGTTGCCCGCGCCGCGACGGGGGTCGCCGCCGCTCGGGTCGCAGGATTCGCTGCGCTCGAACGAATGCGTCCAGGTCGCGTCGACGTAGGTCTTGAAGCGGCCGAGCGGTGTGTCGTCGAAGCGATAGTCGAAGCCCAG
>JBKJTC010000004.1:0-8135 GCA_046590925.1 Lysobacteraceae bacterium | reverse complement strand
GAGGGTGGCCTTGACGGCATTGGCGAGAACGTTGACGCCGCGCACCATGCGCGCGCGGGCATCTTCACCGAAACGGATATCTTTGGCAGCCATTGCGATAACTCCAGAAAATGTTGGGGATTACGTAGGGCGGGTCTTGCACCCGCCATTGCGACATCGTTACGTCAGCGAACACCCGGCGGGAACACCGCTGCCGAACGCCGCCGCCGCGCGCCTCAGCCGAGGATCGCGAGGATGTCGTCTTCTTTGACGATCTTGTATTCGACGCCTTCGTGCTTGTAGGCCGAACCGGCGTACTGGCCGTAGATCACCTTGTCGCCGACCTTGACCTTCGGGGTGCGCACGGTGCCGTTGTCCAGCGCCTTGCCGTCGCCCACGGCCAGGACTTCGCCCTTGGTCGGCTTTTCCTTGGCGTTGTCGGGGATGTAGATGCCGCCGGCGGTGACTTCTTCGGCTTCGATGGGCTTGACGACCACGCGGTCGTAGAGCGGCTTGAGATTCATGGGAACCCTCGCAAGTGATTGATTGATGGGAGAATGGGCGGCGATTTTAGCAGTCTCCCGGGGAGAGTGCCAAAGCCGCGGCCAAAAAAACGCCCGGGCTTTCGGGACGGGCCTGAGATGGGGGGCTTCGGCGGGGTTTCAAGGGGCGACCTCACGATGCCCGCTCCAGGCATCGAACCCGTGCGACCGCCCGGAGGCGGCGGCAGGGAGGTCCGGCTACTTCGCGAGGGTCCGACGCAGATGCTCGGCGAGGCGCATCGACAGGGCGATGATCGTGAAGGTCGGATTGGAAATGCCTGGGGTCCGGAACACCGACGCGCCGGCGACATAGAGATTGTCGATGCTGTGGACTTTGAGGTTCGCGTCAACCACACCGTCCTTGGGTTCGCTGGACATCCGGGTCGTGCCGATATGGTGGCCGTTGACGGTCATCTGCGACTTCACATCCGCCCAGTCCGCGGCCCAGGCCTCGCCGCCCAACTTCGCGACCGATGCCTTGAACAGCGTTGCCGTCACCTCATAGGTGCGCTGGTCGAGATCCGACAGCTGCCAGTCGATCTTCACCTCCGGCAGCCCGAACACCGCGTCCTTCTTCTCGGACAAAGTGATGCGACTGTCCGCATTGGGCGCCATTTCGAAGTAGCACTGGCCGCCGCCCGCCCAGAACCAGCAGGCGCCGATGCCCTCGCGTCGCAGCGTCGCGCTGTCGGGCACGAAACGGCCCTCCACGCGGAGCTGGGAGTTGGAGCCCGGGGGATGCCACTGTTGCCCGTCGGGCGCCATGCCCTCCATGAGCCGCTTCTGGCCGGTTTTCAGGTAGTCGTGCCTGATTTCGATGACCCCGCTGTTCGAGAGCGGATGGCACCCGAAGTACCGGCCGACCTGGTCGTATTCGTTGCCGGCATTCGACAGCAGCAACTGGTGCGCATTGGCCACCGCGCCGCAGGCCAGCACGACGATGTCGGCCTTGACGAAAAACTCGGTCGCTTTTGTCGGCGGCCGGCCAAGGTCCATATCCATGCTGGCGACGCGAAGCCGCTGGACATGGCCGCCCGCATGCTCGATCTGCTGCAGGCTGGCGTTGAGGATCACGTCCACGCCGCAGTTCGCCAGCGTGGTGCCGTCGGGAAACGTGCGGGTGGCGACATTGAGGTAGGGCGGATCGATGAACTGGTACATCTCGATATCGAAGCCGTCGAGCGCGGGCACCTGCGCCTTCAGCACGCCCGCCCAGTAATCCGGTCCGAATTCGTTCGCGTACAAACGGCAGAATGCGACCGCTTGCGCGTAGTAGGGATCCAGATCCGCACGCGAAATCGGCCATCCCGGATAGCCAGGGCGGTCCTCGAACGTGATCCTCGACAAAGGCCGCGACTGCCCGCCCCAATGGCTCGAAGTCCCGCCGAGAATGCGCTCGCGCTCAAGCGGCGAATCCCAGTTTGCGTATGGCCGGATGAGGAAATCCGGCTCGCTGTTCGCGAACACGCCGACCGCCTCGCCCGCGTACAACAACGTCTTGTCCGGCCAACTCGCCTCGGGCTGGCCGACGTATCTACTGCCTTCGATCAACACCACCTTGATGCCTGCTTTCTGCAGATGCCAGGCGGCGGTGACGCCCGCCGGCCCCGACCCGATGATGCAAACCTGCGCGGAAATTTCGCTGCCGTTGGCGATGTCGCGCCCGTTCCTGATCATGCCCCGCTCCCTGTGCTCGCTCCATGCGATGGGCGGACATTACGCCAAATCGGAAACCTGTGCAGGCCGGTGCATTCGATGTTTCGAGCCCTCAGCAGAAGGAAGAACTGCAAGGCGCCATATACCGAAAGCCCTGTTTGCCCTCATTGAGGGCTATTGTGGTTCGTTCGTACCGCATGCATGAACTAAGCCAGATCATTCGCGGACAATCGATTTTCGTCAGTCTTCAACCATCATTGCGGAATAAGCGGGGCGGCATCTACGATCCCAGGTCCACTTTACACGGATCGGCTTTTAATCCGCTTTACGACCTTGTAGCGGGGAATCAGCGATGAGGAACGCTTTTGTTAAGTCCAAATCCCATGTCACCCTCCATCGTCAAACAAATGCACCACGAGTAACTTGGCCCTATGAAATAGTGGTGCTGCGGCACTTCGATAAGGGTGGGCAACGCTTTCCTTATTGCGTTCACAGCCCCCTGTAAAGCAAAGTCCGTTGCACTGTCCCCCGCATAAACCACAGGGCCACTCAGCTCGAACCTCGATTGCATATCGTCAAAGAACTGCATGAATCGCTCATGTTGCAGAGACTCATCCCCCTGAGCTAATTCAATCGAGCCTGGAACATGCGCCCAATCAATCTTTGAACCAATTATTGGAAATTCTCCCGATAGCAAGCCGAGCACTGCTGTAGCGTCACCAACGCCACGGAGTTCGCCTGCATCGAACTGGGTTCTGAGTGCTGACCGAAGATCGTCTTCGTAAGTGCTCATAGTTTTTTTCTTTGATAAATTGCTTCACGATTTGATCGACCATGGACTGATCGCCTTCGAATGTAAATGTGTCCTTCTGTTTTCCACGGAGCAAGGACAAGAGCTAAGGACAGGACACCCAGGACCCAACCTACCATCCGGCAACAAAAAAAACGGGCGACGGAGTGATCCGTCGCCCGTTTCGTGCCGCATCCGCCCGGCATGGCGCCGGATGGAAATGGCTTCAAACCGCAATCAGAAGCGATAATCGGCGCTGACGTACCAGAACGAACCCGGCAGCTCGTAGGTGCCGGCGTCATAGCCGTTCAACGAACAGCCCAGGCAGATCGGCGCTTCCTTGCCGAAGACATTATTGGCGCCAAGCGAAAGCTTCAGACCCTCGAACGTAAACGCGTCCTTCCAGCCGAACTGCACGTCGTGATATGTCGTGGAACCCAGGGTATTGAAAGCGACGCCATCGCAGCCCGGCAATCCTTCCACGCCCGCGCAGGTTTCATCGACGGCACTGATGTAACGGCTGCTCCAAGTCGCATCAAAATTGCCGCGCTTCCAGCCCAACTGCAGATTGGTCTGCCATTCCGGGATCGCACTGTCGCCGATCTCGATGCCGACCGCACGCGACGAGACATTGCCCGCAGCATCGACGGCCTTGTACTCGTTGACGAAGGTCGACTGCAGCGATGCGTTCAGGCTGCCGAAGCCCCATTCCGGGCTCAACCAAGTGAGCTTGAGGTCAACGCCATCGGTTTCGACCGTACCCAGGTTGGCGAGGAAGTTGTTCGGCGGACGGAGATCGCCGCTGGAGATGCGGGTGAACGGCGCGCATGCCTCGCCGGTGCCATTCTGCTCGTTGTAGCACTTGTCCAGCAGACTCTGCAGATCGTTCGCCTGGATCGCGCCTTCGATTTCATGGCTGTAGTAGCTCACCTCGAAGTCGAGCTTGCGCGACCATGCCTGATCTTCGGCCCACCCCGGGCTGTAGACCGCACCGAAGGTGAAGCTGTCCGATTCTTCCGGTTCAAGATTCGGATTGCCGCCGGTGAAGGTGGTGATCTGGGTATTCGCCTGCTCGAAATTGTCGGGCACGTTGTCCGCCACGCACGCGGCTTCCAGGCCGGGCGAAACGCCGTTGCCGCGATTGACGACAATCTGATTGGTCGGACCGCAGGGGTCGACCAATGTCGCACCGAACTGGGTCAGGCCATACAGCTCACCGAGATTCGGGGCACGGAAACCCTGCGAATAGGTACCGCGAAAAACGAGGTCTTCCATCGGCTGCCAGCGGAAACCTGCCTTGCCGGTCGTGGCGTTGCCGAACGTGGAGTAGTCGGAGAAGCGGATGGCTGCGGTCAGATCCAGGGTCGCGAGCACCGGGAAATTGAACTCGCCATAGACTTCCGTGACGTCGTAAACGGCAGACACCGGCGCAGCGAAGGAATCCTGGGACTCGCCGGTCTGGCGCAGCGGATCGGGATCGAAATCGCCCTTGTAACGACGATACTCGGCACCAGCCGCGAAACCGGCAGTACGGTCGCTGATATTGAACAGATCGCCGGTGACGTTCGCCGAAAAGATGTCGAGCACCTGGGTGCTGGCATCGCGCTGATCGGTACGGATGTAATTGATCATCGCCTGGGTGAAGGGGCGACCCTGGCCGCCGAACAGATCCAGCGGGGTGCAGCCCGGCGTGGCGGCGCAGATCGCAGGATCACCGAGCGCGAGCCTCATCTTGGCGACGTTGTAGCCATTGGTGAAACGCTGGCTGGCCGAGTTGCGGCTGTGGACGTAGTTGGCGTCCCAGGCGAAGCTGCGGCTGCCAAAGTCGAACAGACCTTCAAGTCCGGCGTTGAAATACCAGGTATCGACGTTCTGGGTGAACAGACGCGGCCCGACTTCCAGCGGACGGCGACCAATGAACAGGAAGTTGGAATTGGCGTCCAGCGCGATGCCGAACGGGTTGAACGGATGGTTCGCCGGAATCGAGACGGTATCGGCGATGCCGCCCGTGCCTGCGCCCGGACCGACGAAAATAGGCTCCGGTGCCGCCTGGTTCGTCGACTGGCGGTTGTTGAACAGCCCCTTGACATGCAGACGGGTGTTCTCGCTCAGATCGATATTGATGCTGGCGAAGACCGCCTTGCGCTCACTCGGGGTCAGCAGCAGATTGAACGGCGCGAAATTGAAACGATCGGAACTGTCGAACTGATTGTAAGTGCCCCCATTCGGGTTGCCCGGCACGAACACCGGCGTGGTGGTGCCCGGGTTCAGCGTGATGTTGTAGAACTGCGCGGGATTGGTCGCATTGCCGCAAAAGCCGGGAGTGCCGACCGGGCGCGCGGGATCGCAGAAACGGAAGCGGCCCTGCGGCGTCCCCGAGCTACCGAAATCCAGACCGCCGCCCGGTACCGGGAAGGACGACTGGTCCCACGAACCCGAGCTGATGCGTTCCTGCTCGTAGTAGCTGGCGCCGAGAATGGCCGACCAACCGTCACCGCCGGTGCCGAAGGTGAACGAGGCGTCCTTGGTTTCGCCGCCACGGCTGTATTCGCCGTAGTAGGTGTGGAGCTCGGCGCCCTGGAAATTCCGGCGGGTGATGATATTGACCACGCCGGCGATGGCGTCGGAGCCGTAGATGGCCGAGGCGCCGTCTTCCAGCACTTCGATGCGCTCGACGATGGCCAGCGGGATGGTGTTGAGGTCGGCGCTGCCGCTGACGCCCGAGGCCGAGGATTCGTTGACCCAGCGGATGCCGTCGACCAGCACCAGTACGCGCTGCGAACCAAGGTTGCGCAGGTCGACCTGGGCCGAACCGGCACCGATGCCGCCGCCATCCGGCGGATAGCCGAAGTTGCCGGAGGAATTGAACTTGGCGTTCAGCGCCTTGCCGCTGGCGGTGAGCTGCTGGAGGATTTCGCCGACGCTCTTGGCCCCGGTCTGCTCCAGCTTGGCGCGATCCAGCACGAACACCGGCTGTGCGGTGACGGCATTGGTCTGTTTGATGCGTGAACCCGTCACCGTGATGGTGTCGAGGGTGCCCTGGTCATCCTGGGCGTCCTGCGCCGCGGCGATGCCGGGCAGCGCGAGAAGCAGTGTCAGGTGGACGGCGGCCGTCAGGCGATTACGGCGCAACTTGCTCATTTTCTATCTCTCCGTGAATTGGATCAGGTGGCAACGAGGACCACCGCGCAGGCCCCCTTGCCCCGGCGGCAGCGGACTTTGTAAACATTTTGTGAAGAAGGGGCAAGAGGGCGCATGGTGTCACGGGGACAGCCTCACCGAATGACGCACTCCTGGATCGATGCCCAGCCGTACGGCGTCGGCCCTATTCATGACATGGGTGTACGCAATAGTCTGATTCGAGGCAATGCGTTCCACTGGGATACGGGTCCGGCGCGGCAAGGGAGTCGAATCAGTCGTCGAAGACGGCTGAACAGGTGTCACGCTCATCCCGCCTCCGCGGCGGGCAGGCGGCAGCGCCCGCAACGCGAACGCCAGTTCAAGGGGCTGACTGAAAGCGTGCAGCGCGAGACGCGCGAGAAAAACCGCACCCGTAGGAAAGCGCGCAGCGCGTAGGGCGCGTGCCAACCTGGCATCTCGACACCTCCGCAAACACCGGCCTTCGGCCGGAAAGCGAGTCCCCCGTCAATCGCTGCGCGATTGCCTGCCCCCTTTTGCAAAGGGAGCGAATGCATCGCATATCCGAATGGCTTGCCCCCTTCCCTCCCTGGAACACGACATCCACAACCCCGGAACAGGCACGGAACAGGCCACCCGCAAATTCAGCGAATTCCCAGAGTTCGGAGGGCAGAACTGGGAGGCAGAACTGGACACCCACCGACTGATACTGATCCGCTCACGTCTGGGCAGCTTGTCTTGGCTGATGCACTGCCTTGTGCAGCCCATCGCGCGCCGCGCCAATCGGGAAGACCACTGCACCGGACGATTCTGGCAGGGCCGCTTCAAATCCCAGTTGGTGTCCGATGACCGCGCGATACTCGCAGCCATCGCCTATGTCGATCTCAACCCGATCCGGGCCGGCATCACGCGCCGGCTCGACCGCTCGCAACACACAAGCATCCAAAGCCGGATCGCGTCTACGCGACGCAATCCGGAAACCCTGCAAAGAGCGCTGACACCGCCTTGTTTCTGAACTGCAATCGGGAGGAGTTCACATACAACCAACGGCCCTGAAGATCGTCATGGGGTACGCCAAGACGGACGCAAGGACTCAGTAACGGATGGAAAGCGCAATGGCTTCGCTCGGCGTCTGGTGTTTGTCGAGCAGATCGAGCACTTCCCGCTTGAAATTGTCCTGCCTATCGATCAAAGGTTTGTCTACAAACTTGTAATTCACGTCGGCATAGCATTCCGACACGCTGCGGTTGAGATGGTTTTTGCCGAATGTATGCACGATGTGCTTCGACTTCCAAATGTCGTACTGACTGAACACCTTGTCCATCGGCAGCGTTCTGGCGATCGAAAACGGCAGTAGGGTGAGCAGGCAGTAGTTCCGCTTGTACTTGTGGAACTGGTAGTGCTCCAGTGAATGCACGAAGGACACGTACCAGATGAAGGTGGAGATCGCTTCGATATTGAAGGCGCGGTCGCCGCTTCTATTGGGAAGGTTGACGTAGCGGCAAAGCTCGTCCACCCAGACGTTGATGTGGGCTTCCGATCCATCGCGCACAAGATCGTCGTAGCTGGAGGATACGAACTTCGAGACCGCCGCATAGTAATCGCGGTACTGTTCGTTCAGCGCATACTCGCCACCGAGATACCGGTCGAAGGGAATGGCGAACTTGATGTCGAATTTCTGCGTGATCGCCTAGTCGTCGGTGTGTCGCTTGTTGTACATGTTCAGGGCGTTCTCGTAGCCGACCTTGTAGAAGGTGTCGGACGAGTAGTAGCCGATACAGCTGTACAGGAACTTGTCGACAATTCCGGTGGTTTCCTGCAGCGACAGCGGCGAAGTCTTGAACTGGTGGTTGAATCGCCCCGACTTCTGTAGACACTCACGAGCCATGTCGTAGGGACTGCTTTTCAAACTCTGTTAGTGCAACATCCTTTCTGTAATTTCATACCGACAACCTGCGGCGGTTCCCTCGGTGGCGCCACAGCCCCGAACCCAGAGAACCCAGATCATGGCACAACGAATTGAACGCGAT
>JBKJTC010000038.1:0-22025 GCA_046590925.1 Lysobacteraceae bacterium | reverse complement strand
CAGCGGGATGCGCCCGATCAGGGCCTCGAACCAGCGCAGCAGCCGCTGCCCGAGCACGCGCCGGGTCAGCCAGCCTGCCGCGAGGATGACGCCGAGGGTGGCGAGCAGGCCGAGCGCCGTCTTCACCCAGGCCTGCGCGAGCCAGCCCAGCGCTTCGGGCGCCGTCGACGCGAGATTCTGCAGCAGCGGATCGATCAGCGGGCGGCTGAGATCCGACAGCATTACGAACACGAATTTCACCACCACCCAGGTCAGCCAGATCGGCAGGAGGGTGAGCAGGCCGGTGAAGAAGAGACCTTGCAGGCGGCGGCTGGACGAGCGGGGATTCGACATCCGGCGATTGTACGGGCCGCTGGTGCGGAGGTTACAGCTCGCGCACCAGCCTGAAACCGACATCGTCGTAACCGCGCGCCGCTTCCAGCGGACGCCCGCCGCCCGCGCCGCGCCAGCTGCGGCCCGCCGACATGCGCTTGGCGCAGCTGCCGCCGGCGCATTCGCCCAGCCACTCGGCCACCGCCTTGCCATTGTCGTTGCGGGATGCGGCCTGGGCTTCCGAGGCGCTGGGTAAGCGGTAGCGATGGTTGCCGCGCTGGCTCTGCCAGCGTGCGTAGGCGTCGGCGTCCTGCCACGACACGCAGACCACCGAACCACTGCCGGATTGCTCGAAGCCGGGCGTTTCCCACGTGCGCGGCGCCAGTACCCGCAGCAGCGATGCGCGTTCGCGGCACAGCGATGGCGGGCGTTTGGTCGCCTTCACGAAAGCCGCGTAATCGTCGCGGCTGACCGATCCCCGCGACACCGCGACCAGCTTGCCGCCGGTATCGACCAGGGTCATGTCGCCGATGTTGTTGTCGGCGACGCGGTCGCCGGGTTGCACGATCTTCGCGACCCGCGACTGCAGCGCCGCGATCTGCGCCCTGTCCATGCCCAGGCCTCTGGCCGAAGCGACCACGCGCTCGGCAGCGGCGCGATCGAACTTGGCTTGCGCCTCGCTCATGCGCGCCGACAGGCCGGCGCTCAGCTGTTTCCTGAGCTGCGCCATCCGCGCGACACCCGTGGCGCGATCCTGTTCGGCCAGGCGCTGCATCCGGCTGATCAGATCGCGTACGGCCGCGTCGTCGCCCTTGCGCAGGCGCTGTTCGGTTTCGCCGCCGAGTGCGGTCATCAGCCGATCGCTCATCGCGGCCAGGCCGGCATGGCTGGGATCGGTGCGCCAGGCCGCCATCAGGCTGTCGTAGGCGTTTTCGCCGGGAGGCGAGACCAGCCGGCGTTGCTGCAGATGCCGCTCCGCGTCCACAACGAAGCGATGCGCCGCGGACTCCGGCGCCGCGCGCAGCATTGCGTCGGTGGGGTCGGACAGCGGGGCGCCGCGGGTCGGATCCAGGTCGGCGGTCATCGGTACCGGCGTGCCCGGGCTTCCGCTGTAGCTGGCGAAGGTGCGTTCGATGCTGCGCTGGTCGAAGCGGATCAGCAGCGCGATTCCGCCCGCGACGACCGCGATGCCTGCGGCCGCAAGCAGGATCTGTTTCGGGCCGATGCGCGCGCGCAGCCGCGCCAGCGACGCGCGCATGGGCTGGCGGCGCGCATGGGGTACGCGATGCATCGCGGCCAGCATGTCGGGCGCGTCGTTGAAGCGTTCGATGGGGGTTTTGGCCAGGACGCGATCGAAGAATCGCTGCCAGTGACCGAGATGCGGCGGCAGGCGCGGGATCGGATCCTGCACGTGCTTGAGCGCCATCGACAGCCCGTCTTCGGCCTGATACGGCAGACTGCCGACCAGCATCTCCCAGGCCAGCACGCCGAGGCTGTAGAGATCGGCGCGCAGATCCACCTCGGTGCCGCGCGCCTGTTCGGGCGCCATGTAGGCGGTGCTGCCCATCGCCACGCCGGCGGTGGTGACGCGGGATCCGTAGCCGCGTCGCAGGGCGATGCCGAAATCGGTCAGCATCGGCCGCTCGGCCTCGTCGAACAGCACATTCTCGGCCTTCACGTCGCGATGGATCACCCCGCGGCCGTGCGCGTAGGCCAGTGCGCTGAGCAGGGCTTCGAGGATTTCGCGCACCCGCGACTCGTCGCGGGTGAGGTTGCGCTTGCCCAGATGCCCGCGCGGCAGCACCGGCATCACGTGGTAGGGCTGATTTTCGCGGGTCCGGCCGACTTCGTGGATATGCACGATATGCGGATGGTCGAGGCGGGCGATGGTGCGCGCCTCGTTCTCGAAACGGCGACGGCCGGTCTCGTCGGTCAGCGCTTCCAGGCGCATGACCTTGATGGCCACCTCGCGACCCAGCGACAGCTGCTGGCAAAGGTAAACCGTCGACATGCCGCCGTGCCCGAGAATCCGCAGCAGGCGGTAGCCGGGAATCTCCGGCCATCCTTCCTGCTGCTCCTTTTGCGTAGAACTCATGTACATCCCCCAGTTACCCGCCGAGCATACCCAAGGCGGCCCCGGGAGTGAATGCGCATTCGCATGACGGTATGCTCATTCAACGACAAAAAACAGGGAAAACGGCGCCGTATGGGGATCGGGCGAGCGTTGAAGTGGGCGGTCAGGGCGCTGTTGGCGTTCATGTTGCTGGCCGTGGCGGCCTGGTCACTGTCGCGCTGGCTGGGGCCGACGGAAGCCCAGGAAGCGGCTCTGGCGATGATGCGCGAGCCCCTGGCACCCGTGCAGCGGAATGCGTTTTCTGCGCTCTGGTTGATGCCGTACGACATCCCGGATGCCAAACGCGATGAAGTCTTCGCCGAAGACCTCAGACGGTTGAAGGCTGTGCCGTTCACGTCTTCGGCGGATCCGGCGGACATGATCGGTGCCGCGGACTACGTCAGCGTTGCCGCTGTGCGCTATCCGACGCCCGCCATGTCGGTCGATGATTCAATGTTGTTCTGCAGGGTGCGCGAGCCGTGTCTGGCCAAGGTCGGTGCCAACCCGGCAGGTTATGCCGCGCTGGTTGCCCGTCACGCGGCACTTCTCGATCGTACCGAGACCCTGTCGAAGCACGACGGACTGCGCCACAGCTTCGGCCTTCGTCTGGACATGCCATTCCCGCCGTATCAGTTCGGCAATCTGGCGCGGACGCGTCATGCGCTGTGGTTCTTGCAGGGGCGGAGAGAGGAAGCATTCGACGGCGTCTGCCGTGCGATCACGACATGGCGGCGCATCGGTGCGAACAGCGACAACCTCATCTCCAGGATGATGGGCGATGCTTACAGCGGTCAGAGCTATCCGCATCTCTTCGCCGAAATGCTAGCCGAAACGCCGCGCGATCATGCGCTTCCACCGTCGTGTGCCGCCGCGTTCGCGACTCCAGCCGGTGCCGAACTGTCGATCTGTCGGGCAATGCGCGGTGAATTCGCTTATCAGGACTCGGGAATGCGTGCGATAGGTTCCGGTGCGTTCGGTGAGCCCACATGGTGGCCGGAAGTCATGTTGCCGCTGATATTCGACGAGGAGATGACGGCAGCGGATGCTGCGGAATCGCTGGGCTATTACTGCAGCGCTGGGTTCGAACGTCGCATGCGCGAGGATGTCCGGATATCCCGTCCCGAGACATCGCTGGGGTTGAAGCGTTTCCAGTGCGTGAGCAATCCGCTTGGCTGCATGCTGGGAGAAACGGCAGCGCCTGCATTCGAGGGCTACGCAGAGCGCCTGCAGGACTCGAACGCGAACCTGCGCCTGATAGGTGTCCTGCTGCGCCTGCGTGAGGACACTGTCGACACCCACCCCTTCGCGATGCGGTTGCAATCGGCGGCAGGCGAGATCGGATCCGTTTCGCGCGAGGTGTCGATAACTCCGGATGGGCGCAGCATACGACTGCGCAACCATCAGAAAAGTATCAGCGAATACTGGGAAATTCCGCTGCCCGCGTATTTCCAGGATGCCGCCACCGCTTCACGCTGATGTCGCGGCGCGCTCTTTCCTGCGGATATACAGCTGCTTGCGCACGCGGGCGACGACTTCGCCGTCCGCGTCGACGATCTCGGTCTCGCACCAGCGCAGATACTTGTCGCCGCCCGCGGTGGCGGCGCGGATCTCGTCGAGCATCGCGTCGTCCACCCGGAAATGCGCGCGCACGGTGCCGCGACCGGGTTTGCGGAAATCGATCGCGCCGGCCTTGTCCCAGACGATGTAATCCTTGCCCAGGGCGTTCAGTGTGAGCAGCATCCAGAACGGATCGGTCATCGAAAACAGATTGCCGCCGAAATGCACGCCGACGTAATTGCGGTTCCACCAGTGCGAACGCAATTCGATTTCGGCGTGCCGCCAGTCCTCAGCGATCGTGCGCACGCGTACGCCGCTGAACAGATACGGCGGCCACAGATTCATGATCCGGCGCAGCCCGCGCGCCGACAGTTGACGCGGCATGCGGGCGTTACACCAGCAACAGCGAGGACATTTTGCGGCGGTACTGGCCGACCAGATCCTCGTCTTCGATGATGCGGAAGGCGTCGATCAGCGTGCGCCGCGCAAGACCGTCCTGATAGGCACGATCGCGACGCAGTATTTCGATGAATTGCTCCAGCCCGTCCTGCGAACGACCGGCGACGATGTGATGCACGCCGAGCAGGTGCCGGGCGCGCAGATCGCTTTCGTCGGCATCGACGGCGGCCTGCAGCGTTTCAGCAGGCGGCGCGTCCTTCAGCAGCGTGGCGAAGCCGAGGCGGGCGCGGGCGCGCACGGCGCGGTCGTCGGTGGAAAGATTGGCGGGCAGGGCATCCAGCAGGCGTTCGGCGTCGGCGGTGGCGCCGGTCTGCAGCAGGGCCAGCGCGAGTTCCAGCTTCAGGCCGTCGTTCTCCGGCGCGGCTTCGATCTCGCCGCGCAGGCGCTCCACTTCGGCCTGCGGGTCCACGGTCGGCGGCTCGGGCGCGGCGTCTTCGCCGGGCGCTTCGTCGGCCGCGCCCGGTTCGATCTGGTGATGGGTCAGGAATTCGCGCAACTGGCCCAAGGGCAGCGCGCCCTGGAAGCCATCGACCAATTGCCCGTCCTTGACCAGCACCACGGTCGGGATCGAACGGATCTGGAACGCCGCGCCGAGTTCCTTTTCGGCATCCACATCGACTTTCGCCAGCACGAATGCGCCGTTGTATTCGGCCGCCAGCGCTTCGAGCATCGGGCCGAGGGTCTTGCAGGGGCCGCACCATTCGGCCCAGAAATCCAGCAGCACCGGCGTCTGCAGCGAGCGTTGCATGACATCGGTCTCGAAACCCTGGGTGGTGGCGTCGAAAACGTGGGGTGACGTGGAGGACATGCGGCGATTCCGTTGGCGTGAGTCGGGACTATTGTGCCAGCCGGCCGCGATTCCAAGGTGGCCAGGCATGCTCGAACGGCACCGGCTTATTCGTCGAACAGCAGATTGGCCGGCGAATACTGGTCGGTCAGCGGGCGATAGCCGCTGATCTTCGGCTGTGCCTGCGATTCCAGCTCTGCCGCGAAAATGCCGACCGCAAGCAGCTTCATCTGCTGCCGGGTCGTGTGTTCGCGCATCGTTTCCGCAGGCGGCAGTCCGTCGCGGCCGGCGAGGATGATCCGGTTGCCCATCGACATCTCCACCGTCCGGGTGTCGTCGAACACCGCTTGATAAGTCGCTGCCTCGTACGGCGCCAGCGGCCCGCGGGCGAAGGTATTGGAGGCGACCACCCCGCCCGGGGCGAGCAACGACTTCACTTCGCCGATGAATTCGCGGGTCATCAGGTGCTCGGGAACATAGACGCGCTCGTAGGCGTCGATGACGATCAGGTCGTAGCGCACTCCGGCCCGCGCCTGCCGGCGCACGAACACGCGGCCGTCGCCGATGAACGTATGCAGCGCGGGGTCTTCGCGGAACCCGAAGTAGCGCCTGGCGACCGCGACGACTGCGGGGTCCAGCTCCACCACGTCGATCCGCAGCTTGGGGTCGATCCGGCGCATCGCGGTGGGGATCACGCCGCCGCCCAGGCCGATCACCAGCACGCGCCGGGCGCCGGGATTGGCCATCAGGCCCGCGAACACGGCCCGGGTGTACGGAATGGCCAACTGATCCGGGGCGTTCGTATAGATGCAGCTCTGCATGCCGCCGCGTCGGGCGAACGACATGCAGCGATGGGTGCCGGTGTCCAGCACGATGATGTCGCGGTACATCGATTTTTCGCGGTGGACGATCCTGCCCTTGTTCGGATCGGCATCGCGGTCGCAGCCGACGACCGCGAGCAGCAGAAGCATCGACAATGGGCCGACCAGCCACTCAAGCCGCATGGTGGCGCCGCCCGGTCATGCACAGCGCCGTGCCGATCGCGAACGAGATCGCGATCAAGCCCAGAATGATCGTGTCGATTTCGAACAGCAGTACCAGATAGAACGTGGTGAGAATGGTGCCTCCGGCGGAGCCCAGGGTGGACGCGAAATACAGACGGCCGGCGGACTGCCCGGACTTCTCGATGTCGCGGATCAGCAGGCGCACCGCGTACGGCGACACCATCCCCGAGAACAGCGTCGGTACGCTGAACATCAGCGCGGAAGCCAATAGCGACCCGTAGCGAGGGTCCGAGATCGCATAGGACAGCGCGTCGAACACCGCATCGCCGAAGAACACGATCGGCAGCGCGAACAGGGCTTCCGCCATCAGCAGCAGCCCCAGCCCCAGCTGCGACGGCGCGCGCAGCGACAACTGACCGCCGATCAGGTAGCCGATGGCCAGCGCGGTCATGAACACGGCGATCAGCGCACCCCAGACGAAGATCGAGCTGCCGAAGTACGGCGCCAACAGGCGGCCCCCAAGCAGTTCCACGCCCATCACGAAAAAGCCGCTCCAGGCGGCCGCGAAATACAGGGCGGGGTTGCGCCAGCGCGGACGCGGGCCGGTTCCGGCGGCGGGCGGATGGATCGGGGGTTCTGCCGTTCCGGACAGGCTGGCTGACATGCGGATTTCCTTCGGAATGCGTTCGAGCTTCGTCCGCAATTGTGCCAAGTCGCAGGCCGCTGAGGGTAATGTAAGGTGTACTTGACATCCGGAAATCGAAATGTATGCTTTACATTACATTTGGTCACTATGAGGTTACATTGATGACTGTTCCGGCCTGGATAAGATGGGTGTTGATGCTGACCGCGGGCTGCGCCCTGTGGCTGTTGCTGGCTGGGCCCAAGCAATTGCTGGGCTGGGATGCCGGCAATCTCGGCATGGTGCTGTTGATCGCCAGCGCCTGGGGGTTGCTGTACTCGGTGTCGAGGCTCCCGCGCGAGGCGCTGGCGCGGTCCGCGTCGCCGGCGGAATGGAAGGCGCGGGTCGGCGCCGGCTTCACTCTGATCGCCATGGCCTACTTCTTCGCAAAGATGCACGTCTTCAACGATGCACCGATCCCGCACAACCCGGACACGACCGCCGTCGGCCGCAATCTGGTGCTGCTGCTGATCGCTTGGACGATTCTGTCCAGCGTGCTGGCGTCGCGCTGGAAGGGGGGAGTGGAAGAAGACGAACGCGACCGCGAGATCGCGGTGCATGCCGCCGGTTGGGGCAGAGGCGCGTTGATCTTCAGCATCGTCGGCGTCGCGGTGATGCTGAGTTTCACGCCTGCCGAAAAACTCGAATGGGCGACGCCGCTGATGATCGGAAACCTGATGATTTTCGCGTTGATGTGGGGCTGGTTGTGCGAGTACGTGGCGACGTTGATCTGCTACTGGAAAGACCGCAATGGGCTACCCCAATGAAAGATTTGGAAAAATGCGCTGGGCGAGGGCACTACTTTCGCCGGCGACGTGCCCTGCGACGGTCCGACTGCTGTCGTACAGCGGTTACGCAATCGCTATCGGGAATTTCCGCTGATTTCGAAAGTTCCTATCGCGAAATCCATGCTGGTGCTGGTTCCGCTCTTGTTGCCGCTTCGGCATTGGCTTGCGCATCCATGCACTGGAGTAACCGGAAGGCAAAGGTGCGCAGATGAGAACCAACGAGAGTTTCCTGTCGCGTCATCTGTGGTGGGTCGGCCTTCTGTTTCTGGACGCTTTTTATGTTCTGTTCCTGCCTTCCTGGTCCGCATTCGTGGCAGAGGTTCTGCTTGCTTTGTTTTTCATAGCGATCGCGAGCATTTACGCGATTGTCGTCGTCGTCAAGCTCCGGCGCATTGATGGCCGAGTACCGGTGATTTCGCAAGAGTTCGAGGCGTTGCGTTTCTGGCTTTGGCTGGGTGGGCTTACGCTCTATATGGCTGTGAATACGCTGCTTTTTGACGTATCTTCCGCTGAAAAGGCTGATTCCGATATCTTTTTTAATATGCTTTTGTATTGCTTGGCTGTTGGTTTGTTGATCAGACACGCGATGGCGTGGTTGCCGGATGAGACGATCGTGCGAGATGAGCGTGGACAACAATTGGAAAACGACTCCAGAAAGGTCGCGTTTGCGGCGCTAGCGGTGATGGTACTCTTGACGCCGATCTTGCTCTTTCCTGGCGACGGCGCCGAGCCGCTTCTGCCATTGACCAGAAATTGGCTCTTGGATTTCTTCGCTTTCTGTGTCCTCTTCTCGTATTGGTCAGGGCGTACCTATGTCGTCTACCGATACGCACAAGACCGGTTCCTCAATTGGAAAGCCGGGTGACATGAGTGTTTTCCAGGTTTTTCGGCGGAAATTCCGCATCAACCGGTCCGACCCGATGCCCGGCATCTCATGACCGTCATCGCGATCACCAACCAGATCCGCCGCCTGCGTTTCGAGCGGGGGGAGATGACACAGGAAGCACTTGCGAAGTCCTGCGGCGTGACCAGGCAGACGATCATCGCGCTTGAGGCCGGGCGCTATGCACCATCGTTGGAATTGGCCTTCAAAATATCGCGCGCCTTCAGTGTCGGGGTCGAAGAGGTCTTCCTGTATTCAGCTCCGGCACCGCGTGTCTCGGATTTGTTCAAGCCGGAGCAGGATGCATGAATACCCTTGTTCGCATCGCCGGCCTTGCCACACTGGCGATGTTCGTCGCCACTGCGACCATCTGCGGAGCAATGCTCGACGGCTACTCGCATCGCGAGCATCCGCTTGCTTTGCTCGGCGCCACCGGCGTCCCCGGGGCGATGGCGTTCAATGTCTTTGCTTATGCGCTGCCGGGATTGTTTGCAGCGGTCGTGTTCTGGACGCTGCGCTCGGCGTTGCCTGCGACGGCAGGCTGGCGGGCGCGGATCGGCACGCAGCTCGCGGTGCTGTCGGCACTGGCGTTCGCGGCGCAGGGGCTGTTTCCGCTGGATCCCGACAACCTCGGCGGCCAAGCCAACGCGCTGCATGCGCTGGCCTGGACCGTGTGGTGGATCGCCTTCGCGGCAGCGGGTGTCCTGCTCACGCTTGGCGGGCCTTCCCGCGGATTCAGATGGGTGACGGCGGTGTCGCTGGTCGCGGCGCTGGCGCTCGCATTGCCGCCGTGGCCGGGGGCGATGGCGGCGTTCGCGCCACGGCTGGCGTTCGTGGTCTGGTTCGTCTGGGTCGTGCGAAGCAGCCGGGAAATACAGACCCGCCGCGAACCACCGCTCAGCCGTGCTTGAGTTTCAATCCCAGAATCGTCGCCGACAGCAAAAAGGTGACGATGTTCGAGAGGATCATCGGCGTCGAATTCAACGCGATGCCGTAGACCAGCCAGAACGCGATGCCGATGGTGAAGACCACGTACATGCCCAGCGAAATACTGCGGGTGTCTCGGGTGCGGATGGTCTTCAAGGCCTGCGGCACGAAGGCGAGGGTGGTCATCGCTGCGGCCAGATAGCCGGCCCATTCCATCTTCGCCATCGCTGCGCTCACTTCTGGTCGCCGGGACGTTTGTAGATCACGCCGTCCTTCATCACGAAATCGACGTTCATCACGACGTTGATGTCCTTCAGCGGGTCGCCGGGCACGGCGACGATATCCGCGCGCTTGCCGACCTCGATCACGCCCTGATCGTCCACGCCCAGCACTTCGGCGGCATAGACCGTCGCAGATTGCAGCGCGTACGTCGCCGGAATGCCGGCTTCGACCATATGGATGAATTCGCGGGCATTGTCGCCGTGCGGGCCCACGCCCATGTCCGTGCCGAAGCCGATCTTCACGCCGGCCTTGTAGGCCTTGCCGGCGGTCTCCTGGATCAGCGCGCCGATGCGCGCGGCTTTCGGACGTACGACATCGGGGAAATAACCGTCGATCTTCGCCTTCTCGGCGACGAAGCGGCCGGCGGAAATGGTCGGCACGTACCAGGTGCCTTTCTGTTTCATCAACGCCATGATGTCGTCGTTCATGTAGGTGCCGTGTTCGATGCTGGTCACACCGCCGAGCACTGCGCGCTTCATGCCTTCGGCACCGTGCGCGTGCGCGGCGACGCGATAGCCGTAGTCTTTGGCGGTGTCCACCACCGAGCGCACTTCCTCGACCGTGAACTGCGGCGCGTCGCCGGAGCGCGCATAGCTCAGCACGCCGCCGGTGGCGGTGATCTTGATGACGTCGCTGCCTTCCTTGTAGCGCTGGCGTACGGCCTGGCGGGCGTCTTCGACCGAATTGACCACGCCTTCGGTCGGGCCGGGCGGGCCGACCAGATGCGCCAGCGCCGAATTCATGCCGTTGGTGGGGTCGGCATGGCCGCCGGTGGTGGCGATCGATTTGCCCGCCGCCCAGATGCGCGGCCCTTCGATCAGGCCCTGATTGATCGCATCGCGCAGATGCGGAGAGACTTCGCCGCCGAGATCGCGCACGCTTGTGAATCCGGCCATCAGCGTCTTGCGTCCGTAGCTCACGCCGCGCAGTGCGAACGCGGTGTCGTCGAGACGGAAACCTTCTTCATAGCTGCGCGGACTGGACTGGCTGCCCAGGTGTACGTGCAGATCGGTCCAGCCGGGCGTGCAGGTGTGTCCGGCGAGATCGATCGTGCGCGCGCCCGCGATCTCGCTGCGGCCCGCGCGCACTTCGGCGACCTTGCCGTCGCGCACCACTACCGTATGCGCGCCGAGCATCTGTCCTTTGCGGCTGTCGAACAGGCGTTCGCACTGCAGCGCGATATCCGCTGCGCCGGCATGCAGCGGTGCGAGGCAGCACAGGGCGATGGCGACCGTGGAACGGGTCATGGCGGGAATCCTCGTAGACGTCCCGCGATCATAGCGTGCCGGGGCAACGCGGTCGCCCCGGCAACGGATCCTGCCAGTGGATCAGATCTTGATCACCATCGGTTCCACCTTCACCGCCGGCAACAGGCGCTGGGTGAAATACTTGTCCTGAAAATACTTGATCTTGTCGCACAGCACCGGGTGCGGAATCCCTTCATAGAAGAAGATTTCCTTGTCGAAACCGATCGCTTTCAACTCCTGAGGCAGCATCAGCGCGCGGCGCTCCTCGGACTCGCTGCGGCTGAACTCGCGGCCGCGGGTGAAACTGTCCTTCTTGACCGTGGTGTAACCGAGCATTTCGGAATAGTCGTTGGCGTCCTGCTGTTCGCGCGGCGCGTAGACGATCTGCAGCGCGTGATTGGTGATCATCGTGCGCGAAATGTCCTTGCCGTAGGTGGCGTCGAGCTGCGACATGCTCTGGATGATCGGCAGCAGGCGGATGTTGTAGCCGGCCATGTACGAGACCGCGGTGGAGATGATGTCGACCTTGCCGATCGAGGTGAATTCGTCCATCAACAACAGGCACTGGTGCTTCAGTTCCTTGTTGTTCTGCGGCAGCTCCTTCGTGTTGAGGTTGATGAGCTGGCTGAAGAACAGATTGATGATGAGCCGGCTCTCGGCCAGTTTGTTGGGCTGGATGCCGATATAGATGGTCATCTTCTTTTTGCGCACGTCGGTGAGCAGGAAGTCGTCGGCGCTGGTCACCGCGTCGAGGATCGGGTTGATGAACGCGTTCAGCGGTTCCTTGAAGGTGCCGAGGATCGAGGCGAAAGTCTCGTCGGCCTGCGACAACATGCCGGAGAACGCGGTCTTGGCGTGACTGCTCAGGAATGGGCGCTGCGCCAGATCCTTGAGGAACGGCTTGAGTTCGCTCTGGCCGTCGCCCGAAGACAGGCGGTAGATCGCGCCCAGCGACGGCGGCTTCGAGAACGGGAAGCCGATCTTCTGGTCGTCGTCGTATTTCTCGAACAGATACAGCGCCAGGGCCATGAACGCGTTGCGGGCCTGGCTGACCCAGAACTTCTGATCTTCGGCGCCGTCCGGATACAGCATCGCGGCGATGCTCATCAGATCGGACACGCGGAACGCGGGGTCGTCGGAGACGTAGGTCAGCGGATTCCAGCGGTGGCTGCGGCGGTCTTCCGCGAACGGATTGAACAGATAGATTTCATGACCCACGCTGGCGCGCCAGCCGCTGGTCAGGTCGAAGTTCTCCTGCTTGATGTCCAGCACCACCAGCGATTCCTGGTAGTCGAGCAGATTCGGGATCACGATGCCCACGCCCTTGCCTGAACGGGTGGGCGCGGCCAGGATCACGAACTGCTGGCCGCTCAGGCGCAGCAGCTTGCCGCCGAACTTGCCGACCACGATGCCGTTCTTCTCGGATTTGAACATGCCCTTTTCGGACAGATCGCCCCCGGTGGCGAAGCGGGCGTCGCCGTGCAGCGCCTTGGGCCTCGATTTGAGCATCAACAGCATCATGCCCAGCCACCCTGCGATCGGAATCCCGAAGCCGATCGCACCGCTGTTCTTGATCTTCTTGGCGTAGGGCAGAACCTGCGGTTGATCGATGACCTGGTAGTAGTTCCACCAGGTGTTCCAATGGAGATCGATGCCACGCAGCTTGAGCTGCATCAGTACGATATAGCCGGACAGGTAGAACCCGGCGGCGACGGCGGCGACCAGAAGCACAAGGAGGAAAACGAATTTCGCTTTGGAATTTGAGTTCTGGCTGCTCACGGGGCGGCGTCCTGCAGTGGTTCAGGTGTCCGGGGGAGGGCGATCGTCCGGCGGGACGGGGGTCCAGTAAAAACGACGGGAGGAGTCCGCCTCGCTCTGTGCAGATGCGAGCGCAAGGCACCAATGTCATAAAATGACAGTGACCTTATGGTTTCAATTGCAACTTTCTCTGACGATCCTGCCATCCACCTGTTCCCTGTCGACCGGATGCGATCTTACGTCATCCCCCTGCCATGGCTGCAAGCGTGCTGATAACGAATATGGGATGCCTCTCATTGATGTCTTGAATGTCTCTTGATGGTTCTGTTTTGAGACGGAAGACATGTTTTTGCTATGATCAGCGCACATTCATTCGTTGACAGGTCTGACCGGCCTGTAGAGTATGGTCCGGGAACAAGGAGGACACGGGGTTGTCCTGTCTTGGTAACGTACGATCGCTGCGGCATGCACGCCGCTCCGGAAAGGAGGGTTCCGTCTTGCTACCGGGTATGGAATTGATGGGCTGCCAAGGGCTGGCCGTCCCGACTGAAGTCATGCACCACGTGGTGCGTGTCGAGTCTTCCTATAATCCGTACGCCATCGGCGTGGTCGGCGGCCGCCTGGTGCGCCAGCCCAAGAATCTTCCCGAAGCACTCGCCACCGTGCGGATGCTGGAAAGCCGCGGCTTCAATTTTTCGATCGGCTTGGCCCAGGTGAATCGCCACAACCTGGACAAGTACGGCCTCGACACCTACGAGAAAGCCTTCGAGCCCTGCGCTAACCTCTCCGCAGGTTCCAAAATCCTCGCCGAATGCTACCAGCGCGCCAGCGGCGACTGGGGAAAGTCGTTCAGCTGTTACTACTCGGGTAATTTTTCTACGGGCTTCCGTCACGGTTACGTGCAGAAGATCTATGCCTCCGTCCGCCAGGGGCGAGCGACTGAGGACGCCCCGGGCACTCCCGCGATCGAAGTCGTTGGGCGTACAGCCCGTCGGACGGTTCCGGTTTCGAAGCATCCGCTCTACAACACCGCCGCTTCCGCCGAGCGTGTCGCGGCGGTCGAATCGCCCGCTTCTCTCGCGTCTGTCGCTCCTTCACGGAGCGAGCGCGTGCGGTCGCGGATCGAGCCGACATCGCGCATCGAGTCGATCTCGCGGACCGACACTGCTGCCATGGTGGCCGAGGTTTCGGCGCCTGCGCCTGCGCCGGCTTCAGCGCCCGCGTCAGTGGCTGCGGTTCCCGCCATGCCGCCATCATCATCCATGGGACGTGCGGTACTGGCCAATGGTCCCGTCGGCGTTGCCCGGGTCGTCTCCGCTGAAGCAGCACCCGCTCCCGAGTCGGCCGACGCCAAACCCAAACGCAGCGGTCGGACCTCGGACAAGGCGTTCGTCATCAGCGCCCCGGACCAGGACGATGCTTTCGTGTTCTAGCTTCCCACCTATGCCCGGGGCTGTCATGGACCGTGTATATAGTTGCAACAAGCGTTCCACCCCACCAACCCAAGGAGAGTAACTGATGAAAATGTCCAACAAGGGCCACGCGCCTTCGCTGCTGATGGCACTGGTCTTCGTGGCCGTGCTTGCCGTTCCGAACATGCTGTTTGCTCAAGAATTCGCGGGCGCCGACGAGCGTATTTGCGGTTTTTTTGAAAATATCGCCGGTCTGCTCAATATGGCTTCGATCGCCGTCGTCACCATCGCCGTCATCTTCGCCGGTTATCAGATTGCTTTCGCCCACAAGCGCATTTCCGACGTCGCGCCTATTCTCGTCGGTGGCTTGCTGATCGGTGCTGCCGGCCAGATCGCTCGGATGCTCATGGGTGGCGAGGGCGGTGCCACTGAGGACTGCGGCACTGCGATGCTCCTGAACGTGCTGCCGGTCTTCAATGCATAAGAATGTGCTCTTCCGCGGCTGCACACGCCCGGCGATGTTCATGGGGGTGCCCTATGTGCCCTTCTTCGTCGGTGCGGGCGGGTCGCTTCTGCTTGCGCTTTATTTCGGTCTGCAGTATCTGCTGCTGATACCGCCCGTCATCTTCGTCATGAGACAGATGGCGAGGCGCGACGAAATGATCTTCCGTCTGCTTGGATTGAATCTCCAGTTCAAGCTGCGGGCCCGCAACGTCAAAAACCATGCGGGGATGTGGGTGTTTTCCCCGAATGATTATCGCAACACGCAGCCCGGCGGGAAGCGCAAATTTTCCGGTCCTTTCATCATCAGCGGCAAGATGACCGGTCCCGGGAAGGTGACTCGGCGGGTTGTTTCTACTGTTTGATCCGTTGCTCCCGGTGTCCGATGCGTTCGGACACCGGGAGCAATGGCGTACAAGTTACGAATAGCGGAGTCTCCGAGAAGACGGATCCTCCGGTTACCGGCTCAAGGTATCGATCGACGGTTCGCCGGGACGATACCGATCCGTCATGGTCAGGCGTTTTTCGACCGACCTCGTTTTCACCGCACAGTTCCGACCCCGAAGGCGCATGTTCACTCCCGACACTTCCATCAGCGAGTTCGTTCCGTTCTCCTCGCACGTCTCTCCCTCGGTCATCAAGACCCGCGAGGGCGACTATCTGCTGTCTTGGCATCTCGAAGGCCTCCCCTTCGTAGGGCGCGAGGAATGGGAGATCGAACACCGCCACAACACCTTCAACCGGTTGCTGCAGACCCTGCGAGCGCCGGACTTCGTCAACGTCGCGTTCTGGGTACACGATATCCGCCGGCGGCGACGCGTGAACATCAAGAGCAATTTTCGCCAGCGCTTCAACCAGGAAATGTCCGACGCCTACTACGCGGCGCTTTCCTCGCAGAAGATCATGCAGAACGATCTGTATCTGACCATGATTTTCCGTCCGGTGGTGGGCGGCAAACGTCTCATGGAGAAGACCGCTGAGCACGCCAAGCTGAAGGCGGAAGAAGAGCAGGCGGTCGGCAAACTGCTGGAGCTCGCCGGAAACGTCGAAGCGGTCATCAAGGACTACTCGCCCTATCGTCTCGGCATGTACGAGGGCGCGAACGGCGTCGTCTTCTCCGAAACCCTCGAGTTTCTAGGCTACGTCCTCAACCGCATCGAAGAGCCGGTGCCGGTGCTGCACGCGCCGATCTACAACTACCTGCCGGTCAGCAGGCACATGTTCTCCACCAAAAGTGGCGATTTCGTGATTACGACGCCGAATGGCGTCAATCACTTCGGCGCAGTCCTCAACGTCAAGGAATATGCCGACGGCACTTATCCCGGAATCCTCAATGGTCTGAAGTATCTCGATTTCGAGTATGTCATGACCCATTCCTTCAGTCCGATGGGCCGCCAGGACGGGCTCAAGGTGCTGGAGCGTACCAAGGGCATGATGATCTCCTCGGGCGACAAGGCGGTGAGCCAGATCGTCGAACTCGACTACGCCATGGACGAGATGGTGTCCGGTAATTTCGTGCTGGGCGAATACCATTTCATCATTGCGGTGTATGCGGAGACTCAGGAAACGCTGAGCCAGCGGGTTGCGACCACCCGTGCGGAGTTGTCCAATGCCGGTTTCGTATCGTCGAAGGAGGATCTCGCCGTCGCGCCGTCCTTCTATTCGCAGATGCCGGCCAACTGGAAATACCGTACCCGTATCGCGAACGTCAGTTCGCTGAATTTCCTGGGGCTGTCGCCGCTGCACAACTTCGCCTCCGGTAAGCGCGACAACAATCCGTGGGGCGAGTGCGTCACCACGTTGCAGACGACCAACGGCCAGCCGTACTACTTCAATTTCCATGCGACCCACCCGGCCGAGAATTCGCTGGGCGAGAAAGCCATCGCCAATACCATGGTCATCGGCAAATCGGGTACAGGTAAGACCGCGCTGATCAACTTCCTGCTCAGCCAGGTCCAGAAATACAATCCTTCGCCGACCATCTTCTTCTTCGACAAGGACCGCGGCGCCGAGATCTTCGTGCGTGCCTGTGGCGGCAACTATCTGGCGCTCGAAAACGGCCAGCCGACGGGTTTCAACCCGTTCCAGTGCGAACGCAACGAAGGCAACGTGCAGTTCCTCGCCGATCTCATCAAAGTGTTGCTCGGTAAAAAAGAATATACCTCGCGCGATGAGGAAGACATCTTCCGTGGCGTCGAGAACATGCTCGACACGCCGATGCATCTGCGCAGCATGACGAACTTCCAGAAGAGTCTGCCCAACATGGGCGACGATGGCCTGTTCGCGCGCATGCGCAAATGGACCAACTCCGGATCCATGGGCTGGGTGTTCGACAACCCGGTCGACACGATCGACCTGCAGAAAGCGAACATCATCGGCTTCGATTACACGGACATCATCGACAATCCCGAAGTCCGTGTGCCGGTCATCAACTACCTCCTGCACCGTTTGGAGGAATTGATCGATGGCCGCCCGCTCATCTACGTGATGGACGAATTCTGGAAGATTCTGGATGGCGAGGGCGGACTGAAAGAGTTCGCCAAGAACAAGCAGAAGACCATCCGTAAACAGAACGGCCTGGGTATCTTCGCCACCCAGAGCCCGGAAGACGCCTTGAAGAGTTCGATCGCCGCGGCCCTGATCGAACAGACCGCCACCATGATCCTACTGCCCAACCCCAATGCGAACCGTGAGGACTACATCGAAGGTCTCAAGCTGACCGATGCCGAGTATCAGGTCGTGAAGAGCCTCGACGAGCGTTCGCGCTGCTTCCTGGTCAAACAGGGCCATGCGTCAAGCGTCTGCCAGCTCAACCTGCGCGGCATGGACGATGCCTTGGCGGTAATCTCCGCTTCGACCGACAATATCGAGATCCTCCACCAGGTTCTGGCCGACCGGGCCACGGCCAAGGGCACCGATTCGGATGCGCTGGTGCCGGAGGACTGGCTCGAGGATTTTTATACCAACCGCAAAGGTTCGGGCAAGAAGGCCGGCTCGTCGGAAAGCGGCGGCCGCCGGGCGGCTGCAAGTTGACTTTGTGACCAGAATCGCGGTTTAACACGTTATATGTGAAGATATGTTTCGTTCAGCCTTGTTTCCCTGCCAACAACCAAGCCTTAGCCCACACTGGAGGTGCCTTCATGAAGACCGACCGCAAGTCCCGCACATCGCGTAAAGCTCCGTTCCTGACCAGCTTGGCGCTGGCCTGTGCCTTCATGGCAGGCAACGCCGGTGCCGGTATTCCCGTGACCGATGTGGGCAACATGCCGAACCACATCGTTACGCAGATCCAGTCCTACTTGAATCAGCTCAACACTTTGACGCAGAAAGGGCAGGATGCTGCCCAGTACGCGGCGCAGGTAAAGCACATGACCCAGCAACTGACTGACTTGAGTCAGGTGGTTGACGGATTCCAGATAAAATTCGGTCAGGAATTCAAAAAGAAATCGTTAATGGATGGTATGTCGGATCGGTGCGGCGGCGGGATCGGCGGCATGATTTCCGATCTCATGTCGAGCGTAAGTTTGAGTGGCGAAGAGGACATTGTTCAGCAGCAGAAAATGATATGTCAGCGTATCGTGATGCTCGAGAACCAGAAATATAACGATCAGGTTGATTACCTCAACGCGATCATGAAAGACACTCAAGAAGATATTAAAAGAGAGCTGGAGCGGGCTAGAAACGCTAATACAAATGGAAAAATGGATACCATCAATACCGTAAGCACTATCAATGCAAAACAGATGCAAGCAAATTTTGAAGAGGGAAAGCAAAGGGCTGTGGCTTACGATCAAATGCTCAATGCGCTTGAAACGCAGCAGAAGAATCTGGCGAGAATTGCCATGAACGGCAAGACTTCTATTGTCGGCACGATCGCAAATACGTTGATTTTGAAGGCCGCATTGAAAGTCAATGAGTGATTGCAATTGATCTTTTTGAGGCCTTGAGTTCGGCGCAAACCGGACCCAAGGCTCACTCTATTGAAGTATCCCGCATGGGATCATTACGAATCAGAACAGGATAGAAGTCATGGAGCATCTGCTTGCAGGCGGTTTAGTGGATATGGGGGGGCAATTGCTCGATGGGCTATTGCAACCGCTTGCGCAGTCGTCGATCGGTGATCTGGCCTACTTTGCGCTGATCTACGACTTCCTGCACGACCAGATCCAGGATTTCGGTCTGGGACTGATGGAGAGGAGCGCCGGCATCGTCGGTGGCGTCGCGCTTCTTCTGCTGACGCTCTGGATCTTTTTTCAGGGCTTGCGCATCGTCACGGGACAGAGTCGTGATTCGATGATGGCCCTGGTGATGAATTCACTCAAGGCGACTCTGATCGTCAGTTGCGCAATCACCATCGGTGTTTCCGGTTCGGAGGTACATGACTTCCTTACCGAAGATATGACAGCCAGCATCACGGAACTCGTAACGGGTGAAGAGGGAGCTGAAGTCAAGGATATGATCGATGAGAATCTGGCATGGATGCAGGTCGGACTCACCAGTATCGATGTGCTGCAGATTGTCGACGATCCGAATTTGCACGCGGAAAAGAGTCAGGCCATGTGGATGGTCGGCATGGGGACCGCCGGCCCGGCGATGGTGGGCGGAGCCATGTTGCTGCTCTACGAGGTTGCACTCGCGCTGTTCGTGGGCTTGGGCCCGATTTTCGTGCTTTGTCTGCTTTTCGACCAAACCAAGTCGTTGTTCCAGAAGTGGTTGCTGTATGGCATCGGTACGATGTTCTCGATGGCGGTACTCGCAGCGATGGTGGTCATTGCAACGAAGACGGTGCTTGCCGTAGCGGAAGCATTCTGGGTCAGCTCGTTGGCGGGTTCACTGCTCGGCTTTGGCAATAGCCAAGGCATGCGCAGTATGGCTCTGCAGCAGGGTGGTGTTGGCATGCTGCTCACAGTGATCCTTGTGAGCACGCCGCCAATGGTGGCCAACTTCTTCCAAGGTGTCCTGGGTAATTTCCAGGCTCACACAGCGTTCACTCCTAGTGCAGGTGGCGGACAACGCCCTGGTGAACCCGGGTATCGTGGAGGCGCAGGGGCTAACAGCTATTCTGCGCCCTCGACTCCAAGGGCCGATAATCAAGTGCGCGACGGTAGAGATCGCAATACTGATGCTCCCAATATTCCCAATGTAATGAATACAGGTAATCCTACCGGTCTCGGCCGATCTTCAGAGTCGAGTCAGGGAGATTACGTTAGAACGTCGCCTAGGACGTAACTGACGTCGAGTAAAGGAGAAGGTGATGTTCTTACGACATTGGTTGCTTGTAGTAGTTTTGCTTTTGGTTTCAGATTTGACTTCGGCAGAGGGCCGTTGCCCTCCTGGCATGTTTGAAACTTCATCACGTGACTATATTGCGTGCGCCCCACTGCCTAGCTATGGCCAAGGAAATAACGACAGCGTTGATCGTAGTCCACCTCCGATACCGACGGTCTGGGAAACCCGATGGGGCGCAATCGCAACTGAGTTCAATGGTGGCGGTTTTGGAGCAGTCACTGACTTCAGATCAGAAGCTGCTGCTACACAGGCTGCAGTTGAACAATGTCGAGGAACGGCGTCAGCTTCGAAAATGAAATGCGAAGTTCAAATTACTTACAATAACCAGTGTGCCGCATATGCTTGGGGAGCAGGGAAAAGTGTGGCAGCTCATGCTGTCGATACTCCGACGGCAACGAGCTACGCTCTTGCGTCGTGCAAAAATAAATCAGGTTCGGATTGCAAGATTTACTACAGCGGTTGCAGCTATGCACAAGCTGTGCCGGAATAAATTGTATTTCAAGTCTTGGGACTGTAGTAAGGGGGCGTGTGGGCTTGTCCAGCATCGATGCCGTGCAGATCGTGGACGATCAGAATCTTTTTTGAGGAAATGAATCGCGCGATGTGGATGATCGGGGTGGGCACAGCAGGTCCTGCCATGGTCGGTGGCTCGACGCTGTTGATGTACAACGTTGCGCTGGCGCTATTCGTCGGTTTAGGGCCAATCTTCATCTTGTGTCTATTGTTCGATTCGACCAAATCCCTTTTCCAGCGATGGTTGCTATACGGGATCGGTACGATGTTGTCGCTTGCAGTGCTTGCATCCATGATCGCTATCGCGATGGACCTTGTGTTGCCGGTGGCTGGGGCATTCTGTACTTCGGCTCTCTTGGGTAGTTTGTTGGGAAGTAGTTTCAGCACCGGCATGACCTCCATGGCGATGCAGCAAGGGGGTATCGGCTTGCTCCTTACGGTTCTCTTGATCAGCACGCCGCCGATGGTGGCCAACTTCTTCCAAGGCACCTTGGGCAGCTTCTCACCCTATGCGCAGGTCAGTGGCTCGCATGCTGCAGGTGGTGGTATGGCTGGTGGGCGTGGTGCTGGCGGCGGCGGTAGCACTGGCAGTGGTTATCAGTCAGGTACTAACTATGGGAAAGAATCCGCCAACCAGGTGGGTGGTGGAGAGACAAGGCCCAATTTTGCTGGACGAGCAACTAATCCGCAGTCAGAAACTCCGCCACAGTCGATCGGGCGGTATGGAGCTGCCTCACGATCTGACGGGTGATTCATTGCATTCACATCACATTCGGTCGTCTTCGCAGAGTATTGACGCGGTTAATTATCTCCGGATGGCAATCTCATGAAAGGACTCAATGTCATGAAAGATTTACTCCTTTGTCTTTCCTTGCTTTTTATGTTGTTTGTTCACGCTGATGTTCGTGCGGAAGGGAATTGTCCGGACGGCTATTTTCCAATCGGTGGAAGTAGCGCTGGTTGGGAAGGTTGCGCGCCAATGGGACCAGCAGCCGGAGCAGGCGGCGCAGTTAGGCCTGAGCCTCGGTGGGAAACGCGTTGGGGTGCTATCGCGACTGCTAATGGTGCGCTTGGCGTCGCAGCTGGTAAGGACTCCCGGGGTAGTGCGGAGCAACAAGCAATGGCTGACTGCCTATCCCAATCCCGTGGTAAGGCCTGCAAAATCGATCTCGCCTATCATAATCAATGCGCTGCAGTAGCTTGGGGTGATGCAGGAAGTCTTTGGGCACGGTCGCCCGATGTGGAGGATGCAGAAGCGACGGCACTGCGTACCTGCCAACAGAAAACGACCAACTGCGATATCTATTATTCTGGATGCAGTTACGCAGAACCTGCGCAGTGATGTATTCGTTCAATAAATTACTTCTTTATCTGCCTCTGATACTGCTCTTTCTGGTTGTGCAACATCTTTTCTGTAAAACCCTGCAAGTCGGTTCCGCACGGATGACGGGTTTTACGGTTTGATTGTCAGGTAGATTTTTCCGGTCATCCATTCCTCGTCGAACTCGGCC
>JBKJTC010000051.1:0-2678 GCA_046590925.1 Lysobacteraceae bacterium | reverse complement strand
CTGGATCGTGCTGCACGGTGTCGATGATCTTGTCTCCGGCCTGCCCGGATGCCCGCGCGTGATCGCGGTAGGCGAGGATCTGCGTGTTCCGGTCTGGGCAGATGCGGCGGACGCCGTAGCCGGCCGCTGGTGGCGGCTGGGCCTGCCCGTGCCGATGCCACCGATCGCGACCCCCAGCGCGCCGCCAAGTTGGGCTGGGCCGAACGACCAGCGCAGCGAGTACCGCGCCTACTTGGTGACGTATGTGGATCGGTTCGGCAATGAAGGTCCGCCGTCGCTGCCGTCCGCGCGTTTCGGGATCGACGACGATGCTGCCGTCCTGGTGCAGTGGGATAGCCCCCCCGTGGGCGGCTGGGATGTGCAGGCCGTGCGGCTGTACCGGCTGACCGCCAGCGACGCGGGCGCCGAACAGGTCGGCCTACCGCGCATGGAGGATTTTCATCTGGTTGGGGAATTTCCGGCAGCCGTGAACGGCGTCAACGACGCGCTTCTGAATCTGAATCTGGGCGAGCCATTGACGACGATGGCCTTCGCGCCGCCGCCGGGGGATCTGGCACATCTGATCGCCGAGCCCAACGGTACGCAACTGGCGGGCGCTTCTGGTCGGGACATTTGGTTCTGCGAGCCGCACGAATTCCACGCATGGCCAGACAAGTATCGACTGCGACTAGACGATACAGTGGTCGCGATGTGTTGGACGCAGACAGGACTGTATGTGGCCACCGACGGGCATCCGTATTGGATCGAGTCGCAAGCGAACGATATCGGCGAGCGGGAGGTGTTCCGCATGACGGAGCCGATGCCCTGCGTCTCCGGGCGCTCGATGACGCAACTGCCAAACGGCGGCGCGCTGTACGCCAGTCGCGGTGGGTTGGTGCTACTGCAGGGGCGGCAGTGCCAGCGCGTGAGTCACGCCTACTGGAGCGAGGACGATTTTGCGGCGCTGCGGCCGGACACCATGATCGCGACCGTCCATGAGGGGCAGTGGTTCGGGTTCACAGCGAACAGCGGTTGGATGCTCGATCTAACAGATCCTGCTTACCTTGGCCGACAGCTGGGTTTGATCGCGCTATCCCTTCGGCCGTCCGCAATGCACCGCAGTCGAACCGGCGCCTTGTACTTGGCGCTTCCTGCCGGGATTGGGCAGTGGAACGCTGGCCCGACTTACCTGCCGCTACGCTACCGAAGCCGCTGCGAGGTCACACCTGGGCAGATGAATTGGGCCGCCGCCAAAGTAGTGTGGGACGCGCACCCGTTCCGCGGCGAGTGGCAAGAGGCGCTGCCGCCGACGTGGTTCCGGCTCTGGGCAGACAACCGGCTGGTCTACGAGCGAGAGGTACAACACTCCAACCCGTTCCGGCTTCCGCATCTGAGTAGACACCTCGGGTTCGAGATTGAGGTGGAGCGTGGCGAGTCGCCCTCGAAGGGGGCGCTGACGTTGATCCATATCGCCAGCAGTGTTGCCGAGCTGGCGGAGGGGTAGGAAAAGTCTAACGCCGTGGCGTGGCAAGTACTGATTCCAGTTATCTGACTGGAGCGGTATCTTGTCTATGGTCAGGTTCCGGGGCCGTCGGCTGGTCAATCCGGACGGCCTTTGCTGGCCTCATGTGATGCGTCTCACCTGCTGAGACGTACACGGTTAACATTAGCAACCAAATTAGGTCACTTAGGGGTGGTAATGGCTAAGTCCAGAGAAAAGGTTCAGCAGCTTGGAATTTGGGATGTAGAGGTTGACTCTCCAGATCATGACGCCATGTGCGTGTGGGCGTATAAAAACGCTGACGATGTTTTGCGAATTGCAAGGCCTGATTTATTCGACAGGGATTGGATCGATAAAGAGGTTTCTCCTGCAAGTGCCCGGGAAGGAATTGATGCAACCCCAGGTTTGAGGGAGTTCTTAAAGAACAATCCGCGCCCGAATCCTAAGGTGAGTAAAAAGACACTTGAATTTGTTCTTAGATCCTTTCACGGGCATAGGGATAGTTATGAAAAAGTTGTTGGTTATGCCGATGTTCTAATTGAAGCATCGCTACCATTCGTTTCCGGTCTATACGAAAAAGACGAAGATATGCGACCAAGTTCGTTCGGCGTGCAATGGTCTGGTCGCGATGATCGTCTTTCGGAAAGACTGCTGGTTGAAGCAAAGTCAAAAATTGAGACTGTTGGTGCGCTGATGCGGCAGATCAATCTTTATCGAACTGTGTTCTCTGGTACGGCCGTAATTATTTCCCCAGATGATGAGTTTTCAGAAATCATCATGGACCACGGAATTAGGTTTATAAAATTTGATCCGAAGTGGCTTCGATAGGAGGACGCATGCGTTCGTACAGAAGCGATTATCCGAACCACCTTCATCAGTTGAACGTTTGCATCTCCAAGCACTACTACGCCACAAGGGATGGACTGCTGAAGTATCAGAAGAAGGCAATGGATGTGTCATTGGCAAAGTCGAGTCTTGCTGATCGTCGTCACATGCTTGTCTATTGCATTCGGGACCATTGCAGCGGAGTTTTCTACGCTGAGATTGACTTTTTTCCTGCTGTTGCGATTGTTCCTAGTTTTGGCTCTTCGTGAAGTCGTGTGGGTAGATTCCTTCCGCATCACAGCTCGGGGAGCTGGCAAGTGAGGATCTTCAGCCGCAGATACTCCTCGTCGCGCAGGCCGTAAGCCCGACGCTG
>JBKJTC010000049.1:0-2847 GCA_046590925.1 Lysobacteraceae bacterium | reverse complement strand
CACGGCGCCGGCCGGGTGATGAGCCGCACCCAGGCGAAGAAGCTGATCAGCCTGGACGATCACCTCAAGGCCACCGCGCACGTGGAATGCCGCAAGGACGCGGACGTGGTGGACGAGTCGCCGGCGGCGTACAAATCGATCGACGCGGTGATGGAAGCGCAGAAGGATCTGGTCGAGATCGTGCATACGCTGCGACAGGTGGTCTGCGTGAAGGGCTGAGGGATCAAGAAATTCCGAAGGACAACCCGTAGAGCGGCCTTCAGGCCGCTGCGCCCTCCAACCTCCGGCTGCTTGCAGAGGCGAAGATTCTTGTGCAGCGTGGCCGTGAGCGCATCGGCATCAGCAGAAGCAGCGGCCTGAATGCCGCTCTACGGGCATCATTGATATTCGACAGATAAAACATGAACACCATGATCGAAATCGACGGCGCGGCCGGCGGTGGGCAACTGCTGCGCACCGCGCTGAGCCTGAGCCTGTGCACCGGCACGGGCTTTACCATGCAGCAGATCCGCGCGAAGCGTTCGCGACCGGGATTGATGCGCCAGCATCTGACCGCGGTGAAGGCCGCGGCTAGGATCGGCAATGCCTGCACGCACGGTGCGGAACTCGGCGCGACTACGCTGCGCTTCGAGCCGGGCGTGGTGGTGCCGGGCGATTACGCGTTCGCCACCGGCAGCGCCGGCTCCGCGACGCTGGTGCTGCAGACCGTGCTGCCGCCGCTGTGGCGCTGCGACGCGCCGTCGCGCCTGCGGCTGGAAGGCGGCACCCATAATCCGCTGGCGCCCAGCGCCGACTTCATCGCCGACAGCTATCTGCCGGCGCTGGCGCGCATCGGTATCGAGGCATCGATCGAACTCGAACGTCCGGGGTTCGCGCCCGCCGGCGGCGGCATCCTGCATGCGACCGTGTCGCCCGCGCCGACGCTGCGCCATGCGGACTTCATCGAACGCGGCGAACTGCAGTCGATCGACGCGGTGGCGATGCTGTCGGGCCTGGCCATGAGCATCGGCCAGCGCGAGCTGGAGACGCTCGCGAAGCGGCTGCAGCTGAAGTCCGACGCCCTGCATCTGCGCGAAGTGCGTCCATCGCTCGGCCCGGGCAACGCGCTGTTGCTGAAGGTCCGTCATGAACACCATGCCGAGACCTTCACCGGCCACGGCGAGCGTGCGCTGTCCGCGGAAAAGGTCGCGACTCGGCTGGCGGGCGAAGCGCGGACGTATCTGAAAAGCGGCGCCTGCGTCGCCGAGCATCTTTCCGATCAGCTGTTGCTGCCGATGGCGCTGGCCGGCGGCGGCGCGTTCACTACGCATACGATCAGCGAGCATCTGCGCAGCAATGCGCGGCTGATCGAGAAATTCCTGCCGGTGGAGATCGAATGGGTGGAACAGCGCGCGGGCGTGTGGCGGCTCAGCGTGGCTTCGTAAGCGTGTCGCTACCTGCTGCCGTCGTTCGGCAGGCCCGCTTTCCGTGCCGTGTCCCATCCCCGAAAGAAGGAGACGCTGATCCGGAACGAGCCACGGACAAGAGCGATGTCTCGCACCGTTGGCAAGCGGACATCGCAAGACATCGCTGATGTCCGCTTCGACTGCCTTGCGGATTTCCATCGTCCCGTGAGGCGATGTCGAACGCCTTTTCAAGGCTGGCGGACCACGCGGAAAGCGCAGCAGCGACAGTCATCGACATGCTCCGAACGGGCATTGGTCACGCATCCGCGCGAAAGATCGCAGGATGTCGCGAAGCGACGCGCGCTGCCGCATGCGCTCGCATAGGATCGCTTCACTCCGCGACCGCACCGGAAGCATCGCTGTCGTTGGAGGAGAGCGACAGAAACGCCTTGGCACGGTCCGCCGCTTGCCGTCGCGCGCCCCCGATGGCGACGCGAAACGTCATGGCTGCGCCGCGTAGAGGCGATGTCCATATCCCCACAAGGAGAAGCATCATGAAGAAGCTGATGAAAGGAATGATCGTCCTCGTCGCATGTCTGTTCGCGAGTAGCGCCTCGGCGCAGAACTGGCAGTTGGCATGGAGCGACGAATTCAACGGAACGATCGGGCCGGATTGGGTGTTCGAGACCGGCAACGGCGCGGGCGGCTGGGGCAACAACGAGCTGCAGTATTGCCGGCGCGAAAACGCCGGCATCGAGAACCAGGTCACGCTGTACCAGGACGATAACTTCGCCGGCCCCAGCGTCACCAAGACCGCCGACACCGCGTGTCTGGTCGGCGACGGCTTCAATGATCGCGCCACCTCGCTGGTGGTCTCGCGCGTCAACCAGGCGTGGTCGCTCACGCTGCAGGCCGAGAACTTCAGCGCCCAGAACGGCGTACAAATCGAAGCGTGCTCGGAAGGCGGCTCCAACCTCGGCTGGATCGACACCGGCGACTGGGTGGCTTACAACGGTATGGCCTTCCCCTCCAGCGGCAACTACCGCGTGGAATACCGCGTCGCCAGCCCAAGCGGCGGCACGCTGTCCCTCGACCTCAACGCCGGCGGCATCCTGCTGGGCCAGGTGCAGGTGCCGGCCACCGGCGGCTGGCAGAACTGGACCACCGTCTCACACACCGTCAGCGTGGCCGCAGGCACCCACAACGTCGGCCTGTACGCAGTGCAGGGCTGCTGGAACATCAACTGGATCCGCATCACGCGGCTATGAGCAATTCTTTTGGGGTACTTGGAGTGAAAACCTGAGCCCACCAGTAACCACAGAAGCGGCATATCTTATTGAGGCTCTTCGTGAAGTCGTGTGGGTAGATTCCTTCCGCATCACAGCTCGGGGAGCTGGCAAGTGAGGATCTTCAGCCGCAGATACTCCTCGTCGCGCAGGCCGTAAGCCCGACGCTGGATCAC
>JBKJTC010000204.1:0-8048 GCA_046590925.1 Lysobacteraceae bacterium | reverse complement strand
CGAACTCGCCCTTCGGCGCTTCGACCGCGCAGTAGGTTTCCCCGGCCGGCACGCAGTAGCCTTCGGTGAACAGTTTGAAGTGATGGATCAGCGCTTCCATGTCGTCCTTCATGGACTCGCGGCTGGGCGGAGCGACCTTGTAGTTGTCGATCATGACCGGGCCTGGATTGGCCTTGAGCCACTTCACGCACTGCTGGATGATGCGGGTGGATTCGCGCATCTCGGCGACGCGGACCAGGTAGCGGTCGTAGCAGTCGCCCGCCACGCCGACCGGGATGTCGAAATCCACTTCCGCGTATTTCGCGTAGGGCTGTTTCTTGCGCAGATCCCAGGCGATGCCCGAACCGCGGATCATCGGGCCGGTCATGCCCCAGGCCAGCGCCTGTTCCGGCGGGATCACGCCGATGCCGACGGTGCGCTGTTTCCAGATGCGGTTGTCGGTGAGCAGGGTTTCGTATTCGTCGACGCGCGCAGGGAAGTCCTTGGCGAACGCTTCGATGTAATCGAGCATCGAGCCTTCGCGCCATTCGTTGAAGCGCTTGAGCTTGCCGCCCTTGCGCCACGGCGATTCGCGGTACTGCGGCATTTTTTCGGGGAGATCCCGATACACGCCGCCCGGACGGTAGTAGGTCGCGTGCATGCGCGCGCCCGATACCGCCTCGTAGACGTCCATCAGCTCTTCGCGTTCGCGGAAGGCGTACAGGAACACCGCCATCGCGCCGAGGTCGAGTGCGTTCGAGCCGATCCACATCAGATGATTCAGGATGCGGGTGATCTCGTCGAACATCGTGCGGATCCACTGCGCGCGTTCCGGCGCTTCGATCTGCATCAACCGTTCGATGGCGAGCACGTAGGCGTGCTCGTTGCACATCATCGACACGTAGTCCAGGCGATCCATATAACCGATCGACTGGTTGAACGGCTTGGATTCGGCGAGTTTCTCGGTGCCGCGATGCAGAAGACCGATGTGCGGGTCAGCGCGCTGGACGATTTCGCCGTCCATTTCGAGGATCAGACGCAACACACCGTGCGCGGCCGGATGCTGCGGGCCGAAGTTCAGGGTGTAGTTGCGGATTTCCTGCTTCGATTCGGTCATGTTGCTGGCGAAGGCTTCGCTGGCTTGGCGCACAGTGGTCATTTCGGGAACTCCGCCTTGCGCGCTGCGGATTCGCCCGAAGCCGTGGCGTAGCGCGCGTCGTCGCGGATCACGCGCGGCACGCCGACGCGCGGCTCGACCGAGGTGACGGGTTCGTAGATCACGCGTTTCTTCTCTTCGTCGTAACGCACTTCGACATTGCCGATCAGCGGGAAATCCTTGCGAAAAGGATGACCGACGAAGCCGTAATCGGTGAGGATGCGGCGCAGGTCCGGGTGACCCTCGAAGATGATGCCGAACAGATCGAACGCCTCGCGCTCGAACCAGTTCGCCACCGGCCACAGATCGGTGAGCGACGCCACGATCGGCAGGTCGTCGTTCTGCGCGAACGCTTTCACGCGCAGGCGCCTGTTGTGCTGCACCGACAACAGGTGCGCGACCGCGGCGTAGCGGCGGTGGAGAACCGGCAGGATAGCCTGACCTTCCAGGCCTTCGGTCTGCTGCGTGGTGCTTTCGCCGTATTTGAAACGGCCGACGCCGCGACCTTCTACGCCGCGGCTGAAGCCTTCGGAGGAGACATCGGTGTCCCACTCGTCGCTGCCGTAGCCGAGATAATCGACGCCGCACACATCGACCAGCGATTCGAAGCCGAACTCGTCGCGCAATGCTTCGCAGCCGGCATGCCAGTCGCCATCCGGGAACTCGATGCCGAGTTCGCCGCGGGGTTCAGCGACAGTGACGGTGGCGGCCGGGAAACGCGCGCGCAGGCGTTCGACGAGGGCGTTGTCGGCCATGTCAGCGGACACCCTGGATGTTGTCGCCGAAATTGGTGCCGCGGCGGATCTTCTTCTGCAGTTGCAGGATGCCGTAGACCAGCGCTTCGGCGGTCGGCGGGCAGCCCGGGACGTACACGTCGACCGGGACGATGCGATCGCAGCCGCGCACCACCGAATACGAATAATGATAGTAGCCGCCGCCGTTGGCGCAGCTGCCCATCGAGATCACCCACTTCGGGTTGGGCATCTGGTCGTAGACCTTGCGCAGCGCCGGGGCCATCTTGTTGACGAGGGTGCCGGCGACGATCATCACGTCGGACTGGCGCGGCGACGGGCGGAACACAACACCGTAGCGGTCGAGATCGAGGCGTGCGGCGCCAGCGTGCATCATTTCCACTGCGCAGCAGGCCAGACCGAAGGTCATCGGCCACATCGAGCCGGTGCGCGCCCAGTTCCACAACACATCGAAGCTGGTGGTGACGAAGCCGTGTTCCAGCAGCGGATTGCCGTCTTCGGACAGCAGGCTTTCGGGACGCAGGATGTCGTCGAGCCGCCCTTCCGGGATCGGATTGTTCGCGAAATCCGCGACTTTCTGGATGCTATTGATGACGCCCATATCAGACAGGACTCCGGTGGATGCGCAGGAAGGGAAACGACGGTCGCACCGTCACTCCCATTCCAGCGCACCGCGCTTCCAGACATAGATGAAGCCGAGAAAAAGCATGCCGACGAACAGCCCCATGGTGACCAGGCCGCGCGGACCCAGCTCGGTGAACACAAGCGTCCACGGCACGATGAAAATGATTTCCAGGTCGAAGATGATGAACTGGATGGCGATGAGGTAATAGCGCACGTCGAAGCGCATGCGCGCGTCTTCGAATGCGTTGAAGCCGCACTCGTAAGGCGAAAGTTTTTCGGCGTCGAAGCGCTTGGGGCCGAGGACGTTGCCGACGACGATCAGGGCGATGCCTATGCCGGTGGCAACGATCAGAAACAGCAGGGTCGGCAGATATTCGGCCAGCACTTCAGTTCTCTCGGCGTTGGGGTTGTGTCGATGGATCGCCTGTGACCGAATCGCGTTTCCGCCCCCCGAAAAAAACCGCACAAGGGATGTGCGGGCGTTCGCGGAACCGGATGTCGCTTCCCTGACATCGCCTCATGCGTCCGTGCACAAGTTCGGTAAAGGTGACGCTGATTGTTGCTGCGCGTTGGTGCCCAAAGGGGGACTCGAACCCCCACGACTTACGTCGCTACCACCTCAAGGTAGTGCGTCTACCAATTCCGCCATCTGGGCAATATCGCTGTTTCGCGCCGTGCGGCGCGCGAAGCCTGACTATTGTAAAGGATGCTGCGCAAAAGTCGCACCCTTTTCGATCCGAGCCGGGATGGTGCGCCGGTATCGATATCGTTCGCCGATGCGCTCGCGATGCGATGCGTCGAAGCGACTTCAGGCGCGGGTAAAGAACCCGCACCCCGGAAACGCATTCAACCTCCCTCTGGCGCCGGTTCGGCCGGGGCCGTTGCGGCCGGAGGCGTCGGCTGGTCGACGGACTTCACGGGAGCCGACTGTGCGGGCGCGGCCGGAATGGGCTGCGCGGCAGGCGCCACCGGCACCGCTGGAGCTTTCGGATCGGCCTTCGGCACCGCCGTCCGCGACATCACGCCTAGATCCTGCTCGGCCGCGGCCTTGGGCTTGGCCAGATGGGTGGCCTGCCACGCCATGAACAGCGCGACCGAGAAGAACACGATGGCCAGCCACTTGGTCGACTTCGACAGGAAGTTCGACGCGCCGCGCGAGCCGAACACCGTGGCCGAGGCGCCCGCGCCGAAACCCGAGCCCGCCGAAGCACCGGCGCCGCGCTGCATGAGGATCAGCGCGATCATGGCGATCGCGACCAGTACGTACACAACATTGAGGATCAACAGCATCGTTGGCGCTCGTAGGAAAAGGTGCGGGGCTGACGGAAGCGCTTCCGCTCGGAGCCTGCATCCCAGAGAACATCCTCAGAGAGTCAGGCCCGTGCGGCCGCGACGATGACGAGGAAATCGGCAGCCACCAGCGAGGCGCCACCGATCAATCCGCCATCCACGTCCTGCTGTGCGAACAGCTCGGCCGCGTTGTCCGGCTTGCAGCTGCCTCCGTAGAGGATGGACAGCGAGCCGGCGATTGTAGCATCGCGCGCCGCGACTTCGCCACGAATGAAGGCGTGGGCGGCCTGGGCCTGGGCCGGCGAGGCGGTTTTGCCCGTGCCGATCGCCCACACCGGTTCGTAGGCGATGACCGCGCCGGCGAAGGCCTGGGCGCCGGCGTGCTCGAAGATCGCGGCGAGCTGGGTCTCGATCCGGTACTCGGTCTGACCGGCTTCGCGCTCGTGCAGGGACTCTCCCACGCAGAGGACCGGCACCAATCCCGCGTGCTTGGCTGCGAGGAATTTGCGGGCGATCAGGGCGTCGTGCTCGGCGTGATGCTGGCGGCGCTCGGAATGCCCGACCAGGCCGTAGCGGGCGCCGATATCGACCAGCATCGCGGCCGAAACCTCGCCGGTGTAGGCGCCCTTTTCGTTGGCGCTCACGTCCTGGGCGCCGAACTGAAGGCCCCGGCCCTCGAAGGCCTCGATCAGCTCGCCGATGTAGGGCAGCGGCGGCATCACCACGACATCGACGCCGGGCATCGGCAACCCCGCGGCGATGGCGGACACCAGCTCGGTGGCGAAGGCCCGGGTGCCGTGCAGCTTCCAGTTTCCGGCGACGATTTTGCGACGCATGAGATGCTCCAGAACGATATCGATCAATACGGTTGGGGACAGGATAGCCGATGGCGTACCCCGACCGCGGCGGCGGGTATGCTTGGCGGCTGAGCCGACCTCGAACACACGATTCCAACCCCATGAATGGAAAGGACAAGCATGAGTGCTGACAGCAGCGGGCACGCCAAGGGATACGCGCTGGTCACCGGCGCCTCCAGCGGCATCGGCGCGGCGATCGCGCGCGAATACGCCCGCCGCGGCGTGCCGCTGATCCTGACCGCCCGCCGGACCGAACGATTGCAGGCCCTGGCCGAAGAACTGCGGCCCCGGGTCGACGTGGTGACGCTGGCCGCCGACCTGACCGATCCCGGCGCCCCGGCAGCGCTTCAGGCCGAGATCGCCGCTCGCGGGCTGCACGTCGCTCATCTTGTGAACAACGCCGGCTATGGCGTGCCCGGGCGCTATCTGTCCGCCGACTGGAAGACCCATGCCGATTTCCTGCAGGTGATGATCGTCGCCGTCTCCGAGTTGACCCATCGTTTCCTGCCGGCGATGGAAGCCGCCGGCTACGGCCGGATCGTCAATGTGGCATCGCTGGCCGGACTGGTGCCCGCATCGGCCGGGCACACTCTCTACGGCGCCGCCAAGAGCTTCCTGATCCGCTTCTCGGAAGCGCTGGCGCTGGAAGTGAAGGAACGCGGGGTGAACGTTTCGGCGCTGTGTCCGGGCTTCACCTACACCGAATTCCACGACGTCAACGGCATGCGCGAGCGGGTGTCGAAACTGCCGAAGCTGCTGTGGCTGGACGCGGCGAGCGTGGCCCGCCTGGGCCTGGACGCCGTGGAGCGCGGCCAGACCCGCTGCATCACCGGCCGCGCCAACCGGGTGATCGCCGGCATCTCGAAATATCTGCCGGATGGCCTGGCGCGCGCGCTGGTGGCCAGCCGCAGCAAGGAGTTCCGGGACGCGGACTGACCGAACTCGCCGTCAGATTCGGGGTTCAGCCATAGACTCGTCACCCCCGCGCAGGCGGGGGTCCAGCTTCTTGCTCTCGGCGCGCTTCAAAGACTCTGGATTCCCGCCTGCGCGGGAGTGATGGGCTATTGATTGTCCGCGTTTCAAACTGGGTCTCGTGGCGTCCAACCCAACTCAGCCTCAATGCGACGGCGATAGTCCGTATCGATTTGTCTAGGGGCCTGCCGGACATAAGCCTCAGCTTTGTCTCGAACACTGCCATTGAGGGTCCGAAAATAGCTGACGACCTCCTCCGCCGAAGGAATTCTGTCGTCCTGCCCTTTGAATTTCGGCGGCAGGCCAGTCCAGATTACGTGCTCGACGCTTTGAGATTCAGCCCACTTTCCCAAGGATGGAATCTTGTCCTGCGGCTTCTCGCCCAAGGACCAACTATCTATCCGTTCTTTATCAGTCCGTTCTCGAAGTCGCAAATCCTCTTTGGCTATTTCAAGCTCATCCGTATCCATGACAGCCCACAAACTACGCGAAGGCCGAGCGCCCGGGGTAATCACCAAAGTGATCGAACCATCCTGAGATCGACGAGCAAACTCGACAGGAAGCAAAGGCCCGTCCTCGAACCAATGCCTCCTGATGGGCAAGCCATCCAGTCGCCAAATCAGCGAGCCCCAGCCCAAGCAAGCAATCGTCGCCATCAGTACTCCATCCGTGATCACTAGATAAGAAGCGATGACCCGCCCTCATCGGCCAATTCTTGATCAATGCGCCCAAGAAGCAGATCCCTCGCCTTCGGCTCGGAATGACAGGTCTGTTTTCCTGACTGTCGGAAGGCCTTATTTCAACTTGATCTCGCGCAGCCGCTCTTCCAGGTAACCCTGCGCGGTGATCGGCTCCGGATAACGGCTCGGATGATCGGCGCTGACGCAGGACGGCAGCACATCGATCAGGAAGTCGGGATTGGGGTGCAGGAAGAACGGAATCGAGTAGCGCGGTTTGCGCGCCTGCTCGCCCGGCGGATTGACCACGCGATGTGTGGTGGACGGATACACGTGGTTGGTCAGGCGCTGCAGCATGTCGCCGATATTGACCACGATGGTGTCGGCGTCGGAGGTGAACGGCACCCACCCGCCCTGCTTGGACTTCACTTCAAGACCCGCGGCACTGGCGCCGACCAGCAGGGTGATGAGGTTGATGTCTTCGTGCGCGCCGGCGCGGACGTTCGGAATGTCGTCGGCGGTGATCGGTGGATAGTGGATCGCGCGCAGGATCGAATTGCCGGAGTCGGTCTTGTCGGCGAAATAGTGTTCCGGCAGACCGAGGTGCAGCGCCAGTGCGGACAACACCCGCGAACCCAGCGCGTCCAGCGCCTGATACAGCGCATAACCGCGTTCGCGCATGTGCGGGGTTTCTTCCGGCCACAGGTTCGGCGGCATGACCTTGCGATAGCCGGAATCGTCCGGGATCTCGCGGCCGATGTGCCAGAACTCCTTGAGATCGAAATGTTTGGAATCCTTCGCGGTCTCCACGCCGAACGCGGTGTAGCCGCGAGCGCCGCCGGTGCCTGACAGGTGGTATCCCATCTTGGTGTCGGTGGGCAGGGCGAAGAAACGCACGAAGGTGTCGTAGGCGCCGTCGATCAGATCCTGCGGAATGCCATGCCCGCGAATGCCGGCGAAACCCCACTCGCGGTAGGCCGCGCCGAGTTCGGCGACGAAGGCGTCGCGGTCGCCGCTGTCCACGGGATCGATGTAGCGGCGGATGTCGAGGGTCGGAATGTACGGGGTGGAAGCCTGGGTCATATCGTTCTATCGTCCTGGAATACTGCGTCAAGATTACCGCTGCCGGGCCGGCATGGGCGATGCGGAATTCTGATCGCGGACGGCATGGCCGTCCTTGATCGCGATCAAAGCATCGATCGAGCCACCGCGATCAAACCGCCGCGCGAACCGCGTCGGCCAGCCGGTCCAGCGTGGATTGCATCAACCGGGCGTCATCGGCCTCGACCGTCACCCTCACCACCGGCTCGGTGCCCGAGGGCCGGAGGAAAGCCCGCCCCCTGCCCTGCACCGCTGCCTGGGCCTCGGCCAGCGCCGCTTTCACGCTGTCGGCCTCGGCCGGCCTGCTGCCCGCGGCCACTTTCACGTTCACGGTCTTCTGCGGCGCCTTGCCGAAACCGGCCAGCACCTGCTGCAGACTCAGGCCGCGCCGGCGCAGCACTTCCAGCACCTGCAGGGCGCTGATGATGCCGTCGCCGGAGCTGACCCGGTCCAGGCACAGCAGGTGGCCGGAAGTTTCGCCGCCCAGCACCCCGCCGTGTTCCAGCAGCGCCTGATGGACGTAGCGGTCGCCGACCTTGGTCCGCATGAAGGCGATGCCGCGCTCGCCGAACGCGCGCTCCAGGCCGTAATTGGTCATCAGCGTGCCGACCACCGGGCCGCGCAGGCGACCGCTGGCCTG